>USJW01000197.1 GCA_900555045.1 uncultured Clostridium sp. | reverse complement strand
GAAATCCCCCTTTTTCTTTCTATCATACCAGAAAAAGAGGGATTGTTCATAATTTATTTATTCATGCGTTTGTCGTGCGACCCGACCCTTCCGTTCATCTCCCAGACGGAGACGGAAACCGGCGGCACCACCGGCGAGCTGGCCACCTTCATCCAGGACGCCTGCACCAACTATGTGATCGGCGAGATCACCCTGGACGACTACCTGGCATCCGTGGAGAAGTGGAAATCCATGGGCGGCGCACAGATGGCACAGGAATTTGCTGAGCTGTACAGCGCGGCGCAGGGCGCAAACTAAACAGGATTAACCGAGCAGCTGCCAATCCAGGCAGCTGTCTCTCTTCTATAAGGAGGGTTTATGAATCAGAAAACAATCAGACTCGGCATCATCGGCGCCGGGAAGGTGACCACGGACCGGAACCGGCATATCGATTCCATCCGCTCATTAAACGACCGGGACGTGGAGATCACCGCAATCGCGGATGTGGTTCCCGGCCTGGCAAAGGATGTGGCGGAGCGCTTTGGAATTCCCCACAGCTTTGAGGACTACCGCCAGATGTTGGCTATGCCCGATCTCGACGCCGTGACCATCAACACCCCCACCGCCACGCACCTTGCAATCGCGCTGGACTGCATAAAGGCCGGAAAGCACCTCTATGTGGAGAAACCCATCACGATGAACAAGGCAGAGCTTGAGGAGCTCCTGACGGCCGCCCGCCAGTCCGACAAGGTTTTCCTCGGCGGCTCCAACGGCCTGCTCCAGCGCCAGATGGGCATATTCCGGAGCATGATCGAGAGCGGCCGCATGGGCGAGACCTATCTGGTCTCTGTGGACCGCTGCAGTTCCCGCAGCCATGAGTACGGCATGGACCGGGCGAAGGCGAAAGGGAACACCGGAATCAGCTCCCACAGCGGCTCCCACAACGTGGAATGGGCGCTGTATCTCCTGGGGGATCCCAAACCCGTCTCCATCCAGGCCAGGGGCTACTGCCAGGCGGAAAGTCTAAGCCAGAGCGGACACATGGACGTTCTGGACGACGACACCTGCGTCGCCACCGTCAATTTCGACAACGGCGCCATGTTTCTGTTCAAGGCGCTGCGGGCGGCTCCCGGGCCGGACAAGTACCAGCTAAACGTCTACGGCGACAAAATGTCCCTGTCCTACGACGTCCTAAAATGCTACAAACAGCAGTCGGACGACTGCATCCGCTTTTACCGGCACGATCCCCTCATGGGCATGCAGGAGATCGCACCCAAATTCCAGTGCGGAAAAACCCACGCCGACATGTACCGCCACTTTTTCTCCTGCATCCGCGGCCAAGTTCCCTGCCTGAGCAACGGGGAGCGCGGCCTTGTGACCATGCAGATCCTGGACGCTATGGCTGAGTCCATCGCAAACGGCGGCAAACAGATCTTCCTATGATCCGCTACAGCTGTCACTCTGAAAATTTTGGCCGCCTGTCCGCGCCGGAGACGTTTAAGCTCATCCGCAGCCTGGAGTTCGACTGCATCGACGTCGCCAGCCGCAGCCTGGTTCCCCAGGCGCAAATCCAGGAAAATCCTCAAAGATGCGCCCGGCAGCTAAACGCCTTGTCCGCGCAGTACCAGCTTCCGCTGTCGGAGCTGTTCCTGTCCGCCGTGGAGTTGGACGGGCAGGCGGTCTCCCCGGTCAGCGATCGCTCGCGGACCGCTGATTTTGAGAATGCCTTTGAGGAGGTCTGCACCTTTGCCGCGGAAGCGGGGTTCTCCAGCATCATGGGGTACGCGGGGTCTGTCGATCCGGAGCTGGGGTTTTCTTCCAGTTTTGACCGGGCGGCCCACACCTTAAAGCGGCAGGCCGACATTGCCGCCCGCCACGGCCTCGCCTTCCACGTGGAGCCCAGCCGCACCTCCCTCCTCAACACGGTCCAGGCGGCGCTCGACATGGCCGAGGCCGCTCCCGGCCTCGGCTACACCCTGGATTTCCTCCACTACCAGATAAACGGCGTTCCCCAGGAGGAGTCCATGAAGCTCATCCCCTACGTCGGCCATCTCCATGCCCGGCAGGCAAAAAAAGGGGTGGGAAAATGTGATTTTATGGAGGGGGAAATCGATTACGCGCAGATTGTGCGGGAGTTGAAACGGCAGAATTGGTCGGGGGATATCGCCATGGAATTCTGGAATTCAAACGAGCTCGCGGAATGCAGCGTGCAGGCGGTGGAGCAGAATATTGTGATGAGGTATTGTTTGAAACAATTGTTTAAAGAATAATTGTTGTTAAATGGGACTTCCCGGTCGGGCAGGCGGGAGGGACTTGTAT
>USJW01000196.1 GCA_900555045.1 uncultured Clostridium sp. | reverse complement strand
ATCTCAGACAAAATTGTAATTTTTTCTACACAAATACTCAAATACAAGGTATAATAAACATGCAGAGAGGGGGAAGGTGCGTGCATTGGTCATTTGAAGCAGAGTACATTGCCTGTGTCATTATACTGATATTGATTTTTTACGCGAGAGAGCGTACATCACATATGGAGCTGCAGAACACGTTGTTCTACGGATGCCTTTACACGTCCCTCGGTTCGATCCTTTTAAATCTCACGGCGATTGTGATGATGGAGTGCGGCGTGCGAAGGCCGATCTGGCTGTTGGAGCTCTTAAACGCCCTGTACTTTATCACGGTTGCGCTGGTGGAGTTTTTGATGACCCGGTATTACCTGCTTTTGATCCACAAAAACAGCGTGGATAAGAGCTGCCACAACCGGGCGAGAAAGGTGTCGTCGGCGTTACTCATCGCCTACCTGGCGCTGGTTGTCCTTAATTTTCGCACCGGCTTTATCTTTACGGTCAGCCCGGAGGGAATCTACACCAGGGGGGCGGGGAACCAGCTGATCTATGTGCTGTTCCTGATCTACCTGGCCATGGTCAACGTGATGCGCGTCGCGCCCGTGGTGGCGCTGTTTCTGGCCACCCTGCAGCAGGTGTATAAGGGGGTTATGATGTCCGGGATTGTGATGGCGGTGTCGCTACTCATCCTGTTCATCAGCTTTCAGAGCCAGAAGATCCACACGGACGATTTGACCGGCCTGTATACAAGGGAGGTATTCTACTACCAGCTGGAGCGGCTGATCCAGGAGCGGCGGCCGTTCAAGGCGGTGATCATCAGCGCCCGCCAGTTTAAAGCGGTGAACGAGAAGTACGGGACCCGGGTGGGAGACCGGTTCTTAAAGCAGCTGGCGGACTACATAAAGGCGGCCAGCGAGGCCCGCGGCGACGCCGTGGTGTGCCGGTACGCGGGGGTGCGCTTCGGAATCATCTTCCGGGAGATCTCGCAGATCGAGTTTGAGAACTATCTGCGGGAGGTGCGCCTGCGGTTTGAGGAGGCCTGGGTGCTGGATGAGTACCGCTGCCGGCTGCCGATCAACGTGGCGTACATGGACCGGATCTTCGGCGAGGAGGACGCCGGGAGCATGAGCGCCTGCTTAGACTACGCGGTGGAGATCTGCAAGCTCAAGAGCTCCGGGCGCTGCGTATATTTTTCCGAGGAGCTCTACCAGGCGTTCCGGAGGCAGAATAAGCTTGTGGAGCTGATCAAGCGGGGCATGGAGGAAGGACTGTTCTATCTGAACTTCCAGCCGGTCTACGATTTCAAAAAGGGCGAGTTCGACAGCTGCGAGATTCTGCTGCGTCTCCGGGACGAGGAGGGCAACAATGTGTCGCCCGCGGAGTTTATCCCGTTAGCGGAAAAGCGCGGCCTGATCAACGAGCTGAGCTGGATGATCATCGAGATGGCCTGCCGGTTCCTCTCCGAGCACACGGAGTACCCGGGAAACGTGTCCATCAACTTCTCCGTCCAGCAGTTTTTGGAGCCGGATATCGTCCAGAGGATGGCGGAGCTTGTGAAGCGCTACGACGTCCGCCCGGAGCGGATCAAGATCGAGATCACGGAGCGGATCATCGCCGAGGACACCAAACAGGTGCTGACGCTCATGCGGGAGCTGAGCAGTCAGGGCTTTGGCTTCTACTTAGACGACTTCGGCACCGGCTACTCCAGCCTGGCCTACGTGCTCACGCTGCCATTTGAGAGCATCAAGCTGGATAAGAGCCTGGTGGACGGCGTGGGGAACGAGCGAAACCGGATCCTGGTGGAGTCCATGATCAAGTGCTTCCACGCCATCGGGGTGGACACCATCACGGAGGGCGTGGAGACGGAGGAGCAGAACCGAATCTTAAGGGAGCTGGGGACGGACAAGATCCAGGGGTATTACTATTCCAGGCCGCTGCCGGAGGACGAATTTCTTGCGCTGGTGGCGGGACAGGGGGAGAATCGATGCACCGGGTAGAAGCGAAGGGGATTTTGTCTGCGTCAAACGGCATGAACCTGTACCGGGGGTGCAGCCATGGCTGCATCTACTGCGACGCCAGGAGCACGTGCTACCAGATGAAGCACGACTTCGAGGACATCGAGGTGAAGGAGCGCTATATTGCCCGCTACGGGAATGCTTACGAGATTTTAAGCCCGGACAACAGACAGCTCATGGAGGTATTTAAGCAGGTGTGCGGGGCGCATGGGATCGTCACGGATGTGGACCAGATTTTTCGGTACATGCAGACCTATGAGAACCGGAATTATAGGCAGATGGAATTGCAGTTTTGAAAATGGAAAAAAGCGGGAAAAAGGCGTTATTCTCGTCGAAGAATATAGAAAAATCCATGGAAAATTGTAAAAAGTTGTGCATTATATACAACGATACAAAAATTTTTTTGAGGCATTTGCCAATGGACTAATAATTTTTGAGGTATTAT
>USJW01000195.1 GCA_900555045.1 uncultured Clostridium sp. | reverse complement strand
AACAACAACCCACCTAATATTTCTATAGTTTTAGGAAAAAATTTATACCAATTTTTCAAAATATGTGCTTTTGGGGCAAATTTACCCCTGTGAATTTACCTTTTCACGGCGGATAAAATGTGATATGATTTGAATGACAATCAAAGAAAGGAAGGATTATTCCTGCAACCATGTATGACATATTGGATTTGCACACTCACACCACGGCCAGCGGCCACGCCTACAACTCGCTCTACGAGATGATTCACGCCGCCGCAGACAAGGGCCTGACCCTCTACGGCTGTTCCGACCACGCACCCGCCATGCCCGGAAGCTGCGAGGCGTTTCATTTTATCAATTTTAAGGTAATCCCGCGGGAACTCTTCGGAGTCAAGATCCTGATGGGCGCCGAGTTAAATATCCTGGACTTTGAGGGAAATGTGGATCTCTCCCCGGATTATCTGGCCCATCTGGACTACTGCATCGCCAGCCTTCACCCGCCGTGCTTTAAAAGCGGCACCCGGGAGCAGAACACGCAGGCCTACCTGCGCGTGCTTGAGAACCCTCACGTCCAGATCATCGGGCACCCGGACGACGGCCGCTACCCCATCGACTATGAGGCCCTGGTCACCGCCGCCAAGCGCTGCGGCAAGCTTTTGGAGGTGAACAGCAGTTCCCTAAATCCCCGCAGCTTCCGCCCGGGAGCGCCTCAAAACTACCGGGTTATGTTGGAGCTGTGCCGCCGCTATGAGCAGCCGGTGATTATCGACAGCGACGCCCACATCGCAGTGGACGTCGGAAACCACCGCTATGCCCATGCGCTCCTTGAGGAGTTAAACTTCCCGGAGGAGCTGGTGGTCAACACCTCCCTCGAGAAACTGGCACCCTATATTCCGAAATTGGCGGCTCTGCTGTCAGGGGGGTGGACGGAATGATCAACTTCCTGAACCTGGAATATTTTCTTGTGGCTGCGGAGGAGTTAAACTTTACGCGGGCTGCCCGGAAGCTCTACATCTCCCAGCAGTCCTTAAGCAACCACATCTCGAACCTGGAAAAAGAGTTCGACGTGATCCTCTTTAACCGCACCTCCCCCCTCACGCTGACCTACGCGGGGCAGGCACTGATGGTGCGGGCGCGGGAGATGCTGGATCTGCGGGATGAGACGTACCGGGAGATCTCCGACATCAAGGACTTCTCCACCGGCCAGCTGGCCATCGGCGTGTCCCACACCCGCGGCCGCGTGATTCTGCCGGAGATTCTGCCCACCTACCAGTCCCAGTTCCCCGGTATCGAGCTGCGGCTCATCGAGGGGAACTCCAGCACCCTGGCAAACGAGCTGCTCCACGGCACCATCGACCTGATGATCGATTTGCTGCCCTTCTCGGTGGAGAACGTGGAGACCGTGCCCATCTGCGCCGAGGAGATCCTGATGATCGCCCCGGACGAGGTGTTGGAGCGTGCGTACCCCGGAAGGCTGGAGGAGATCAAAGAGCAGCTGTCCCAGTCCACAGACCTGCGCCTTTTAGAAAATTGCCCCTTTATTCTATTAAAGAAGGGCAACCGTATTCGCACCATCGCGGACGAGATGTTCGAGGAGGCCCAGATCAGCCCGCGGATCGTGCTGGAGACGGAGAACATTGAGACCGTGCTGGCGCTGAGCGCCAAGGGCATGGGAATCACCTTCTACCCCAGAATGTTCATCTCCAGGGATCCGTCCGCCAAGCTGCACCGCCAGAAATTTGCGGACAAGACACACCTAAATTTCTACCCGCTAAACTACACCCGGGCCCACGGCGTGCTCGGCATCGGCTACCACAAGGGACATTACATGTCCCGCGCCACCAAGGAATTCATCCGCATCGCCAAGGAGCGGATCACCTACAAGCCGAATTGATGATTTATTGACAGAAGGCAGTCCGCGCGGGCTGCCTTTTTGTCTTTTTGTCTCTCAACTCCCCTCTTGACATTTCTGCGCATCTCTTGTATATTATCAATAGTAACTATTACTATTATCATAAGCTACTCAAATAAATTTTCAGGAAGGAGATGCTATGAAAACGCTCAAGTATAGTCGTCAGAGGGAATCCATCAAAGCCTGTTTGATGAACCGTCATGACCATCCAACGGCAGACGCCCTATACGCCAGCATCCGTGAAGAGTACCCCAACATCAGTCTCGGCACCGTGTACCGCAATCTTAACCTGCTTGTGGAGACAGGCGAGATTCAGCGCCTGACCTGCGGGGACGGCGCGGACCATTTTGATGGGAACCCGAAGCCTCACTACCATTTCATGTGCAGAGAGTGCAAACAGGTTTACGACATCCCCATGGATACGCTGGAGTCGCTGAACGAGGCCGCGCAGAAATTTGCGCCTGGTGTTGTGGACAGCCATTCCGTCCTGTTCCTCGGACAGTGCAACGACTGCCTGGCTAAGCATACTCACAAATCCGCATAGCCCACCTGGCAAGCGCCTGCAAATGCATCAGACGGCTTCTGCCCGTTTAAGCAGAAGCCGCCTTTTCCAAGATCGGCCCCCCGCGGCGGGGGCAATCTGGTTACAAAATGTAATTTTTCAGAATTTTAACACCAAAAAATATAAATTAGGTGTT
>USJW01000194.1 GCA_900555045.1 uncultured Clostridium sp. | reverse complement strand
AAGAAGATTTTGGCATATTCGGTATTTTTTTGTTTGCTCTGTCAAATTGCACAATTTTACTTCTCTATTTTTGTGGACTTTGACTATCCCTGAACTCAGACGGAATCATTCCGGTCATCCGCTTGAATACCTTGGAAAAATAATTGGAGTCGCTGTATCCCACCCGCGCGCTGATCTCCTTGACGTTCAGCTCGTGGTTTCGCAAAAGCTTCTTGGCCTCGTTGACCCTGAAGTTGGTCAGATAGGTGGTGAAATTCTGGTCGAAGCACTGCTTGAACAGCTTGCAGAAATAGGCGTCCGAGTAGTTCATGGCGCGGGCCGCGTCCTGCATGGAGATCTCCTTCATGTAGTTGTCGCGGATGTAGGTGAGAATCGCGGGGGCCACCTGCGCCATCCGGGACTCGTTCGGGTCCTCCTCCTCGTACACCGCCATCTCAGAGGGCGTCTCCGCCCCTGCGGCTGCACTGCTCTCCCGCTTTAGCCGCCCGCTCTCCCGCAGCTCGGCCAAGCGGATGGCCTCCGACATCACGGCCACCAGCTCCTCCTCCTCGCAGGGCTTTAACAGGTAGTCCAGAGCGCGGATCACCAGCGCCCGCCTGGCATAGGAGAACTCGTCGTAGGCCGTGAGAAAAATGATCACGCAGCCCGCGTCCATCCGGTGGATCTGCTCCGCCGCCTCCACGCCGTTTAACACCGGCATGGCGATGTCCATGATCACAACCTGGCTTCTCTCCCGCTTTGCCATCTCCACCGCCTCGGCTCCGTCCTCCGCCTGGCTGATCTCTATACTGTCCCCAAAATGCTTTCTAAGACGCCTGCAAAGGGCCAGGCGCTCAATCTCCTCATCGTCTGCAATCAATACGCGCACCATGAACTTCTCCTCCTTGTAAATTATTTTTATATTGCGCGGGCCGCATGGGCCGCGTGGAACCGCACCTCGGCCCGCTGTTACTCCTCCGGCAGCAGAATCCGTATCACCGTGCCCTTTCCCCAGGCGCTGTAGACCGCCAGCTCCCCTCCCGGGTACATGGACTTTATCCGTCGGCTGATATTGCCAAGGCCCACGCCGGTCTTCTTCTCATCCCCGCCCGCCAGCGCCTCCCGGATCTCCTCCAGGCGGTCCGCCTCAATGCCACAGCCCGTGTCCGCCACGGTGAGAACCAGATTTTTGCCCTGAAGCCTGGCCCGGATATGGATCCTTCCGCCCTCCTTCCGGTCGGAGATCCCGTGGACAAGGGCGTTCTCCACCAGAGGCTGCAGCGCAAAGGACGGAACCAGCCGCCCAAGCGTCTCCTCCGCACAGTCTGTGGTGAAGCGCAGCCGCTTCCCGAAGCGCATTTGCTGCAGATACATGTAGTCGGAGACCACTTTCAGCTCCCGCTCGAGGGGCATCACGCTGTCCGTGGACTTTAAATTGTAGCGGAACAGGCGGCTTAAGGCCGTGATCATCCGCTCCGTGGTCTGGGCGTCCTCCGCCTGGGCCATGGAGGCGATCATGTTGAGGGTGTTGAACAGAAAGTGCGGATGAATCTGGTTTTTCAGCATCTGGAGCCGCACCGCGTCCAGCTGCTTCTCCGCCTCGTGCTTCTCCTTTAAGGCCGCGATGTAGCCCCTCGTGGCCCCCTTCATGTGGGTGAACGCCCGGATCAGACGGGCCACCTCGTCGTCCCCCGCTGCCTCCACTTCCGGGCCGGAAAAGTCGTTGACCGCGATGCGCGCGGAGTCCTCCGCCAAAAGCTCCACCGGCCGGATCAGGCTCCGGTCCGCCGAGCGGTTGATCTTCCTCACACCGGCCACCGCCAGGGCTCCGAAAAAGAGGGCCGCGGCCGGGATCAGCACAAACAGCGGGCGCATGGCCTCATAGCGGGCGGTGCCCGCCTCCACCGTCATGAGCTCCAGCTCGCCCGCGTAGGAGCGCAGATAATTCTGCGCCTGGTAGAGGGCGTAGAGCTCCTTAATATACCCCTCGTCCTTCTCCGTCCAGGTCAAAAACTGATCCCGCCGGTCCGCGTAGTTGTCGTATAGGTTGCGGATGGACCAGGTTTTCGCGTAGCGGTCCGGCCCGATCGCCTCATAGTCAAAGGGAAGCGCGAGGACCGCCTGCCTTGTCCGCTCCCGCGCTGTTTCGTAGTCCGCCCGCTGCTCCCCGGTCCGGCCGTCCACGTAGGCCTTAAAGGTCCGCGCCTCCTCGCCGGCGGCCTTCCAGAGCTCCAGGCTCTTTGAGTTGTTCTGCAGAATCTGCTCAAACCCCTGCATGCCGAACCCGGACACCACCACATTCCCCGCGATGGAAAGAATCACAACCGTCACGGCGAATCCCGCGATCAGGTGCATCTTCTGCTTCAGAGACAGCCTCAGCCAGCGGTCCCTAATTTTCCCGGTCAAGTGCCCGCTCTCCCCAACCATACGCCGCCTCCATTCTCAAGTACCATAATATAAAGATTATACAATAAATTTGCATGGCAGGCTAGCAATAATGCAGCCCCGCCGCGCCACTTTTTAAGCAAAATAAAAAACCCTTGTAAAATACAAGGGTTTTTAAGAGCCACTGGCCGGACTCGAACCGGCGACCCACGCATTACGAATGCGTTGCGCTACCAACTGCGCTACAGTGGCACCTTTGGATGAAAAAGGCTGCCGCGCTTGGCAACAGCCGTTTCATCGAATGACCTGACCGGGAATCGAACCCGGGTTTACGCCGTGAGAGGGCGT
>USJW01000193.1 GCA_900555045.1 uncultured Clostridium sp. | reverse complement strand
ATAATGCAAAATAGGCGGTACGTAGGTGCATTTATCCCGCGTACCGCCAAAAAATTTTTATTTTTTATTTATAATTATTTTATATGTTTTTTATGTTTTGTCACCGATTTCCGGCCCCTTCACCGCGTGCTCTCCTGGCCGCGGCCGCTGCCGTTTATCACTGCGCCGGCTGCGTGGGATTCTCCCCCTCAGTGGCCGGCTCCTGCTTCTCCAGGTACTGGCTGGACACGTACGCCTCTTGGCCGTCGTAGTTGATCACCGCCCAGTCGTTGGAGTAGCGCTTCACGTAATCCACCTGGGTTCCCTTGGACAGCTGGGTCAAGATTCTCGCGTCCTTGGAGGGCTCCTTGCGGACGTTCACAGCGCTTCCGGTAACCACGTACACCCCGCCTGACGCCTCCGTGGGCTCGGTCTCAGGCTCCGTGGGTTCTGTGGGCTGCGGGGCTGTGGTCGGAGCGGTGGTCACTGCCTCAGTGGACGGCGCCGTGGTCTCCTTCGGTTTATCCCCCTTGCCGGGGATCAGTGCCTTGATCACCAGGATCAGCAGCACCACCGCCAGGATGGGAACCAAAAAGCGCAGCGCGTAGTACGCCGGTGACACCCTCTTTCTCTTCTTTTTGCGAGCGGTTCCGCCGGACGGCCTGCGGCCGCTCTGATGCTGCTGCGGACGGCGGCCCTGGGAAGAGCTCCGCCCCTGGGAGGCGCCTCTTGCCGCCGGGCGGGAGGACGCAGCCTGGGTGCGCGACGGCCCCCGACCGGAACTGTATTCATCGGAAAACGCGTGGACCTCCTGGAGCAGGAGCTGGTAGGCCTGGTTCGCGTCGTAGGCGGTGTCGTCGCCCTCGTGGACAGCCTTGTTTCCCAGAATGCGGATGTTGTGATAGTGATCCTTTGTGTTCCGGCTGATCCATCTGCCCTCGTACAGCTGATCGATCGTGTCGGAAAGGTCCCCCTCCACCAGGCAGGCCTTCTCAGCCATACACCGCACCATACACTCCAGCGTCTGTCTGGACTTGACCATAGCCAGATTGTACTCTTTTTGCCCAATCAGACGTTCTGTCTCTCTGACGCCCTGCTGGATTTGTCTCCAGGTGGTGGTATTTTCCACATTTGCCATTTTCCTCTCTCCTTCGTATCTTATATCGCAAATCCGATTTTATGATCACACAAATAGCGGCTAGCCCGCTCATTATGTATAGTATACTAAATTTCCCAGGTTTTTGCATTATCATTTTGAAATTATTCAGTAAAAATCTGAATATTAAGGAAAAAGTAAATTTTCTTGCAAATACGGGGGCCCGATGCTAGAATGAAAGGTACGGATCACCGTAAACTGTTAGGATTTGAGAGGAAATTATACATGCGAT
This sequence comes from uncultured Clostridium sp., assembly GCA_900555045.1. GTDB lineage: Bacteria > Bacillota > Clostridia > Lachnospirales > Lachnospiraceae > Enterocloster. The sequence goes on along the minus strand of USJW01000193.1, from coordinate 1,404 downwards.
TACGCCATATTCCGGGCGCCGAGGAGACCATCGCGGCCAGCCCTTATGTCGTGCAGGACCCCCAGTCCTTCAAGGGGCGCTTCTGCCAGCTGTTCGGCAACAAAAACCCCATCCGCATCGAGGTCGGCATGGGCAAGGGGCGCTTTATTATGGAGATGGCCCAGGCTCACCCGGACGTGAACTACATCGGGATCGAGCGCTACTCCAGCGTCCTGCTCAGAGCCCTCCAGAAGCGCGAGGGACTCGACCTTGACAATATCTACTTCATGTGCATCGACGCAAAAACCCTTGGGGACGTGTTCGCCCCCGGCGAGGTGGACCGGATCTACCTAAATTTCTCCGATCCCTGGCCCAAGGACCGGCACGCCAAGCGCCGCCTGACCTCCCCGGAGTTCTTAGCCGTCTACGACAGCGTCCTGGCGCCGGAGGGCACGGTGGAGTTTAAGACCGACAACCGCGGACTGTTCGACTACTCCTTAGAATCCATCCCCGCCGCGGGCTGGACCGTCGACGCGCACACCTTCGACCTGCACCACTGCGACATGGCTGAGGGCAACGTGATGACCGAGTACGAGATGAAATTCTCCGCCAAGGGCCAGCCGATCTTGAAGCTCATCGCCTCCCGCAGCGTCGGAGAACAGGGAGAAGCGTAAAAGGCGCATAAAATCCCCCCGGCCACGCACAATAGAATGAGGCGGGCCATAGACTGGCAGTAAGACCGATTGTGCCAGGAGGCGGACTTAATATGCCCCTTCCCCCGAAAATGACGCGCAGCCTGCTTAAGGCCACCAGCGACAAGACGGACTTAAACAAAAAGGTACTGCGCCTTCACCGCTCCTTCAAGGAAGTTGATAAGCTAATCAACGGGAAACCTAAAAAACACGATAAGAAATAAGAAAGGAACACATGCTATGGAAATGAAATTTACATCCGAGAACTTCGACACCCAGGCACTCACCGGCGACAAGCCCGTTCTGGTGGACTTCTACGCCGACTGGTGCGGCCCCTGCAAGATGATGGCTCCCGTGGTCGAGGCACTCGCCGCCGATTACGAAGGCAAGGCCGTTGTCGGCAAGCTGAACGTGGACGAGGCCAGCGACATTGCGGGCCGCTACGGCGTCATGTCCATCCCCACGCTTCTGGTCTTTAAGAACGGGGAGCTGCGCAAAAAATTTGTGGGCGTCACCCCCAGACAGTCCCTGGAGGCGGCTCTGGACGCCGAAATCTAAAATTCCTGTAATTTCTTCAATTTTTTTGAGGAAAAGGGGTTGACATTTTAATTCTCAAGCGATACAATAGCGCTCGTGCCGTTAAGCGCGGCATGGGTATGCGCCTTTAGCTCAGTTGGTAGAGCAGTAGACTCTTAATCTATTTGTCCAGGGTTCGAGTCCCTGAAGGCGCACT
>USJW01000192.1 GCA_900555045.1 uncultured Clostridium sp. | reverse complement strand
TCGCAGATGACCACGCTGGAGTCCATGCGGCTCTCCTCGGCCAGAACCCACTTGCCGTCGATCTTGAAGTACTCGGGGTACATGGAGGTGCTGTGGAAGTACTCCGGCGCAACGCCGTCGGTCTCCACCAGCTCATACTTTACGTCAGGTGCGTTTACAAACTCCGGTTTTGTGAAATCCGGATGATGATATTCAGGTATTTTAAAAGACATGTCTTTTTTCCTCTCTTTCTCAGATTATATTGCGACAGTCAGCACATTGCCGTCCAGCCGTTCCGGAAGCGTCACAGGCCGCTCTGCCTCCGAGCGGATTAAGGTGCCGCTCTCGCCCGCAATGGCCTGACGGGCCTTCTCTAAGGATGTGATGATGGCCGTGCGCCCCGGCAGCGCCTGTGCGAACTCCACGCAGGCCTCCACCTTCGGCAGCATACTGCCCTTGGCGAACTGGCCCTGTCTGATGTACTCTCTCGCCTCGCCGAGGCTCAGACGGTCGAGGGCTTTCTGGTCCGGCCGGTTGAAGTTGATGCAGACCTGGTCCACCGCGGTGAGAATGAGCAGCACATCCGCCTTCATCTCGATGGCCAGCCGGCAGCAGGATTTGTCCTTGTCGATGACCGCATCGATGCCGTGCAGCCCCTTTTCGTCCTCCACCACGGGGATGCCTCCGCCGCCCGCCGCAATCACGATCAGGCCGCTCTGCACCATCTTGCGGATGGCGCCCAGCTCCACGATTTGTTTCGGGCTGGGGGAGGGCACAACTCTGCGGTACCCTCTGCCCGCATCCTCCATGAACGTGTAGCCCCGCTCTGCGGCGATCTCCTCGGCCTCCTCGCGGGTGTAAAAATTGCCGATGGGCTTGGTGGGGTTTGCAAATGCCGGATCCTCAGGATCCACCAGCACCTGGGTGACCACGCTGACCACCGCGCCGTTCATCCCCCTCCTTCGCATGCTCTGCTGAAGGGCCTGCTGCAGGTGGTACCCGATAAAGCCCTGGGACATGGCCCCGCACTCCGCAAAGGGCATGTACGGGGTGTGGGGGCCGTTTGCGGCCGCGTAGTTCATCGCAGAGTTGATGATCCCAACCTGGGGACCGTTTCCGTGGCCCACGATCAGCTCGTGCCCCTCAGCCGCCAGCTCTGCGATGGTCTCCGCCGCGATCTCTACCTGTTTTAACTGCTCCGTGGGCGTGTTTCCCAGCGCGTTCCCCCCAAGCGCCACCACAATCCGTTTTTTATTACGTTTCATAATGCCTCCTGAAAACGGGACCGGTTCTCAACACAAAGTCGCGTACAGCACCGCTTTGATGGTATGCATCCGGTTCTCCGCCTCGTCGAACACCACCGACTGGCTGGATTCGAACACCTCGTCGGTCACTTCCATCTCCGTCAGGCCAAATTTCTCCGCAATTTGGGCCCCAATCACGGTTTTGGTGTCGTGGAAGGAGGGCAGGCAGTGCATAAACAGAGCGCCGGGGCCGGCCTTCTCCATCAGGCTGCGGTTCACCTGGTAGGGGCGCAGCAGGCGGATGCGGGTATCCCAGACCTCGTCCGGCTCGCCCATGGACACCCAGATATCCGTGTAGATGATGTCCGCCCCTGTGGCTCCCTCGGTCACGTCCTCGGTCAGGCGCACGGTGCTGCCGTTCTCCGCGGCGATGCGCTCCGCCTCCCGCATCAGATCCTCAGCTGGGAACAGCTCCTTCGGCGCGCAGGCCGTAAAGTTCAGGCCCATTTTCGCGCAGGCCACCATCAGGGAATTGCCCATATTATTGCGGGCGTCGCCCATGTAGGTGAAATTCAGGCCCTTCAGACATCCGAACTTCTCCTCGATGGTCAGAAGGTCCGCCAGCATCTGGGTGGGATGGAACTGGTCGGTCAGGCCGTTATAGACCGGCACGCCGGAGTATTCGGCCAGCTGCTCCACCAGCTTCTGGTCAAAACCGCGGTACTCGATGCCGTCGTACATTCTTCCCAGCACCCGGGCGGTGTCCGGGATGCTCTCCTTTTTGCCCATCTGGCTGCTGCCCGGATCCAGATAGGTGACTCCCATGCCCAGATCCCGGGCCGCCACCTCAAAGGCGCAGCGGGTCCTGGTGGACGTCTTCTCAAAAATCAGCACGATATTTTTGCCGGGCAGGTAGCAGTGGGGCGTCCCACTGCGTTTCATCGCCTTAAACTCCTTCGAGAGATCCAGCAGATAGCGGATCTCCTGGGGGGTGTAGTCCAGCAGTTTCAGAAAGCTTCTTCCTCTTACATTCATTCCCATTTTCGTATCCTCCTCTTCAATCAATCCATTATATAGCGCTACACATCTTCCCGCCACAGCGGCATACTCATACAGCGCGGGCCCCCTCTGCCCCGGGACAGCTCCGAGCTTGGCATCTCCAGCACCTCCACGCCGTTCTCCCTGAGAATCCCGTTGGTAATGTAGTTCCGGTCGTAGACCACCACCTTGCCCGGCGCGATGCAAAGGGTGTTGGAGCCGTCGTTCCACTGCTCCCGCTCCGACGCCACCCGGTCCTTCCCTCCGCAGCGGATCATGGTGACCTGATCCAACCCCAGGTGGGTGCCCAGGATCACCGGCAGGGAGCTGTCCAGCTCCGTGACATTTAACGTATCCCGGTGGTCGCCCCGGCAGATCTCATACACCCTGAGGCTCCCAAGAATCCCGGGATGCACCGTAAATTTGTCGTAATCGATCTGGGTCATCACCGTGTCCAGGTGCATGTAGGCCCGGATGCTGGGGATATCGAAGGCCAGGATCGTCTCGATCTCCGCCGTGTCGTCCCCGAAAATGTTCTGGGCCAGCAGCTCGATGGCCTCCGGCGTGGTCCGCTGGGAAATGCCCACGGCCAGCACACGGCGGCTCAAATTCAGGATATC
>USJW01000191.1 GCA_900555045.1 uncultured Clostridium sp. | reverse complement strand
CCATCTCCCGGTCCAGCTGGTCCTTGAGGACCATGATCTTTCGCAGCCCCTCCACGTACCGCTCCCCGGCGTAGGTGTTTCTGAATATTCTTTCGGATCTCTTCCGCGATTTATTTTTTACTTGACTTTGTCATGTAATTGACATATACTTGACTTAATCAAGTTTTACAGGAGGTTTGCGATGACACAGTCATTGGCGTACTATGTGACATGGCTCCGGAGGGATTTTACGGAGTACTGCGGGCGGCGGCTCCAGGAGGTCGGGCTGTCCCAGGGGCTTCTCTTTTTCATCCTGTATGTGGGAAAGCACCCGGGCTGTTCCCCGAAGGCGCTGGCCGAGGCGCTGCGGATGGATTTCGGGCATGTGGCCCGCTCCCTCTCCAAGCTGGAGCAGGCCGGATTTATCCGGCAGGAGCAAAACCCCAGGGACCGGAGGGCTCACCTGCTGCGCCTGACGGACCACGGGCAGGCGGCGTTCTCGCTCAGCTACGACCTGTTTGATGAGTGGGACCGCGAGATTTTGGGAAAGATCGGGGATTCAGACCGTGAACAGCTCCTGGAGCTTCTCGGGCAGCTGACACCGGCAGTGGAGGGATAACTATGGAGAGAGAATACACAGTAACCGGCAGCCCCCTGAACCTTGGCGGCGTCGCCCTCAAAAACCGGATTATTTTTGCGCCCACCACCTTCGGTCTTCCGGAGGATGAGCTGCTGCAGAAGATTGAGCGGATCGCGGCGGGCGGATGCGCGATGGTGATCATCGGCGATGTGCCGGTGGGGCGAACCCCGTTCGGGTCAATCTACAGCAAGCGGGGCTTCAATCACTACAAAAAGCTGTGTGATGCCGTGCATGCCAAAGGCTGCAAGATCTGCGCGCAGCTGCACCAGTCGGACAGCGACATTCCCGGCATGCTCCGCTATCTGCCCGGCGTGCTGACCAAAAAGTACAGCGCCGACGACTTAAGGAAACTCTTAAACCAGCGGGTGGGCCCTTATATCAGCGGGCTGCCCGCGGACCGGGTGGCCGCCATCACGGCTGCCTTCGGCACAGCGGCTGCGGCGGCCAAAAAGGCCGGCTTTGACATGGTGCAGGTCCATGGGGACCGGATGTGCGGCAGCTTTTCGTCCGCTATCTTTAACCAGCGTGCGGACCGGTACGGCGGCAGCCTGCAAAACCGCGCCCGGTTTGCCCTGGAGGCGGTGACCGCCATCCGGCGCAGCCTGCCAGACATGCCCATCGATTTTAAACTGGCGGTGCGGCAGGAGGACCCGCACTACGGCAACGCGGGCATGCTTACGGAGGAGCTGGCGTACTTCGTCCCGGCCCTGGAGCGCGCCGGGGTGACCAGCTTCCACGTAACGCTGGCCAACCACTGCGCCCTCGAGGACACGATTCCCCCAAAGAATCACCCGTATTTCGCCGAGGAGGGCTGTTTTTTAAAGTTCGCCGACGAGGTTCGGGCGCACACCAGCCTGCCGATCTGTGCTGTGGGCGGCTTCACGTCCCCGGATTTTGTGGAGAATCAGCTGGCCTGCGGGCGGGTCGACTGTGTGGCTATGAGCCGCCAGCTCCTTGCAGACCCGGAATGGCCCAGAAAGGTCATCTCCGGGGACACGGCGAATATCCGCTTCTGCGTGCGCTGCAACCGCGACTGTCTCGGGGGCGTCAAGCGGCATGAGGGGGCACACTGCGTGTTTGACAAAAAATCATCTGACCACTAATCACTTGGATTTCACAACCAGACCATTGACAAATTGAGGAGGGATTGCGATGACATACTCGATCGTTTACTGCAGCCGGACCGGCAACACGGCCAAGCTGGCGGATGAAATCCGCGAACTGCTTCCGGCACAGGATTGTGTTTACTGCGGAAAACCGGACCAGGTGGGCCAGGAGGCAGAATTTATATTTGCGGGATTCTGGACCGACAAGGGGTCCTGCAGCGAGGATATGAAGGAATTTTTCCAGGGACTCTCCGGCCAGAAGGTCTTTCTGTTCGGAACCGCCGGCTTCGGCGGAAGCGAGAAATACTTTTCCCGGATTTTAGGGAATGTCGCAGCCTGCATCCCTGCGACCTGCCAGGTTGTTGGCACGTTCATGTGCCAGGGGAGGATGCCCGAGGCCGTGAAACGGCGGTATGAGGGGATGCTGAGCAGCGGCGCGGACGAGGAGAGCGTGAGGGGGATGATTGAGAATTTTGAGAGGGCAAAGAAGCATCCGGATGAAAAGGATTTGGAGATGTTGAGAGGAAAGGTGAAAGGGGTGTGGGGGGAAGAGGAATAACATGTTGGGGGGGCGGGGGAGGCCGTTGCGTATTATCTGACTCGCGCCAATATCCCGCCCCGCTCCTTCCTCCCCCTGCCTTTGCCTCACTGCGCGGCGCGCAGATAGGGCTCACAGGTTACCCAATCGATTGTCCCGCGAAGCAGAAGATGCTTCATAAAAGAGAGTACGGCGGCGCGGTCCTGGAATGCAAGGCGGATTGGGGTTGCAGCGGAAACGGAATCCGGGTATAGATATAGGATGGGGATGGTTTCGTGCGCCCTTTTCGCGCTCTTCTCCATCGCCCCCTGAGAGTGGACGTCCGCGGCGGCAGGTGATGTTTCCAGGGCAGAATCCGCCCTGCACTCGATGTGGTCCAAATTCAAGAATTGCCCTGGGGCGTACTCCAGCGCAACCTTATAATAGCTCACATCGCGCATCCGGAGTGTCCAGCTGGAATTTTTCAGCCATGGGTACTGCTCCTCGATGCGCACCGGCGCGCTGCGGTCCGCTGCCTCGAGCGCTTCCTGCAGCGAAATGAGCTGTGCCTGCGGCAGGCGGTCTTCGCCTGCCAGGCACAGGTATTGTTCAAAGGTTCCAGGTGAATGGGCAAGGCGGGCAAACGCAGGAGCCGGTTCATCCGGGCCGTCAAGTATAATTCCGCTCCTGCGCAGCGCCTCCAGCACGGGCTTCTCTTTCAGGACCTGGCATAGGGGAATATTTCGCCGTTCAATTGTAACTGGTTCCCGGTTGTTCTCTCCCATCATCTTTTAACCTCCTCTCGTCGTATAAATAGAAATTCAGGATCGCATGAACAGTAAGCGGGCAATCAGAAGCCGGTTGTTTTCAGAACGTGGGATCTGATTTTCGTGGGTTTCGTGGGTTTCAAGATCGGAAGAGCACACGTCTGAACTCCA
>USJW01000190.1 GCA_900555045.1 uncultured Clostridium sp. | reverse complement strand
AAAGTATATAATAAAACTGCTGAAAAAACAACCGGTTGATTTTGAAAATAAACACAGTTTTTACAATAGGGAAAGAGGGGGAATAAAGAATTATGGCAAAAGTATCACTAAACGGTGTCATCGACATGCACGTCCACACCAATCCCGATATCCGCCACAGAGCCTACGACGACTTTGAGCTGACCGACGCCGCGGTGCGCGTGGGAGCCAGAGCCATCGTGATCAAAACCCACCAGGGCATGACCATGGACCGGGCTTACCTCTGTAACGCCTACAATCAGAGAATGTACCACGGGTCCAACAATTTCACCATGTTCGGCAGCGTGACCATGAACCGCGTGATCGGCGGGATTAACCCGGTGGCGGTGGAGACTGGCTTTAAGCTGGGGGCGAAGGTGATCTGGCTGCCCACCGCATCGGCGAAGAACCACTTAGAGAAAATGCACCTGGACACCTCAAAATGTGTGGAGGTGGTGCGGGACGGGAAGGTGGTTCCGGAGCTTGAGGACGTGTTCCGGCTGATCAAGGACTACGACGGTGTCCTTGGAACCGCCCACGTATCCCCCGAGGAGTGCAAAATCGTGGTTGAGGCCGCCAGAAACGCGGGGGTGAAGAAGATTGTGGTGACCCACCCGGAGTGGTGGCTGGTCGGCATGAGCGTAGAGGACCAGGTGAGCCTGGTGCGGGATTACGACGTGATCCTGGAGCGCTGCTACGCCCAGAACCTGGGCGGCGGCAAGTACAAGAGCAATCTGCCGTCCAACTTAGAGATCATCCGCACGGTGGGCTACAAGAACGTGATGGTGGACACCGACGGCGGCCAGGTGGAGAACCCGCACTGGGAGCTGGCCATCGAGGAGTACATGCAGTACCTGGTGGACCACGGAATCCCGGAGGAGCAGGTGAGGTACATGACCCACGATATTCCGGCAAAGCTGCTGGGAATTGAGGAATGATGAAAACGTGAGGGGGAAATTAATATGTTAAGTGCACTGATAATCGCTTCCATCGCCATCTCCGTGGCGATCGGCTACAAAACCAAATACAACACGGGCCTGTTCGCCATCGTGTTCGCCTACCTGATCGGCTGCTTCGCCCTGGGTATGAAGCCGAAGGCAGTGATCGGCCAGTGGCCGGTCAGCACCATGTTCGTGATCTTTTCCGTGTCCCTGTTCTACAACTTTGCGCTGGTGAACGGGACCCTGGAGAAAACGGCGCGCTACCTGCTGTACGCGTGCCGCCGGTTCCCCGGACTTCTTCCCTTCGCCATTTACCTGGCGGCTGCGGGAATCGCAGCCCTCGGCGCTGGCTTCTTCACCGTGATGGCCTTCATGGCGCCCATCACCCTGTTGATCTGTGAGGAGGCAAAGATGGACAAGCTAGTCGGAGCGGTGGCCGTCAACTGCGGCGCTCTGTCCGGCGCAAACTTCATGACCAGCGGCAGCGGCATCATTTTCCGCGGCCTGATGGACGAGGCGGGGATGACCGACGTCTCCTTCAACTACTCCGCAGTGATCTTTGTCACCAGCGTGATCTTCTCCCTGCTGCTGATCGCGGCCTTCCGCTACATTCCCAAGAGCAACCGCGGGATCGGAAAGGGAGTCACCTTTGAGAAGCCGGAGCCCTTTACCGCGCAGCAGAAGACCAACCTGTACCTGATCATCATCATGATCGCGCTGGTTCTGATCTTCCCGGTTTTAAATATCATTATGCCCGGAAACGCACTGATCAAGACGATCAACAGCAAGATCGACGTGGGCCTGGTGGCCATTATCTTCTCCGTGATCGCGCTGCTGTTAAAGCTGGCCCCCCAGAAGGAGGTCATCGCCAAGATTCCGTGGAACACCATCATCATGATCTGCGGCGTCGGCATGCTGATCGGAGTGGCTATCGAGGCGGGCACCATCGACATGCTGTCCACATGGGCCGGTTCCAACCTGCCGGTTTGGATTGTCCCCATCGCGTTCAGCATCATCGGAGCCATCATGAGCTTCTTCTCCAGCACCCTGGGCGTTGTGTGCCCGGCGCTGTTCCCGCTCGTTCCGGCCCTGGCCGCGGGCACAGGGATCAACCCCATGATATTGTTCACCTGCATCGTAATCGGAGCCCAGAGCTCTGCGATCTCTCCCTTCTCCTCCGGCGGAAGCCTGGTTCTTGGCTCCTGCGCATCGGAGGAAGAGCGGAATGTCATGTTCCCGAGACTGCTGTTTTTGGCGGTTCCGGTCAGCGTGCTGTCCGCCACAGCGTTCAACTTTGTGCTGTCTCTGTTCCTGTAATCGGACGAGGGAAAAATATATAGAGAACCTATGAGGAGCCGCCGCTTTGACGTGAAACGTCAGGGCGGCGGCTCCTGGTGGGATATGGCGCAGAACCGCATAGCGCAGAGAGAGGAGAGAGCGCACACAACAAAAAAAGCAATCCAATCTGGATTGCTTTTTTTAGTGGAAGCAAGGAGGCTCGAACTCCTGACCTCTCGCGTGTGAGGCGAGCGCTCATCCCGGCTGAGCTATGCTTCCGTGTATGTATTTACCAATTTCACACAAGTAGTATTGTACCACAAGTTTTAAATATGTCAAGCAGTAATGAAAAAAAAATTTTCGCATATGATAAAATATAGCTTGTTGCAGACAGGAGGAATGTCGATGAGGAGGATTTGCGGCCTGATGCTGTTTTGTTTTGCGGCCGGGATGGCAGTACTACTTTTTATTCCGGAGACCATATTCACCATCCTGTTTATCGTGGGCTGCCTGATCCTGGGATACAATCTGTTTTGCTGTTAGGGCAATGAAAGCTGTGAACCCCGGATTCGCGGCCGGCCCCGGACGGGACCTGCTTTGATCCGTTGAAATACGGAAATCCGCTTCTGCGGGGGACGGGCAATGGCCCGGGGTCCCCTCGCAGGGCAGGAGCGTGGGCCGCGCCGCCGCAAAAAGGTGGCGGACGGCCCATTTTTAATATTGCAGCTTGAGCGGACAGCAGGGATGCAAAAAGGACCGCAGGCCGGCGTTCGCCGTCACAGCAGTCCCTTCACAAATCGGTTTCTCATTAAGCTCTTTCTACTAAGCCGGAACGTAAGCAGGAAGTACATACGTACATTCTCTGGGTTCCGCCGTTAACTTTGACCTTAACAGATTTTACGTTTGCTTTCCACATCTTGTTGGCTCTTCTATGAGAATGGCTCACGCTGTTTCCAAAATGAGCTGCCTTTTCGCAGATTGCACACTTAGCCATACTTGCACCTCCTTAATTACGCATATTGGATCTTTACATAAAAATCCACAACAAATGTATGATACCAGAAAGTGATAAAATTTGCAAGTGAAAA
>USJW01000189.1 GCA_900555045.1 uncultured Clostridium sp. | reverse complement strand
TTTATTGTTCTTATTTAGTGTTTATTGCTCTTTTCAGCGTTTTCCCGGTACCGTTTCGGGTTCTCACCGGTCGTCTTCTTGAACACCACCGAGAAGTACTTGGCGTTGGGGTAGCCGCACAGCTCCCCCACCCGCTGGATGGGGATGGAGCTGTCCGCCAGCAGCTTTTTGGCGATTTTCACCCGCTCCCCGGTGACGAAGGCGTTAAACCCGCTGTCCGTGGCCTTGCGAAACAGCGTGCTCACGTAGCCGGGCGTCCTGGAAAAGTGGTCCGCCACCACGTTTAGGTCGATCTCCTCCGTGATGTGCTCCCGGATGTAGGCGGCGATCTCGTCCGCCAGCTTCCGGTTCACGGCCTCCTCCCGGTCCCCCAGCGCCTCCCCCGCCGCGCTCACCGCCCGTAGGAGCGCCTGCTTCATCTCCTGGAAGCTCCAGAACTCGCTGAAGTCCGGCAAGGACGGCCACAAATCCCGCGGCACCCCGGCCCGGCTGCGCCGCTCCTCCAGGACAAGCCCCATCGCCCCATAGCTGGCCCGGATGCACTCCAGGCTTTGGACAGTGGCCGGCTTCCGGATGAACGGCTCGAAGGCGTTGACCGCCCCCACCGCACTCTGTCCGTCGAGCTCCCTAAGCAATGCCTGGACAGGGATGAGCGCCCGGGCCGTTCCCCGGGGCATGTCCCCGTAGAGAAACACGCTCTCTCCGCCCCCGTAGATCTTAAAGTCCGCGGCCGTCAGGGCGTGACCCATGGATTTGTTCAAAAACGCCGGATCGTAGGCGATGTCCCCGATCCCCACGGCCGTGCGCACCTTGCAGAAGCGGGCGATCAGCCCAGCCGCCTCAGAGATCCGGGCGCGAAGCGTTTTCTCTAAGGCCGTGGGCTCCTTAAATTCCAGGATGAACGCCAGCCTTCCCGGGCTGTACTCCACTGTCAAGGCATGCCCGTCGCCCTGACCTAAGTACTCGTCCGCGATGTTCTTGGCCGCGAAGTCGATGTAATCCCGGTTGGCCTCCGTGACCGTGTACTCGATCACCCCGCAGGCGAACAGGGAGGCCCCAAAGGAGATTCCAAACTTTTCCAGTCGTTTCAGGCACTGCCCGATCACCCCGCTCTCCGACTCGGTCAGCAGCTGGATCAAGACCTCCTTTCGCACCTGGGAGAGCAGCTCCCCGTTCTCCCGCTTCCGCTTCACCGTCTTGAGGCTCTCCTCCCGGCTGCGGGCGATCTCGCTCATGCACTCTCTCACAAGCGTCACAAACTCCTCCCGCTTCACCGGCTTCAGCACGTACTCCCGCACCCCCAGGCGGATGGCCTCCTTGGCGAAAGAGAAATTCTCGTACCCGGAGATGATGATCACGGGCACGTCCCGCCCCGCCTCCCGCAGCTTCCGGATAAACTCCAGGCCCCCCAGCCCCGGCATGCTGATGTCGGAGATAATCAGGTCCAACGGCTGCCCCTGGGCAAGCTCCACGGCCTGCAGCCCGTTGGCCGCCTCCAAAAAGGTGAGCTCCTCCCCCAGGTCCCTCGTCAAAATGGCGATGATCCCCTTTCGGATCACCTTTTCGTCGTCTGCGATCAATATGCGAAACATGCTCATTCCTCCTCCATTCGAATCCGGACTACAATCCGCACCCCGCGCCCGGGCTCGCTCTCAAGCTCGATGCCGCTGCCCTCCGGGCAGATCCTGTCCAGGCGCTGCTTCACGTTCACCACCCCGATGGATTTCCCGGCGCTCCCCGCCCCGGACACGGCCATGCCGCTCACGAGACTCTGCCGGATCTCTACCAGGCGCTCCGCATCGATCCCGCACCCGTTGTCCTCGATCACCACGGTCAGACAGTCCTGCATGCGGTACGCCCGGACCATGAGCATCCAGGGCGGCAGCACGTCCTTAAACCCGTGGCTGAAGCTGTTCTCCACCAGGGGCTGGAGCAGCATCTTGGGCACAATCACGTCCCCGATCCCCTCCCCCAGCTCCAGGATACACTTTAAATCGTCGTCGTAGCGCATCTTCATGATGGCCAGATAATTTTTCAGGTTCTCCCACTCCATGGAGAACGGCACCTTGTGGCTTCCCCACTTGACGCTGTAGCGGAACAGGTCCCCCAGGGCCGCCAGACTGTCCCCGATGGCGCTGCAGCCCTCGATCTCGCACTGCATGCGCATGTTCTCCAGGGTGTTATAAAGAAAGTGGGGGTTGATCTGGGCCTGGAGGGCAGAGAGCTCCGCCTCCTGCTGCGCCTTCTCCCGCTCCACCTTGCCGTCGATCAGCGTCTGGAGGTTCGCGGCCATCTGGTTGAAGCGGCTGATCACCCGGGAGATCTCATCCTCCTCGCCGCCCTGCTCCGGCACCAGGTCAAAGCGCCCGGACTCCACCCGTGCCATCATACCGTCCAACACCAAAAGACGCTTTAACAGCCTTCGCATCACCAGGTAGGTAAACAGTACCACACAGAGTCCCACCGCCAGCGCCGCGACCACCACGCGAAACACCATGGCCGAGGCCGGCTTTAGGACCTGCTCCATGGGCAGCGCCACCGCCGCCGTCAGCCCACTGCGCCGGGACCGCCCGTAGGCCATCAGGTGGCCGTCCATTGTCTTTAATACGCCCCGCTCCCCGGGAAATCCCTGATTCACCGGCTCCGTTGGCATCTCCCCCGTGGTGTAGAGAAGCTCGCCGTCCCGGTTAAACAGCAGGTAATTTCCCTCGCCGCCCGCGTCCGCCAGACTCCGCCCCCCGGTCAGCTTCTCCAGGGTCATGTCCACCTCCAGGACGCCCACCGGCTTCCCGGTGCTCAGATTGCGGATTCTCAAGTACACCGGAAGAATCTGTTTCCGGTCGTTGACCAGGTTTAAATTGGAGATATCCAGGGTGGACACCAGAAAATCCGCCCGGCGCACAGAGCCGTACACCAGGTCCTGGTCCGCCGCCGCGATCTCTGTGTAGTATGGCTTTCCCTTCAACGTGTCCATAGAAAACTGCCAGCTGTCGTTAGCCGCCACGTCCCGGTTCTCCCCGTACACCACAATCTGGTAGAAAGCCGACGGATAGAGGTAGCGGATCTTGATCATCTCCCCCTCCATGCTGGCGGTGTAGTGGCGCTGCTCCCGGTCGCTGAGGGTGTTCTTCCCGTCCAGGTAGTAGGGGAACTCCTCCCGGTATTCCAGCTCCGCGATCACGCCCTCGATGGCGTCAAAGCGGGCGTCCATCGTGTACTCCAATCCCTCCAGCTGGGCCCTCAGGCGGTTCTTCGCGTCCCGCAGGAGGGACTCCCGGTAGGAGTTGTAGTAGATCATGCAGACCGCCGCCGTCGGGACGAGCAAAATCAGCGCGGAGGCGAACGTAATTTTCCACACGAGCCCCCTGCCGCGGAACATTTTCAGCATATCCCCCAACCCCTTTCCATCATTTTCAACCGTATATTTTAATATCATAGTAT
>USJW01000188.1 GCA_900555045.1 uncultured Clostridium sp. | reverse complement strand
CAGCGGGAGGCCGCCGCGCCATGCGGAGGAAGAGTTGACAGAACGGTTGTGACAGGAGGATGACGGATGGGGAGAGTGGAAGCGGGAGCACCTGCGGACGATCGGGCGGCGCTTCGGCGGGAAGCGATTCAATTTGTAAAGGAGATGCAGAAGCTCTACTTCGAGGAGCGGGAGCTTCATTTGCTGCCTGCTTACATGGAGGACCAGGTATCCTGGATCGGCACCGGGGAGCAGGAAATCTGCCATAACCTGGAGGAAGCGGTGGAGCTGTTGACTAAGGAGCTTAACCGCTATCCGGGGCGTTTTATGGCGACCCGGACGTCACTGGACGCGGTGGCGCTGTCGGACCGCGTGTGCGTGGTGTACGGGGAAATACAGGCCAGGTCCGAGAACCCGGCGCTTGCGGATCTGAGGAACCGCTTTACCGTGATCTGTGTCCAGGACTCCTGCGGGATGCGCCTGGCCCATGTCCACCTTTCCAGGCAGGACGATGACCAGGAGCCGGAGGAAAACTATGTGCGCCGGGAGCCCGGGGAAGAGCGGGAGACCCTTCGGAGGCGGGCGGAGGAGACCGCGTTGGAGCTGCGGGAGCGAAACCAGGAGATGGAGGCATTGATGCAGCACACGCCGGGCGGCCTTCACAGCTGCCGGGTGGACGAGGGGCTTCGCTTCCTGAGTATGAGCCAGAGCTTTTTAAAGCTGACCGGCTACACCCGCAGGCAGGTGTCCGAGCTGTTTCACGACTGCTTTGCCGAGATGATCTTTCCTGCTGACAGGGAGCGGATTCAGGCAGAGCTCAGGAATCAGCTGGAGCACGGCAATTCTGTGCGGCTGGAGTACCGCATCCGCCGCGGGGACGGCGCGGTGATCTGGATTCTCGACCAGGGCACAAGGACCGTGAGCGAGAGCGGAGAGCCGATCTTTTACTGCATTCTGGTGGATATCACGCAGGAGCGCGAGGCGCGCGAGCGGCTGCGGCTTTCCCTGGAGCGCCACCAGATCATCATGGACCAGGCCACGGACATTATTTTTGAGTGGAACATCCGGGAGGACACGCTGCTGTTCTCGCACAACTGGGTGCGCAAGTTCGGCTACGAGGCCGTGCGGGAGCACATCAGCACTGAAATCCCTGAGTCCAGCAAAATCCATCCGGACGACATGCCCGCTTTCATCCGGATCATGAGGGACATGGCGGCAGGCGTTCCCTACTCGGAGACGGAGTTTCGGATCCAGGACGCGTTCCACAACTTCATCTGGTGCAGGGTTCGCGCCACCTCACAGTACGACGCCTCCGGTCAGCCGGTGAAGGCGGTGGGGGTGATCGTGGACATCGACGCGGATAAAAAGCAGAGGGAGCAGCTGATGGCCCAGGCCTGGCATGACCAGCTGACCGGGCTGCTCAACCGGGAGGCGGCCCGCAGGCAGGCGGCCCGGCTGATGGACGAGGCGGACGGGGCGCCGATGCTGTTTTTGATTATCGACCTGGATGATTTCAAGGGGGTCAACGACCGCTACGGCCATCTGTACGGGGACACGGTGCTGGCCGACGTGGCCGGGATGCTGCGCCGCCTGTTCCGGGAGGAGGATGTGCTGGCGCGGATCGGGGGCGACGAATTTCTCGTCTGCATGCCCGGGGGATCCCGCGAGGAGGTGGAGAATCGGCTGACAGAGCTGTGGCCGCTCCTCAACGTCGGCCGCACGTCGGGCCCGCGGCTGTCGTGCAGCGCGGGCGTGGCCTGTTTTCCGCAGGACGGCAGGGATTTCACCTCCCTCTACCGCAAGGCCGACTGTGCGCTGTACCAGATCAAGCGCTCCGGGAAGCGCGGCGTGTGCTTTTATCGGCCCGAGATGGAGCAGACCCTGTCCGGGGAGGCGCCGCTGTCCGCGGCCAACGCGGCGATCGACTCCGACTCCAGCGCGGTCAGCGAGCGGCTGGGGCAGTACGTCTTCCGCATGCTCTACCAATCCATGGACGTGGAACACGCGGTGCAGCAGCTGCTCGAGATTGTGGGGAGAGCCTACGATGTGAGCCGGGTGTACATTTTCGAGAGCTCGGAGGACTGCGAGCGGTGCAGCAACACCTTTGAGTGGTGCGCCGACGGCGTGGAGCCGGAGCTGGAGCGCCTGCAGGGGCTCTCCTACAAGGAGGATTTAGGGGACTACCTCGCCAACTTTGATGCGGAAGGGATTTTTTACTGCAGGGACATCAGCCAGCTGAACCAGAAGCTGTATAAAATCCTCGCGCCCCAGGGAATCTGCTCCGTGTTGCAGTGCGCCATCATGGACGACGGCGTGTTCCGGGGCTACGTGGGCTTTGACGACTGCCGGGAAAATCGCAGCTGGACAAAGGAGCAGATCGCCTCCCTGACATTGATCGCCAGCGTGCTTTCCACCTTTTTGCTGAAGCTGCGGTTTAAACAGAGGTTGGAGAGGCTGGAGCGGACAAAAAGTTAAAATAGAAAAATCCGTGGCGGAAGGGGCGGAAACCCTGGCCACGGATTTTTTTTGTTGAGGAGGCGAGCACGGGGAGCGGCGTCTCCTGGCGTGTTATCACATGCACCGCGCCGTCCGTCGCTGTCACTTCCTCCCGCCATTTTCCTCCCATTCCCGTCTCATTTCGGGACCCAGCGCAACGACGGCGCCCACGGCGATCCCCGTCTGGATCAGGAACATGGGGAAGGTGAGGATGGCGGGAAAATGGTTCCCGGCAAAGGTGAGAAACACCGAGCACAAATTGGCGCCCGCGTGGAACAGCCAGGGGGCCATGAGGGAACCGGACTTCTCGTACAGCCAGGCCATGAGGAGGCCCAGCACGAACGCGTAGATCCCCTGGACCATGTTTCCGTGGTACAGCGCGAAGATAAACGCGCTCAGAAGCACGGCGGCGCGCCAGGGCATTTTTGCCCGCAGCAGCGAGAACACCTGGCCCCGGAAGATAAGCTCCTCCGCGGCGGGGACCAGAAGGCCGATGCACACCACCTGGATCAGAAGCGGCGGGCTGTAGAGCAGGGGCACCACCTCCTGGTCGAAGGAGGGGAACAGGCGGGCGATGCCCGAGAGGGTGAGCAGGTTGTTGACCGCCACGCTCACCGCCGCCCCAAACAGAAGGATCCGGCCGCAGAAGGGCGCGGGGATCGGTTGCCCGGTGTCCGGCGCGCCCGACCGGATTCGGTTTCGGCGCAGGAGCGCGTACAGAAACGGGATCGCGATCAGCGCCCCCAGTCCGTTCACAAACAGGATGCTGACGGTGGGCGGCGTGGCTAAGCTGGCCATGGTGAGCGCCAGGTCATAGATGATAAACGGAAGAACCAATCTGAGCAAAATCATAAAAACCAAAACCTCCTGGTCCATTTTCGATAGAGAGTGCCACCATTATACCGCCCATGAGCCCAAACTGCAAGAAAAATGCGGAGCCGGGCTCTTGAATGAAGCTGCGGATTATTTGTCTATAGTTCCCGAAACGGTACCTT
>USJW01000187.1 GCA_900555045.1 uncultured Clostridium sp. | reverse complement strand
GTCGGAGATATTTGGATTTGATTGATAGGATATTGACTGTGAACAGGAGGGAATGAGCATGGGAGCAGACCGGATTCTTCTGGTTGAGGATGACAAGGAAATCAGAGAGGGGATTGAGATCTTTTTGAGGAGCCAGGGCTATCAGGTATTTCAGGCCGCGGACGGCCTGGAGGGACTTGAGCTCCTGGAGCGCGAGGAAGTGCAGTTAGCCATTGTGGATGTGATGATGCCCCGCATGGACGGGATCACCATGGTGGTGAAACTTCGGGAAAAATACGACTTCCCGGTGATTTTCCTCTCGGCAAAGTCTGAGGAGGTGGACAAGATTTTAGGGCTCAACATGGGCGCGGACGACTACATTACCAAGCCCTTTACGCCCATGGAATTGCTGGCGCGGGTGAATTCCCAGCTGCGCCGATACAGACGGTTTATGGAGCGCCTTAGCCGTCAGCAGCCGGAGAACCCGAAGATCCACCGGCTGGGAGGCCTGGAGATCAATGAGGAGACCGTGGAGGTCACGGTGGACGAGAAGCCGGTGAAGCTGACGCCCATCGAGTACAAGATCCTCCTTCTGTTGGTCCAGAACCCGGGGAGAGTGTTCCCGGCGGACGAAATTTATGAGCGCGTCTGGAATGAGCGGGCGATCAACACGGACACCGTGATGGTCCACATCCGCAACATCCGCGAGAAGATTGAAGTGAACCCGAAGGAACCAAAATATGTAAAGGTGGTGTGGGGAGTTGGATACAAAATCGAAAAGCAAGCATAGCTTAGGAGTTGCCATTATATGGATCATCGTGCTGGCGGCTGCCATGGGCACGGTGGGGCTCTACCCCTATATTGTGGGGCGGGCCAAGGAGTACAAAACAATTTACCAGGAGCGCCGCAAGCAGGATAACGCCAACAACATGGCGTATAATCTGGCCACGCAGGTGATGAACAGCAGCTACCAGGCCTGGAGAGAGCAGATGCAGGAGGAGGAAGGCCACCTGCTCACCCCTTCCCAGGTATTTTTGCCGGAGCTGGAGGGAAAGCTTAACGAGGCGAAACAGGAGGAGTACGGCACCTCCGTCCAGCAGGATACGGACGGTGAGCCGGGAGAGGTGTCGATCGATGATTCCAGCTTGAGATATGACACGTACTTCTACGAGAGCTTAAAGGAGACTATGGACAGCGTGGGCAGCGATTGGCAGGGCTTTTCACAGGCCTACGCCAACCGCTTAAAGTACCAGATGCTGGACGAGAGCGGCAAGCGGCTGCGCAGCAATGTGAGCGATCCCGACTGGGAGTTTAGCAACCTCACCGGGGATGAGATCCTGTTTACGGTTCACTTTACCTCCTCAGGCGCGTTGAAGGTGGGGCAGATGGAGGAGGTCGCGAACCGGGATCAGCTGCAGCAGGCTCTGGGGCAGTATGAGTTTTATGATCCCATGGCAGTCCGGCTGGGCTCGGATTATCGCTATGGAGGCGTGGAATTCTCCGGGCCAAAGAACGTGACGTTTCAGTTCAAGTGTAGCCCGTCCGCGCTGGCAGGCGACAACTACGACTCTGTGAGCGAAAATCTGGGATACTACGATTTTATGCGTGAGGGCACCATGTACACAGTGATATTCGCCATGTGCGGAATGATCCTGGTGATGGCGCTGGCGCTGCCCGCGATCAAGTCCCTGGAGATCGGAAGGAGCGCACTGTGCCGTGTGAACTTTGAGCCGGTGTGCATGCTGGGCGGGCTGTGGCTGTTCATGCTGCTGGTGGCCGGACTGCCGGGCATGCTCATCGCCGCCACACACAACGAGCGCCTGCAGCTGGAGCTGCTGCGCGCCAATTTTTCCGCCCCGGCGGCGCAGATTCTGGCGATGATTTTGAACCTGCTGTTCTGGGTGGTGGTCTACGGCATGTTCTACTGGGGAATCACCTGCCTGCGTGCGGTGTTCTCGCTGGGACTCTGGCGCTATATCAAGGAGCGCACATGGCTGGGCCGTTTCTGCTGCTTCGTGAAGCGCTGGGTGTGCCGCTGCTTAAACCCGTTCAATGAGACGGATTGGCACTCCAACTCCAGCAAGGCCATCGGCAAGGCGGTGTTCGCCAACTTCATCATCCTGTCCCTGGTGTCCTGCCTGTGGTTCTTCGGGATCGGGGCGCTGGTGATCTATTCCTTCGCGCTGTTCTTCCTGATCAACCGATACTGGAAGGAAATGGAAGAAAAGTACAATCGGCTTCTGGACGCGATCAATCTGATGGCGGAGGGGCAGTTGGACGTGGAGGTGACTGAGGACTTAGGGCTGTTCAACCCCATAAAGGAGCAGCTGGCCAGAGTCCGCCTGGGCTTTAAGAAGGCGGTGGACCAGGAGGTGAAGAGCGAGCGGACCAAGACCGAGCTGATCACCAACGTGTCCCACGACTTAAAGACACCGCTGACGGCGATCATCACCTACGTGAACCTGCTCAAACAGCCGGACATCACGGAGGAGGAGCGCAACAGCTACATCCAGGTGCTGGACCAGAAATCCATGCGGCTGAAGGTGCTGATCGAGGATCTGTTTGAGGTCAGCAAGGCCAGCAGCGGCGCGGTCACCATGAACCGGGGACCGGTGGACATCGTCAGCCTGATCAAGCAGGTCCGGCTGGAGCTGAGCGACCGGATCGAGAGCTGCGGCGTGGAGTTTCGCTGGAACCTGCCGGAGGAGAAGATCCTCCTGTACCTGGACAGCCAGAGAACCTACCGGATTTTTGAGAATCTGCTGGTGAACATTACAAAGTACGCCATGCCCGGCACCAGGGCCTACGTCAACCTGGACATGGACGCAGCCGGCACAGTGACCATTGTGCTGCGCAATATCTCCGCCAGGGAGCTGACCGTGCTGCCTGAGGACCTGACGGAGCGGTTTGTCCGCGGGGATACGGCCCGCAACACCGAGGGCTCCGGCCTGGGCTTAGCCATCGCCAGAAGCTTTACGGAGCTCCAGGACGGCACCATGGACGTGTCCGTCGAGGGCGACCTGTTCCGGGTGGTGATCCGGTGGAAGGTGATGCGAGAGAAGCCGGAGGGCGGAAACGATGGAGATGGAACGTCCCAGGGCGGCGGCGAACAGAACGGCGGCCGGAATTTCCAGGGCGGCAGCGCACAGAATGGCCGCCGCCGGGATTACCGGGAGGATGAGGGGGAGTTTGCCCCCGGGACCACCCCTAGTTCCGCCTCCGGGTCCGTCCCTGCCTCCCCCTCCCCCCGCGCCCAATCCCCCCTCAGCCGCGTCCGCGATGTCCTGCGCCACGGCACCGGGGAGTCGGCGGAGAGGGTCGGCCGGAAAGTGAGCGGCTTGTCCAGGCGCTGGTCTGAGCGGGAACTGGCCCGGGCGAAGGAGGAGGAAGCCAGGCGGGAGCTGGCGAGGGCTGTGAAGTCTGAGATGAAGCCTCAGCCGATCCCGATCGGCGAGCCAGAGCCGGAGCCAGAGACCGAGTCGGAGCCGGTGTGGGACATCGCCAAGGACGATTCCTGGAGCGCAGTTTTGACTGAAAAACCGGACAATGAGACGAATAAATCCTAAATATGGGAAAAAACACGGCGGATTGTATCTTGACAGATACAATCCGCTATGTTATTATCAAGACTATACAAAAAAATATAGGCAACA
>USJW01000186.1 GCA_900555045.1 uncultured Clostridium sp. | reverse complement strand
ATATCAGTTGTACATGCTAAGATGTTGTTAAATTGTAAAATTAAACCAGGGGATAGGAAAGTTGAAAAAGAAACGGATTGTACGTGAATTATTATACATATTTTTGTCGGTATTGTTAGCGATCCTTCTGTCACTCTCCCTGCTTTTTTTGAGCAGAAAGACAGAGAATGAGTGTCTGGACCGGATGGCGGACCGAAACACGCGGGCGGCCGCGGTCTATGAGGAGCTGCTGGGAATCGAGAGTGAGCTGCGGGCGTACGCCGCCACCGGCGATGAGGCGCAGCTTCAGGCGTACCGGGAGCACAGCAGCCAGCTTCGGTCAAACCTGAACGGGCTTTTAAAGTCCGCCTCCGACAGCCAGGAGGTGATGGGGTATATCAACCACATGGAATCCTTCTGCGACCGCCAGGCCCAGCTCTGGGATCAGGAGGGAACGGCCCAGGCGGTGGCGGGCGTGCTTGAGATGCTGCCGGACCAGAAGGTGGCCGCCCAGATTCTGATCGACGAGAATTTCCGGGTGTCCGCCGCGGCCTACATGGAGGAGATGCGCGTGACGGATCGACAGAAGCTGAGCGCGTGGACGTGCATCGTGGTGATTCTCGTCGCGGCGATGATCATGATGACTGGCAGGCTGCGCCAGATCATGGACACCTTCCGGGAGAACAAGCGGGTGGCCAGAAGCCTTATGGCCCATGAATGGGATGTGGAGGACGTGAAGCTGGGGCCCTACGCGGACCTAAACGAGCTGTCCGAGGCCATCAATGAGATGAAGCGGGAGATTGTCCACTATGCGCGGCAGGTGGATCCGAAGGAAAAAGCGTGAGAGCGGGAGAGAAGGTGAGTGGCGTGAGGAAGGTCAGAAAGCATATTCTGTTTTCCGGGCGGGTCCAGGGCGTGGGCTTCCGCTACACCGCCTGCTACCTGGCCAGACCGTTGGGGCTCACGGGCTGGGTAAAGAATCTGTGGGACGGGGACGTGGAGATGGAGGTCCAGGGGGAGCCGGAGGCCATCGAGCGGCTGATCCATGGACTGGAGAGCGGACGTTTTATCCGCATCGACCGGATGGAGGCCCGGGACCTGCCGTTGGACCCCAGGGAGAGCGATTTTCGGGAAATGTGGGACTGAAAGGGACGCCTTGCTATTTTTCCCTCACTGTGCTAATATCTTTATAATATCTGGCTGAGTGGAAGAACAGTGAGGGAGTTTATGATCCGATTAGTGATAAGAATCAAGCAGATTTATGATAAATTCGCCGCGGATGAGATGACGGTCTATGCAGCACAGGCCTCCTTTTTTATCATCATCGCGGCCTTTCCTTTTATTATGCTGCTGCTGACCGTGGTCCAGATTGTGCCGAGCATCAGCCAGGGGGAGCTGGTGGAGCTGATTTTGTCCCTGGTCCCCGCGGGCTACAAGTCCATGGCCTTTCGCATCATCAACGACCTGTCCCTAAAGTCCCCGGCCACCATGATCTCCGTCACCGCGGTGACGGCGCTGTGGTCCTCGTCCCGGGGGATGATGAGCATCGCCAAGGGGCTCAACCGGGTTCAGAAAAAGACGGAGAAGCGCTGGTACATCGTAAAAAGGCTGATCTGCACCGGGTATACGCTGGTGTTCATCCTGGTGTGCGTGATTTCCCTGGGCCTTCTGGTGTTCGGCACCTCCATCCAGAATTTCGTGCTGCACCGCTTCCCGCTTATCGGGGAGATCACACGGCATATCATCAGCCTCAGGACGCTGCTGGCGCTGACGATTTTCATGCTGGGGTTCGCCGCCATCTACACCTACGTCCCGGACCAGAAGCTGTCGCTGCGCTCCCAGCTGCCGGGGGCTATGTTCACCACCGCCGGCTGGATCGGCTTTTCCATGGCCTTCTCCCTTTACTTCCGGCTCTTCGGGGGGAACAACTTCTCCTACATGTACGGGAGCCTGACCGCCATCGTGCTGCTGATGCTGTGGCTGTACGGCTGCATCTGCGTGCTGTTTTTCGGGGCGGAGCTAAACTATTATTGGGAGATATTTAAGCGGGAGGACGGCAAGGAAGACTGATCCGGCTGCCCCGACACATCAAAATACTGAAAGAAATGCTGGCCCAGCTCCGAGAGGCCGGCATTTTTTAATTTTACCAGGGTGATGGTGGTGGTGAGTGTGGGGTTTACGATGGTTCTGGCGATGAGGCGCGAGCATGACCATTCCAGCCCCCCGGTGATGGACGCGGGGACCAGGGCCACCCCGGCGCCGGAGGCGGCCCACATCAGGCTGGTGCGGGCGTCGTCGTTGACGCAGAGGTAGTCCGGGTGAGGGTGTGAGAAATAGCGCTCCAGCACCGTCTCCCAGCGCCGGTAGATGATTAACGGCAGCGCAGACAGGGCGGAGAGCTCAATTTCCGGCCCGCCGTCCTGGGAGAAGAAGTCCCCGGTCCCCACCGCCATCATGGGCTCGGCGGTCAGGTAGCGGCAGTCGAAGGCCTCCTCCGGGAAGGGGGTGCGCACGATGGCGGCCTCCAGCTGGCCGGTGGAGAGCTTGTCGAGGAGCTGGTAGGTGTTGCCCTCGTGGATGCGGAAGGTCACCTGGGGATAGCGCTGGCGGAAGGCGGCAATACTGGTAATGATCCCCTGGGTCTCCACCGAGGAGATCATCCCCAGGCGCAGGGTTCCAAGGAGCCCCTGGCCCAGCCGCTCGATGTCCTTCTTGGCTCCGTTTGTGAGGTCCAGGATGCTCTGGGCGCGCTGGTAGAAGAGCCGTCCTGCCTCGGTCAGCTGGATGGACCGGGCGCCCCGCTCGAAGAGGGTGGCGCCCAGCTCCTCCTCCAGGAGCCGCATCTGGGCGCTTAGGGGCGGCTGGGACACGTGCAGGGCCCGGGCTGCGCCGGAGATGCTGCCCTCGGCCACGATGGCGGTGAAGTATTCCATCTGCTTTAAATTCATGGGATCTCCTATATGATAAACGTATGGGAACTATACGAAACAAATAGTTTTAATATATCTTTACCCATGCTATAATACCAGACAGAGCAAAAAAACACAAGAATGTGTCAGGAATCCGGAGGATGAAATGAAACGTTTGCTGAGTTACATGAAGGACTACAAGAAAGAGAGCGTCCTGGGGCCTCTGTTCAAGATGCTGGAGGCCAGCTTTGAGCTGTTCGTGCCGTTAGTGGTGGCGCGGATGGTGGATATCGGAATCCACAACCGGGACGTGGGGTATGTGCTTAAGATGGGCGGCCTTTTGGTGGCGCTGGGCTTAATCGGCCTGGCCTGCTCCCTGACCGCCCAGTATTTTGCGGCCAAGGCGTCGGTGGGAGCGGCCACGAGCCTGCGAAACGACCTGTTCGCCCACATCGGCTCCCTCTCCTACACGGAGATCGACACGGTGGGGACCTCCACGCTGATCACGCGGATGACCAGCGACATCAACCAGGTGCAGAGCGGGGTGAACATGACGCTGCGCCTGCTGCTGCGGTCGCCCTTCGTGGTGTTCGGAGCCATGATCATGGCCTTCACCGTGGACGTGCGCACGGCGATGGTCTTCGCTGTGACCATTCCGGTGCTGTGCCTGGTGGTGTTCGGCATCCTGCTCGTCAGCATGCCTCTCTACAAGAAGGTGCAGCGCCAGCTGGACCGGGTGCTGCTGTCAACCCGCGAGAACCTGCTGGGCGTCCGGGTGATCCGTGCCTTCAACCGGCAGCACAATGAGACGGAGGCGTTCGACGGGGAGAACAGCCAGCTGGTGAAGCTGCAGGTGTTCGTGGTTGTATGCTGCTTTGAAGGTGTGGACGCTGTCCAAGTAGTGAGAACATTAACCGGTCCTACTAACGGACGTCTGGCG
>USJW01000185.1 GCA_900555045.1 uncultured Clostridium sp. | reverse complement strand
AATTTATCTTTCCTGTGATATGATAGGGGACAGATGGTTTGGACTTTTTAGACTTAGGGTTTCTATGGAAAACAGGAGGTTTATAAATGAGTGTAAGACGTATATTTGTGGAGAAAAAACCGGCGTATGCGGTAAAGGCAGGGGAACTGCGCGAGGAACTGGAGAGCTATCTGGGGATCAGCACCGTAAAAAATGTGCGGGTGTTGATCCGTTATGATATTGAGAATCTTTCAGAGGAGACCTACAAAAAGGCGCTGGTGACAATCTTCTCTGAGCCGCCGGTGGACGAGGTGTACGAGGAGGAGTTCCCGAAGAATCCGGGCGACCTTGTATTTTCCGTGGAATATCTGCCCGGCCAGTTCGACCAGAGAGCGGACTCCGCCGAGCAGTGCGTGAAGCTGCTTAAGGAGGACGAGGAGCCGGTGATCCGCTCCGCCACCACCTACGTGATCACCGCAGCCCTGACCGCGGAGCAGGAGAAGTCCATCAAGAGCTTCTGCATCAACCCCGTGGACAGCAGAGAGGCGGAGGAGGACAAGCCCGCCACCCTGGTGACCGAGTTCGACGTCCCGGAGGACATTGAGACCTTCGAGGGCTTTGCCGCTGCGCCGGAGGCCGAGTTGAAGGCACTCTACGGCACCTTGAATCTGGCGATGACCTTCAAGGACTTCCTTCATATTCAAAAGTATTACCGCGAGGAGGAGCACCGCGACCCCACCGTGACGGAAATCCGGGTGCTGGATACCTACTGGTCCGACCACTGCCGCCACACCACCTTCTCCACCGAATTAAAGAATGTTCAGTTCACCGATGGCGACTACCGCAAGCCCATCGAGGACACCTACAACCGCTATCTGGCGGACCGCGCCGTGATCTACAAGGGCCGTGACGACAAGTACGTCTGCCTGATGGACCTGGCCCTGATGGCCATGAAGAAGCTTAAGAGCGAGGGCAAGCTGGAGGACATGGAGATCTCCGACGAGATCAACGCCTGCAGCATCGTGGTGCCGGTGGAGATCGACGGCGTCACCGAGGAGTGGCTGGTGAACTTTAAGAACGAGACCCACAACCATCCCACCGAGATCGAGCCCTTCGGCGGCGCGGCCACCTGCTTGGGCGGAGCCATCCGCGACCCGCTGTCCGGCCGCACCTACGTGTACCAGGCCATGCGCGTGACCGGAGCGGCGGATCCCACCCGCCCCTTAAGCGAGACCTTAAAGGGCAAGCTGCCCCAGAGAAAGATTGTGAACAGCGCGGCCCAGGGCTATTCCTCCTACGGCAACCAGATCGGTCTGGCCACCGGCTACGTGAAGGAGATCTATCACCCCGGCTATGTGGCAAAGCGCATGGAGATCGGCGCCGTGATGGGCGCCGCCCCCAGAAAAGACGTGATCCGCGAGAACTCCGACCCCGGCGACATCATCATCTTACTTGGCGGGCGCACCGGCCGCGACGGCATCGGCGGCGCCACCGGTTCCTCCAAGGTACATACCACCGCCTCCATCGAGGTCTGCGGCGCTGAGGTACAGAAGGGAAATGCGCCCACAGAGCGCAAGATCCAGCGCATGTTCCGCCGCCCGGAGGTGAGCCGCATCATCAAGAAGTGCAACGACTTCGGCGCAGGCGGCGTGTCCGTGGCCATCGGCGAGCTGGCACCCGGCCTTCAGATCGACTTAGACAAGGTTCCGAAGAAGTACGCGGGCCTTGACGGCACGGAGATCGCCATCTCCGAGTCCCAGGAGCGCATGGCCGTTGTGGTGGACCCTAAGGATGTGGACCAGTTCCTGGCCTATGCGGCGGAGGAGAACTTGGAGGCCGTGACCGTGGCTGTGGTGACCGAGGAGCCCAGACTTGTGCTCAACTGGCGCGGAAAGACCATTGTGGACATCAGCCGCGCATTCCTTGACACCAACGGCGCGCACCAGGAGGCCGACGTTACCCTGGAGGTGCCCGGGCGGGAGGGAAGCCCCTTAGAGCGCCGGGAGGTGGGCGACGTTGAGAAGACCTGGACCGACATGCTGGCGGGTCTCAACGTGTGCTCCCAGAAGGGCCTGGTGGAGCGATTCGACGGCTCCATCGGAGCGGGCAGCGTGTTCATGCCCTACGGCGGCAAATATCAGCTGACGGAGACCCAGGCCATGGTGGCGAAGCTGCCGGTGCTAAAGGGACACACGGACACCGTGACCATGATGAGCTACGGCTTTGACCCCTATCTGTCCAGCTGGAGCCCCTACCACGGCGCGGTTTACGCGGTGCTCTCCTCCGTGGCCAAGATCGTGGCTGCGGGCGGCGATTACCGGAAGATCCGCTTTACCTTCCAGGAGTATTTCCGCCGGATGAACGAGAATCCAAAGCGTTGGAGCCAGCCCTTCGCGGCATTACTTGGCGCCTACAGCGCGCAGCTGGGCTTCGGACTGCCCTCCATCGGAGGCAAGGACAGCATGTCCGGTACCTTCGACGACGAGCAGGGCGAGATCAATGTGCCGCCCACCCTGGTTTCCTTCGCGGTGGACGTAAACAGCAGCAAGAACATTATCACCCCCGAATTCAAGAAGCCGGGCAGCAAGATCGTGGTGTTTAAGATCGAACGGGATTCCTACGACCTGCCGGTGTACGAGCAGGTGATGGACGGCTACGGCAAGCTGTTTGAGGACATCAAGGCCGGCCGGATCATTTCCGCCTACGCGGTGGAGGGCCACGGCATGGCCGAGGCGGTCAGCAAGATGGCCTTCGGAAATAAGCTGGGCGTGAAGATCGAGCACAACGTGGACCCGAGAGATTTCTTCTCCGCGGGCTTCGGCGACATCGTCTGCGAGGTGCCGGACGGATTGGTGGGCGGACTTTCCATCTCCTACACCGTGATCGGCGAGGTGACGGACCGGGCGGCGTTCGAGTACGGCAATGTGTCCATCTCCATGGACAAGGCCTTAGAGAGCTGGACCGGCACGCTGGAGGACGTGTTCCCCACGAGCACCGGCAAGGAGAAGAGCGGGGAGGCGGCCGTGCTCCCGGAGCGGCTTTACGACGCGGACGCCATCTATGTGTGCGACCACAAGATCGGACAGCCGACGGTGTTCATCCCGGTGTTCCCGGGCACCAACTGCGAGTACGACAGCACAAAGGCCTTTGAGCGCGCGGGCGCGAAGGTGGTAACCCGTGTGTTCCGCAACTTGAGCGCGGAGGATATCCGCCAGTCCGTGGAGGTTTACAGAAAAGAGATTGCGAACGCACAGATCGTGATGTTCCCCGGCGGCTTCTCCGCAGGCGACGAGCCGGAGGGCTCCGCAAAGTTCTTTGCCACCGTGTTCCGCAACGCGGTGATCAAGGACGAGATCGAGAAGCTGTTAAATGAGCGGGACGGCCTGATGCTGGGCGTGTGCAACGGCTTCCAGGCGTTGATCAAGCTGGGCCTGGTGCCGGAGGGTGCAATCACGGAGCAGAAGGCGGATTCCCCGACCCTGACCATGAACGCCATCGGACGCCATATCTCCAAGATGGTTTACACCAAGGTTGTGACCAACAAGTCCCCGTGGCTGGCTGAGGCCAAGCTGGGCGGCGTGTACTGCAACCCCGCCTCCCACGGCGAGGGCCGGTTCGTGGCAAACGAGGCCTGGCTGTCCAGACTGTTCGCCAACGGCCAGGTGGCGACCCAGTACGTGGACGACAAGGGCAACGCCACCATGGACGAGTACTGGAACCCCAACGGCTCCTACATGGCCATCGAGGGCATCACCAGCCCCGACGGGCGCATCCTGGGCAAGATGGCCCACTCCGAGCGCCGCGGAGAGTCGGTTGCCGTGAACATTTACGGGGAGCAGGATATGAAGATCTTCGAGTCTGGTGTGAAGTATTTTGCGATTTAAGTCAACAAATTAAAACTCCGGGAGAAATTCACAAATCAGTGAATTTCTC
>USJW01000184.1 GCA_900555045.1 uncultured Clostridium sp. | reverse complement strand
CAACTGATAGAGAAGAAACCCGACCGTCCCCTGGCGGACCGACTGGATGCTCTGCTTATTGATGAACGTATGCTGGAGGCCCACTTCTTTTCGTGTGGTAAATGGAAGGTTTATTACCTGCAGGTGTAGACGTGGTTGCCGACACAGGTGTAGCAGGGCGTGATCTTTTCCGCGAAGGTGCGGGATTCCTTTTTGGAATCCAGATAGGTGAATGCGCCCTCCTCGATCTTGTAGACCGTCAGATCCGCCGTCATGCCCTCCCGCACGTCGACGGCCTTTCCGCGGATGTGCTGCAGCCTCACGGGTTCGGCGATGGCCTTGTTTAACAGCCAGGACCAGGGCTTTCCGGTGAGCCCCCGGATCTTCGTGAGCACCACCGCCAGGCTGAACACCGGACCGTTCACGTTGCCCCCGTGAAGATCGCTGGAGATCGTGTCCACAAAAAAGTTGGCGTTCCAGGCCGCTTCCGCGGTGGCGTAGCTGTAGGCGTTGCTGCCGTGGGAGAGGTCGAAGATAACACCGCGCGCCCTGGCATCCAGGACGCTTTTTTTGACATTGCCATTCTCATCGATGACGGTCATCACATCGCTGTTTCCGGCCAGCGTGTGGCAGAGCACATCGCCCTCTTTCAGGTAGGGCAGCAGATTGTCGATGCCGATGCGGCTTCTGGGAGCATGGACGGCGATGGGCATGTGAAGCTCGTCGCCCAAAGCCCTCAGCTGGCGGACGGTATAGGCGGGGTCGAAACAGAACTTGTCATCGATCCTGGCCTTTAACCCCAGCAGCTCATGGCGGTATTTCTCCACGGTCTTCTTGACCTTGTCATGGTCGATGTCCTGAGGCCCCGAAAAATCCATATAGCCCCTGCCGGTGCCCGCGCCTTTCGCGGCGATGTTTAAGTAGGACATGTACCGCAGGTCGGTCTTATACATCAGGCGGGTCCGGCTTTCCGTGTAATTGTCCGGCCCCTGGGTTCCCAAGTCCAGCGCGTAGGTGATGCCCTGCATTAGAAGATCGCGCTCGGCATCGATCCCGGTATCGTCCAGGCAGGCAAAATGGGTGTGGGCATCCAGCCAGCCCACGGATATGTATTTTCCGCTGGCATCGATCTCCTCCGCCTGGGGCGCCTCAATTTCAGAAGCTATTTTTGTTATGATTCCGTTTTCCACTAAAATATCTTTTTTCTGCTCGGTTCCGTCCAAAATGGAAACCAGAGTTCCGTTTTTTATCACATATTGTTCCAGCATGTTTCACTCGCTTTCCGTGAATCACTTTGATACATTCACATTTAAAAATGTTGGGCCAGACTAAAAGGCCGGGTAGGCCAGACTTACAAATCCCACATAGCACACGCACAGGATCAGCGCGAACAGCCATCCCATCTTAAACAGCACCTTCACATCGTATCCGCCGGCGCTCATGCACATGGGGACTGCGGCCGTGGCGGACGGGGTCATGTACGCGGTCAGCGCGCCGGAGGAGATTAAGATCATGCAGCCTCTCGGGTCGGCGTTTAAAGCGCTGCAGGTGATCAGCGCGATGGGGGCGAACACGTTCATGACACTCTGGTTCTGCATGAACTGAGTGATTAAGAACGGCACGATAAAGAATACTGCGTGCAATACGATGGTGTTCTGTGCGTTGCCCACGGAGTTAGAGATCAGGGAGCCGATGTACTCGGCGGTGCCGGTTCCCACCAGCGCGGTTGCCATGGTGTTGGCGCCGACGAACAGCATGCAGATGTCTACGGGGATGGCCTTGATGGCCTCGTTTTTCGTCAGTGTGCCGCAGATTACCATGGCCATGACGCCGAAGAACGCGATGTACCAGGTGGGAAGACCACTCAGCTTTTGGTTGAAGATGAAGCCCAGGATGACCAGCGCGAAGATCACGACGCCGGCCACATCGGCGAACTTGCCCAAGGGTTTGACATCGGCTTTCTTTGTCTCAAGGGAAGTGATCGGGGCCACGGGCTTGTCCGGGGTGAATTTCGGCGCGATGAAGTAGGCCCACAGGACTACGATAAACACGAACGGCCATCTTCCTTTAAAGAAATCCATGGCGGTAAAGCCCTGAGTGAAGCCGTAGGTTTCCATATAGCCCGCGTACACGGCGGACTGGCTGATGGCACCGCCGAGAGGCAGGATGGCGCAGCAGGCCAGACAGGTGACGACCAGCGGAAACTGGGCCTTGGAGCGGCTCACGCCGAATTCGTCGCACACCGAGTCCATGATCGGGAATACGATCGCGTAGGCGGCCATAGGGCTGGTCAGCATGCTGGTCAGAATCAGCGCGATCAGGATCACGCCCAGATAAGCCATCCTGTAATTGCCCTTGGTGATTTTGCGGATTCCGGCGGTCATCTTTCCCGGGAATGAAGTGCGCCCTAATCCGGCAGCCAGGATAATCATGCATCCGATGGTCACGGCGTTGGCGCTTCCGATGCCGCTAAGGATTGTTTTCGCCTCGGTGCATCCGGTGAGCACCAAGAGAGCCGCGGTGGTTCCGGCGATCACGCCGAGAGGCAGCTTGGCCAACAAGAAGTTTACCAGCATGAAGACAAAAAGTATAATACAGATTAACATTTGAGTGCTCATAAGTCCCCCTTAAATCATTTGTGGTTTTTGATTGAAATTCCGGAATATCCAAACAAATATTTGTTGAAGTTATTATATGTTTTTTGCGGGAGGTTGTAAAATTGGAAGTGAAATAGTACAATAAGAGATGCTTATAATGAAAAAAGGAGCCAGAGTGATGACACTGGATGAAATTCATTGGATATCTGTAATGTTTCGGATGGGGAACATGTCGAAGGCCGCGGACCATCTCTTTGTATCCCAGCCCGCCTTGAGCCAGTGCCTCCAGCGCGTGGAGGAGCAGCTGGGATTCCGCCTGTTTGCGCGCTCCAACAAGGGGTTGGTTCCCACCGAAAAAGGGCTTCTGTTCTACGACATGGCCTGCCAGGTGGAGAACGCGTACGATCAGTTTATGGCCAAGGCTGCGCTGGCGGATCAGGCGGAGCTCAAGACCATTGTCATTGGGATGGCCCCTTACTTAAGTTCCAAGGCATCAACCGATCTTTTGGTCAATCTGAAGGGGGCATATCCGCAGATCCATTTTTCCGTGTACGAGTCCAGCTCTGCCGACTTATTGGACGCTGTCCTGAAAAACAAGATTCAGATTGCAATCACCAGCGACACCACCGCGCCCAAGGGAGTTGCCGTGCGCTTTCTGACAAAGTCGGCGAACGCCATTTTTCTTCGCGCGGGCAGCGAGGCAAGTGCCCACGCTTACGTCAAAAACGGAAAGCGCTACCTGGATCCACGCTATCTGAAGGAGGAGCCGATTACCCTGACAAAGAAGGGCGCAAGCAGCCGCGCCATCGCGGACAAAGTGTTTGCGGAGTGCGGCTTTGAACCGCAGCTGCTCCTGGAGACCAGCCACATCAGCAATCTGATGAAGTATGCAAAGGCGGGCCTTAGCTCCTCCATCAGCCCCTGCACGCAGGAAGCCTATGATCTGGACAAGGACGGCTCGATCATCTATTTCATCCCGGAAACCTACAAGGGTTCCAATGTGCGGGTTGTCACATACGCCCTGACGGAGACCGACCGGCTCATTCCACGGGAGATGTTTGAGATTATTCAGAAGATCACGGTTGAATGCGGCGTGTATTATATGGGTGGATAACAAAAAATGAGAGAAGCATTGCAACCGCAGGGGTTCTTGCTTCTCTCATCAAAAAGGGGAGGATAAGTAAAACTTTCTTTTGTATATTGAAAGTGTCCCCCGGATGGAAGGGTTTATACATGCGAGGTAAAATTTTTTTGATTCCGCGCCTTTTTTGGGCCGGATATGGGTTGCGGATCCGTGAAATTTTGGTATAATGGAATCCTCTGGATATCATCTTACAGTTCTTATATTTCATTCTATTTTAATCATGGCCGGAACATCCCGGC
>USJW01000183.1 GCA_900555045.1 uncultured Clostridium sp. | reverse complement strand
TTATACTATAAAAATTGTATTTTGTGTAGTAGGTAAATGCGATTTTTTTATTTTTTATTTTTCATGTCCGGGCGCTCAATATCCGAAATATTGGTTGATTCCCGCCACCAGCCCCTTCGCCAGGGTATCCAATGTACCGGAGGAATGGTCGGAGGCCTTGTCGCCCAGCTCGATGTCCACGGAGGGGATTGTGGAGTAGGAGGTCTGGGTCAGGTCCATCTCCATGGAGCCACCGGAGAAGATCTTCACTCCCGCCGCCTTGAGACCGCCCACCAGGCTCTCGCCCAGGGCATTGTGCTGCTGCCAGTGGGACTTCACCGGCTCCATGTTCCGGTAGGACTGGTTGGAGGGAACACTCATGTAGAACGCGCCCTTGTTACTTGTGGTGGAATCCCAGTGGAGGGCGATGTGACAGTCGCTGGTGTTGTTGGCGATCACCGTGCGCGCCACATTGTCCAGCTGCACGTCGTCACTCTCCCGAATCATCAGCACGTCGTAGCCGTCCGCCAGAAGCTTATCCTTCAACTTGAGCGCCAGGGCGAGGGTCACCTTCGCCTCCGGGGTTCCATCGGAGAAGGTCATGCCGCTGGACACCGCCACCGCCGATGTGGCCCCCGCGCCGGTGGTTCCACCGGTGACCTTCGGGGTTCCGTCCGGGTGGCACTGGGTCTTCACGCTGCCGCCGCCCTTGGTGCCGTGGCCCGCGTTGACGCACACGGTCTTGCCCTTGGGATTTAACGACTCCGTGCGGTACAGCGTTGCCGCGCCGGAATTGATCTTGGAGAACTCAGCGTATTTCCAGGAAGCGTTAAGGGAGACGCTCCCGGCCGCCGTCTCCGCTCTCTCTACAGCCGCCGTCGTCTCCGGTACCTCGGTGGTGAGGTAGTCGGTGGCAATATAGGCGGTCTGCCCGTTTAAAATCACGCGGCTCCACTCCCCGCTCTTGCCCGTGCGCTTAAAGGACGTGCCAGGGCTGGCCGCGGTCACCACGTTGGAGTTGTTCTGCTTGTTGCAGCTGGACCGCACGTTGACCGGCGTCCCGTCGGACGTCCTCACATAAACGGTCTCGTCCACCTCCTCAAACTCCGGCGGCTTCGCAGTTGCCAGCTCCACCTCGTTGCGGCTGGACTCGGCGGTGGCGAGGAGGGAATCGGCATTGTCGGGGCGGGCTGCAGCGCCGGCCCCGGCATTCCCCGCAGCACCGGCCCCGACATTTCCCGCAGCACCGGCCTCGCCAGCCCCGGCATTCCCCGCGGCACCGACCTCCCCGGCCCCATTATTCTCTCCGGCTCCAACTCCCGCCGCAGTCTCCACCGGCTCATATTTTCCGCACGCGGAAAGGGCCCCGCTGGTGCTAAGCGTTCCCGCGCAGAGCAGTGCAAGGCCCATTCTTCTCAAATTCCGTCTCATAAAATCGTTCCTCCTCCGGCCACGTAGTCCCCGGTATAGAACACCACGGCCTGCCCCGGCGTCACCGCACGGACCGGCTCGTCAAACACGCATTCCACCAGGTCTTCCCCGATCTCGCGGATGGTACAGTCGGCTCCTCTGTGGCTGTAGCGGATCTTTGCGCTGACCCGCAGCTCGCCGCCGTGAAGCCCGTCCACCGCCATCCAGTTCAGTTTACTACAGCGGAGGATATTTGTAAATACATCGTTGCCCTCGCCGATCACCACCTCGTTGGTGTCCGGCCGGATCTCCACCACAAACACCGGGCGGCCCATCGCCAGGTTTAAGCCCTTCCGCTGGCCGATGGTGTAGTGGGAAATTCCCTTATGCCTGCCGAGCACGTTCCCCGACAGGTCCACGAAGTTGCCCGGGACATCCGGCTTTCCGGTGTAGGACTCGATGAAACCGGCGTAGTCCTTGTCCGGGATAAAGCAGATCTCCTGGCTGTCCGGCTTGTGGGCCACGTTTAAGCCGATCTCCTCGGCCATCCGCCGGATCTCCTCCTTGTGGTAGCTGCCCACCGGCATCAGCGTCCGGGACAACTGCTCCTGGGTCAGGTTGTAGAGGGCGTAGGTCTGGTCCTTGGCCGCCGTGACGGAGCGCCGCAGGGCGTACCGCCCGTTTTCCAGGCGCTCGATCCGGGCGTAGTGCCCGGTGGCGATGTAGTCGGCTCCGATGGCCATGCTGCGTCGCAGCAGGGACTCCCACTTCACGTAGCGGTTGCAGGCGATGCAGGGGTTGGGCGTGCGCCCCTCCACGTACTCGCCCACAAAGTAGTCCATCACGGTCCGGCGGAACTCTTCCTTAAAATTCATCACATAGTAGGGAATATCCAACTGCATGGCCACCCGACGGGCGTCGTCCACAGCGCTCAAGCCGCAGCAGCCCCCCTGCTCCTCCTGGAGGGCCTGGTCCTCGTCCTGCCAGATCTGCATGGTCACTCCGATCACATGATATCCCTGCTGTTTTAATAAGTAGGCAGCCACGGAGGAGTCGACTCCCCCGGACATGCCTACCACTACGGTCTTCTTCTCGTCACTCATAGCAGATTAATAATCTTCCTCTTCTTCCTCTTCGCCGATGTTGTCCTTCGGCTTCTCCAGCCCGTCGATGGTAATCCCGTGCTTCTGGGCATAGTCCCAGAGCGCCGCGTGGATGGCCTCCTCGGCCAGCAGCGAGCAGTGGATCTTCACCGGCGGAAGCCCGTCTAACGCCTCGCAGACGGCCTTGTTGGTCACCTGCATGGCCTCATAGATGGATTTGCCCTTGACAAGCTCCGTGGCCATGCTGCTGGTGGCCACCGCGGCGCCGCAGCCGAAGGTCTTAAACTTTACATCCCGGATGATCTGATTCTCGTCGATGTCCAGGTAAATGCGCATGATGTCGCCGCATTTGGGGTTACCCACCGTGCCCATGCCGCTGGGGTTCTCTATCTCTCCTACATTTCTGGGATGCTCAAAATGGTCCATTACTTTCTCTGTATACATAATTCAAATTCTCCTGTATTTTCTCTGAAATATTCTGGTTTGGTTTACGCTCTGGCGGTCAAATTACCGCTTATTTTTCTTGACAAAATCCTCGTACAGCGGGGACAGGTTGCGCAGGTAGGCCACGATCTCCTTGATCTTCTCCACCACGTAGTCCATCTCCTCCATCGTGTTCTCCTCGCTGAGGGTCAGGCGCAGGGAGCCGTGGGCGATCTCGTGGGGCAGTCCGATGGCTAACAGCACATGGGACGGGTCTAAGGAGCCCGAGGTACATGCGGAGCCGCTGGAGCCGCAGATTCCGGCCATGTCCAGCTTGATGAGCAGTGACTCGCCCTCGATAAACTGGAACGCGAAGTTCACATTGTTGGGCAGACGGTCCTTCCGGGAGCCGTTGATGCGGGTGTAGGGCACCTCGGCCATTACCCGGTTCATCAGGTAATCGCGCAGCTCGGTCTCCTTTTTCGCGCGCTCCTCCAAGGAAGCCATCGCCAGCTCCACGGCCTTGCCGTAGCCCACGATCCCGGGCACATTCTCCGTGCCAGCGCGGCGCTTGCGCTCCTGGGCGCCGCCGTGGATGAAGGAGCGGATCTTTACGCCCTTGCGGATATAGAGGAAGCCGATGCCCTTGGGCCCGTTTAGCTTGTGGGCGCTGGAGCTGAGCATGTCGATGTGGTACTCATCCACATTGATCGGCACGTGGGCGAACGCCTGCACCGCGTCGGTGTGGAACAGGATGCCGTGCTCCTTCGCGATCTCGCCGATCTCGCGGACGGGCTCGATGGTCCCGATCTCGTTGTTGGCAAACATGATGGAGATTAGGATGGTGTCGGGGCGGATGGCCTTCTTGAGCTCATCCAGCTTCACCACGCCGTTCTCGTCCACGTCCAGATAGGTCACGTCGAAGCCGCGTTTTTCCAAATACTGGCAGGTGTGTAACACCGCATGGTGCTCGATCTTGCTGGTGATGATGTGTTTCCCCTTGGATTCGTATGCCTCCGCGGTGGCAACCAATGCCCAGTTGTCGGACTCACTGCCGCCTGCGGTGAAATATATCTCGTTGGTCTGAGCGCCCAGGGCCTTGGCGATGGTCTCCCGCGCCTCAGTGACCGCTTTCTTGCTCGCTGTGGAAAAATCATACACGGAGGAGGGGTTTCCGTAGAATTCCGTAAAATACGGAACCATGGCCTCCACCACTTCCGGCCGCGTCTTGGTCGTGGCCGCATTGTCCAGATAAATCAACTGTTTCATATTGCAAATCCGCCTTTCGTTTGATTTTATACGTAGTATAAAGGTAAAAGCTTCATCTACGTTTCCTACTATACCATTTAAATCCT
>USJW01000182.1 GCA_900555045.1 uncultured Clostridium sp. | reverse complement strand
ACATGTAAAAAAATTTGGCACATAAATTCGGAACAGCATGTTTCTAATAAAAAAACGAATGCAGGAGCATCTCGGAATGTTGGAAGGAAACCTTTCATCATTCAAAACCATTTGCCAAAGGTCATTAAATCCAATGTAGAAGGTGCACAAATAAAATTAGGCAAAAAGCAATTAATATTTCTTCCCGATACTATATTAATCATTTGTGGTTGTAAAGTTGGAGCTGCTGCTTACAAAGATCTTTCGATCACACAGTCATACTCTCACTTCATTGAGTCCGAAAAGGTTCCTTCTGATTCAGAAATTATTGATTATACTTGGCAATACGTCAACAAAAATGGCAGCGCAGACAAACGTTTCAAAAACAACCGTAAACTCCCTATATGCAAATATGGTAACTTGAAATTATCAGATGGGAAAAATTTAAATGTAGAATTAATGTGTTCTGATCATTCTAAATCTCAAGTTTTTTCCGACGAATTTTTAAAACACGCTTAATATGCAAAAAGCTCTAGGAGCCATCAACTCCCAGAGCTTTTCATATAGGTTTTCTTTCGCTGGTCGCACCAGAAAAATATCCCCATCCCATCAATAAAAATAAACGAGGAGGATTTAAACTAATCCTCCTCGCCGTTTAAGCCATCTTGGGTGAACAAATGCGGTGAACAAGTAGTGAACAAATAATCCACATACCTTGTTCATTTTCACACTTTTTCGTACCTTCTACAGCCTCTTAAACCATTGATTTTACGTTATTCCTTAGAACTTCCCAGCCTTCGCCGCTTCCTCAATTCCAACAGCCACGGCCACAGTCGCTCCAACCATGGGGTTATTGCCCATGCCGATCAGACCCATCATCTCAACGTGAGCCGGAACAGAGGAGGAACCTGCGAACTGAGCGTCGGAGTGCATACGGCCCATGGTATCGGTCATGCCGTAGGATGCCGGGCCAGCAGCCATGTTGTCGGGATGCAGGGTACGGCCGGTGCCGCCGCCGGAAGCTACGGAGAAGTACTTCTTGCCCTTCTCAACGCACTCCTTCTTGTAGGTGCCTGCAACCGGATGCTGGAAACGGGTGGGGTTGGTGGAGTTTCCGGTGATGGAAACGTCAACGCCTTCCTTCCACATGATGGCAACGCCCTCGGTTACGTCGTTGGCGCCGTAGCAGTTAACTTTGGCTCTTAAGCCCTCGGAGTAGGACTTTCTCCACAGCTCTTTCACTTCGCCGGTGTAGTAGTCCATCTCGGTCTCAACATATGTAAATCCATTGATTCTGGAGATTACCTGTGCGGCATCCTTGCCCAGACCGTTTAAGATAACGCGCAGAGGTTTCTGGCGAACCTTGTTTGCCTTCTCAGCGATACCGATTGCGCCCTCAGCGGCTGCGAAGGACTCATGTCCTGCCAGGAAGCAGAAGCAGTCGGTCTCCTCCTCCAGCAGCATCTTGCCCAGGTTGCCGTGTCCCAGGCCAACCTTACGCTGGTCAGCTACGGATCCGGGGATACAGAACGCCTGAAGTCCCTCACCGATCGCAGCGGCAGCGTCCGCAGCTCTGCGGCAGCCCTTCTTGATGGCGATGGCAGCGCCCACCGTGTATGCCCAGCAGGCATTCTCGAAGCAGATCGGCTGAATCTTCTTCACCTGATCGTACACATCCAGACCTGCGTCCTTTGTGATCTTCTCAGCCTCCTCGATGGAAGCAATTCCATAGCTGTTTAAAACGGAATTGATCTTGTCAATTCTTCTCTCATAAGATTCAAATAATGCCATTTTCTTATCCTCCTAATTGGTCTTTATCACTCTTTACGCGGGTCGATAATCTTAACAGCGTCAGCAACGCGGCCATACTGGCCCTTTGCCTTCTCCCATGCAGTGTTGGGATCGTCACCCTTCTTGATGAAATCAGTCATCTTGCCAAGGCTTACGTACTGATAACCAATGATCTCGTCGTCTGCGTCCAGCGCAATGCCGGTCACATAGCCTTCGGCCATCTCCAAATAGCGAGGACCTTTCTTTAAGGTTCCGTACATGGTACCAACCTGGGAGCGAAGTCCCTTGCCCAGATCCTCCAGGCCAGCGCCGATGGGCAGGCCGTCCTCGGAGAACGCACTCTGGGTTCTGCCGTAAGCGATCTGTAAGAACAGCTCTCTCATAGCGGTGTTGATCGCGTCACATACCAGGTCTGTATTTAAAGCTTCCAGAACCGTGCGGCCCGGAAGGATCTCAGCTGCCATTGCTGCGGAGTGGGTCATACCGGAACATCCGATGGTCTCAACCAGCGCTTCCTGAATAATACCCTCCTTCACGTTCAGTGTCAGTTTGCAGGCACCCTGCTGCGGAGCACACCAGCCTACACCATGAGTCAGGCCGGAAATGTCTTTGATTTCTTTTGATTTTACCCATTTAGCTTCTTCCGGGATTGGAGCAGCGCCATGATGAACGCCCTGTGCAACTGTGCACATCTCTTCTACTTCCTGTGAATAAATCATGTGTTAAAACTCCTTTCAAAAATGAATTTAATCAAGTACAGTGCCCTTTGTTAAATTTATCACATCATACTTATCTCCATTCTCTCACAAAAAGTGGCATTTTACAAGCAGTTTTTTCTTAATTCAACATAAAAAAACAAGGCGGGAACGCACTCCCGCCTGTGGATTATTACAAAACCTTCGCCGCATTTCACGGCCCTCACTCCTCCAGCCTGCGCATAATCCGCTGGTAATAGATAAAGAACACAATCCCCTTCAGTATGCTGGAGATCGTAAGCGCCCACCAGACGCCGTCCAGTCCCATGGCGGTGTTTCCCAAGAGATAGGCTAACGGGATCCGCAGCGCGGTGAGCAGGATGGTGATCACCGAGGCCTCCAAGGTTCTTCCGAGGCCGGACATGGCGCCCACCGTCATCAGCTCCACGCACATGAACATCTCGCAGACGCCGATGATGCGCAGGTAGCTGGTTCCCACCGGGATGACCTCCGGTTCATGGATAAAGATCCGGAAGATGGGGCTGGCGCCGAAAATCAGCAGGCAGGTGGTGAAGATTCCCCACACCGCGATGATTCCCGCGGCCGTGGTATAGCCCTTTTTCACCCGTTTGTAGTTGCGCGCGCCGTAGTTCTGGCCGGTGAAGGCGTTGAGCGCCGTGCCGAACCCCTCCGAGGTCATCCAGGAGATGGATTCGATCTGGCCGCCCACCCGCTGCACCGCCACCGCCGCGTCGCCCCAGCTGGTCACAAACCGGGTCAGAACCATGGAGATGCTGCAGTAGAGCATGTCCTGGATGGCGGTGGGGAAGCCGATGCGCACGATGTTTTTTAGGTATCTGCCCGGGATGGGGTCAAAAACCCGAAGCTGTCTGGACAGAATCGGATCCCTGCGCGCGAAAAACAGCATCACTAGCAGAACCATCAGCTGTGCGGTCACCGTGGCGATGGCTGCGCCGGCCACCCCCAGCTTTGGAAACGGCCCGATACCCAGGATCATCATGGGATCTAACACCATGTTCACCGCAAGGCCGATGCTGTTCGCCAGAAAGGGGATGCGGCTGTTGCCCACCGCGGTGTACAGACCGGTCAGGGTCTGCCCGATGTAGGTGAACAGCAGGAGCCCGCACGCGATCCGCAGATACACCACCGCCTGGTCCACCGTGCTGGGCGTGTTTAAGTGGAAGAAGCCGATCATGGGCCGGGCGGCGGCATTGGACAGGACGCCGAAGACTAGCGCCATGGCAATCGCCAGCTGAATCGCCCCTCTCCCGTACTCCACCGCCTCGTCCGGTTTGCCCTCGCCGCAGGTCTGGGCCACGCGGACCTGGCCGCCCATCCTGGCCATGGCCACCGCACCGTTGGCCAGCCAGGTGTACATCCCGGCCGCTCCCACCGCCGCCACCGCGTCGCTTCCCACCATGCCGATCCACGCCATGTCCGTCAGGCTGTAGGCCGTCTGGACCAGCGAGGTGGCCATGATCGGAACCGCCAGCCCGGTCAGGGAAGTCAATATGTTTCCGTGGAGCAAATCTATGTTTTGTTTCATTGTATCAACCGTCCTGTGTGGCAAAATTTTGCAGTGAAATAGCGGCAACTAAAGAAGCCGCTGGATATAGTTTAGCATAGTTTCTGGGAAAAGGGAACTAGGGGATGCATCCGTTCGTGAGAGCCGGGGGAGTGGGGGATGGAGGTTCCAGGTCTCCGCGGTGGGAGAGTCTAGGGCGCAAGGGGGGCGAAAAGACGGGCACTGCTCCGAGCTCCAGCGCAGCCCTGATGGCTGCCCCTCCGCCTCCGCTGGCGCAGGGCGTTGAACGCACCTGCGCCATCCCGACTTTTCGC
>USJW01000181.1 GCA_900555045.1 uncultured Clostridium sp. | reverse complement strand
CGTTTGGCTGCCGGGCACTTGTCTTTATTTCCATTTAATCCCATTCCTTCCAAATCTCCGGCGCATACCCGACGCTCGCCTTCTTCCCGTTTCGGACCACCGGCGTCTTAAGCAGCTGCTGGTTCTCAAACAGCTTCTCCTCCCGGTCCTCCTCCGCCAGATAGCGAAGTAACGCAAGCGTATCCTGGTCCTTGGCCGCCGGATCCACCAGGGCCGCATAGCCGCCCACCGCCTGGCAGACGCTCTTAAACTCGCCGCGGCTCATGGGCTTTTCCTTCAAATCGATGGACTGGAAGCGGATTCCCCGCTCCTTAAAATAGCGCTGGGCCTTTTTGGTGTCAAAGCACTTGGCCCGGCCGAAAATCTGTATATTCAAAACAATTCTTCCTCCCCTCAGACGTCCTCCCGGTCCACAAACCGGTTGTCATCCTCATCAACGTAGTCCAATTTCCTGTAGTCATCCGTGCTCTGGGACAGGGATTTTTTCTCCAGGCAGCGGTTCACATACTCCGACAGCAGGTGGTAGAACACCGCGAAGGTGGGCACCGCGATGATCATGCCCACGAAGCCCAAAAGCCCGCCGAACAGCAGGATGGAGAACAGTACCCAGAAGCTGGGAAGTCCTGTGGAGTCGCCCAGAATCTTGGGGCCCAGGATGTTTCCGTCAAACTGCTGCAGCACCAGCACGAACAGCACAAAGTACAGACACTGCATGGGGTTCACCATCAGGATCAGAAACGCGCTGGGGATCGCGCCGATGAAGGGCCCGAAGAACGGGATCACGTTGGTCACGCCGATGATCACGCTGATCAGGAGCACGTAGGGCATCCGCAGAAGCCGCATACAGAAAAAGCAGATAACGCCAATGATCAGGGAGTCCAGCAGCTTTCCGGTGATAAATCCGCCGAACACGCTGTGGGTGAAACGGACCTCCTCGATGATGCGGTTGGCCTGGTGCAGGTGGAACAGGCTGTACACGATCTTCTTTGCCTGAGCGGACAGCGTGTCCTTGATGTTTAAGAAGTACACCATCACGATGATTCCGATCAGGATATTCTTCAGCACGTTGACCACGCCCAAAAGCCCGCTGGACAGGAAATTGATCACCATGGACATGTTGGGCACCAGGGTGTCATACATCCAGTTTTCCAGCTTATCCGCAATCTGCTCATAGACCGGGACCACCATCTCCTCCAGAGTCTGATTGTCCTCCAGCACCTTCTGCAGCCAGATGGACACATTGTTGATGTTCTCGCTGAAGCTCTCCTGCAGGCTCATGATGCTGGTGTAAATCTGCGGAAGGAGCATCCGGCTTAAGCCCACCACGATGACCACTAACAGGATCAGGCATACCAAAGTGCCCACGCCTCTCGCGGCGCTGAAGATGAGGCGCTCGCTCTTTACCTTTCCGGTGAGCGTCTCCGTCACGTAGCGCCGGGTCTT
Organism: uncultured Clostridium sp.; assembly: GCA_900555045.1. GTDB lineage: Bacteria > Bacillota > Clostridia > Lachnospirales > Lachnospiraceae > Enterocloster. The sequence continues at coordinate 2,904 of USJW01000181.1, read as the reverse complement.
GTTGTAGACCGGCAGCATCAGGTACGCCAGCACGGCCCCATAGATAATCGGCATCAGCACGTTCACAATCTTCCCGGCCGCTGCCGCCATAAGCTCAAATTTCAGAAGGAAAAACGCGAACGCCACGCTGCACGCGATCACCGCTAGCGCCGTCACTCCCCAGTATATATATCCTCTGAATCTCGGATTCTTCATCGCTCTCAAACTCCTATCAACATTTCCTCATTTGCCTGTCTATTAACCATTCTACACTATAATACCTATTTTAGCCAGCACATTCACGGTTCAACCGCATGGTGGAAATATTTCACATTTTCACACTCCAATTATACCGTAGAAGAGTCAACCCCGCCATCAAAAATGCCTGGGAAACGCGTTAAAAAAGCGCAAAGACCATCTCTCATGCCTTCGCGCTTTTTCCCACTCTATGCCGCTGTCAAATTCCTACCGCACTTCCACGCTCTTTTCCGTGTGGGGCTTGCGGTGGATAAATCTCCCGGCGCCCCGCTCCCCGGTGAACTCTGTCCCCCTGGCCACGACGCTGCCTCTCTGCATCACGAGCTCCACCGCGCCCTTCACTTTCACGCCCTCGTAGGCGGTGTAGTCCACCGCGCCGTGCATGCGGTCGTGGGTGATCACGTACTCTGCCGCCGGGTCGATGATCACCAGGTCCGCGTCGGAGCCGGGTAGAAGAATTCCCTTCTGGGGGTAAAGGCCATAAATCCTGGCCGGGTTGGTGCAGAGCGTCTCCACCAGCCGGTTGACGCTTATGCGGCCCCCCATCACGCCCTCCGAGAACAGAAGCGGCAGACGCTCCTCCACACCGGGTGCCCCGTTGGGACAGAGCGTGAAATCGTCCTTGCCCAGCTGTTTCTCCTTGTTAAAGTTGAACGGGCAGTGGTCCGTGGCCACCACCTGGATGTCCCCCTGCGCCAGGCCCTCCCAGAGCCGCGCGCAGTCCTCCTCCGTGCGAAGCGGCGGGGACATGATGTACTTGAGACCATCCGCGCCCTCGTAGCGCTCCTCGGTCAGCGTCAGATACTGCGGACAGGTCTCCACGAAAATATTCTTCTGCCCCTTCGCCCTGGCGTCACGCACCGCCTCCAGGCTCTCCTTGCAGGACAGATGCACGATGTAGACCGGCGCATCCCCGGCCAGCCGCGCAAGGTTTAACACCCGCGCAACCGCTTCCGCCTCCGCCAGGTTCGGGCGGCTCTTGGCGTGGTAGATGGGCTCCGTGTCGCCGTTCTCCCTGTATGTACGCCGGTAATACTCCACAATATCATGGTTCTCGCAGTGGAACGCCGTGACGCCGCCCAGCTCCTTCATGCGCTTTAAAATCTGGAAGGCCTCGGCGTCGTTCAGCTTAAAATCATAGGTCAGATAGACCTTCACGCTGGGCACGCCGTCCCGGACCATGTCCTCAAGCTCCGCCAAAATCTCCCGATTCACGTGCTGGGCCACCCCGTGGAACCCGTAGTCGATCACCGCCTTGCCGTCCGCCAGACGGTGGTACTCGTTCAGCTGGTGGTGCAGATCGCAGCCCTGCGGGCCGAAGGCCATGTGGTCCACAATGGTCGTGGTGCCACCGCAGGCAGCCGCCACGGTGCCGTCGTAGAAATCGTCCACCGCCCGGGACTTTCCCGCCTGCAGGTCCATGTGGGTGTGCACGTCCACGCCCCCGGGAATCACGTACTTGCCTACAGCGTCGATCACCTCCGCCTCCGGGTCAAAAAGCCCTGTGCCGATCTCCCGGACCACACCGTCCTCAATTAGTATATCCGCCCGGTATGTCTCGCCGGGCGCTACAACCATACCGTTTTTCACAATCGTCTTCGCCATTTTCTTACCCCTCTCTTCATTTTTCTGGCCAACATCTGTTCAGGCAAATCCTTTCCACCATTATACCTTATCTGTCACAACAATTCCACCGCATAAATCGGCGTTCTATTCTGCCTTGATTCTGACTTATACACATTCTGTCAGATAATAACATTTTATCCACAGGTTTTTCCACATTATTGTGGATAACTTGGCAGGCTTATCCACAGAGAAGGAGGAGCATCACTGCTCCTCCTCCCCGTAAACATCCACATCCTTCTCATGCCGCAGCGTATTGGGCCCGAGAAATTCACCGTCGTTCCAATACGGGTTGAAAGTTTCCACATTTTTTGCCTGACGCTCGAGAGCCTCTGTGGATTTCTGTTCTCCCTGTTTCATTGTTCATCACCTCACGGATAGTATGCCGCCGGTCTGCCCATACTATACCCGGAGGTGATTTCATGGCATCCTATGTGTCCCCAAAAATCCGCGACAAATTTGAATCCCTTTCCATCGACTTGAAGAATGAAATTCTGGAGCGAAACGTGCAATTGTACACCCTTCAGGATTTAATTCGGGTTTTGGAGCAGATCGTGGAGGAAGGCAGCTGAGCGCTGCCTTCTTTTTATCTCAATTCATAAAGTTAAACACTTCTCCAAAAAGGGCTGAGCAGAAAATCACTTATTCTATGGGTAATATAGCAAATGCATATAACACAAAAACTGATAACTACCCCTTATAAAAGTGAGTCCCCTTCATCAGGCGGTTGGTAATGATTTTTTATATATAATATTACCTCCTCTTTTGTTTTCAAATCAATTCTTGATTTTAGAAGCCAATATACCTTAGAACCAACGTAGTCTGTTTCTGGTTCTACAAAGAAAGAACAAATGCAATAGTCATTTTGATCTCTTCGCTGCTTTAGAAAGATATATGCCTTACCATAAGATAGTTCACTTATTATAAAATAATCAGCCCGAATACAAGAATACGGATTCCTATTTTTTATGTATTTACATATCAGATTTTTATTTTCTATATATTCTTGAATAAATTGTAATCCATAAATCCTTTGTTTAACAT
>USJW01000180.1 GCA_900555045.1 uncultured Clostridium sp. | reverse complement strand
ATGTAAGAGATAAACAATTCTTCTTGAGCGCGCGGGAATGAATTTTTTAAAGATCCGGATGAGCCGGGCAGGAGGTTTTTATATGGGAAAATTGATCAACGAAAATTGTATCGTGTTTGATATTCAGGGGGAGAAAAAGGATGTGATCCACACCCTGGCGGCCGAGCTTGGAAAGGCCGGAAAGATCACCGACACCGAGGAGTTCTACAATGACGTTCTGGCCAGAGAGGCCATCTCGCCCACCTTCGTGGGGTTTGACATGGGTCTCCCCCACGGGAAGACGGACCACGTTCTGGAGGCCAGCGTGTGCTTTGGCCGCACCGCAAAGCCGGTTGTCTGGAACGAGGAGAGCGGCGAGAGCGCGGACTTAATCATCCTGATCGCATGCCCGCTGGCCGAGGCCGGGGACACGCACATGAAAATTCTGGCGAACCTGTCCAGAAAGCTCATGCACGAGGAGTTCAGAGAGTCCTTAAGAAACAGCACCAAGGAGCAGGTATACGAAATCTTGACGGAAGTATTGGAGGGGTAATGAGATGAAAGAGCAGATCAAGACACTGAAAAAACACATACTGACGGGCACATCCCACATGATCCCGTTTATCGTGGCGGGCGGTATCCTGTTCTCCCTGGCGGTTATGTTGAACCCCGAGGGAGCCGCGACACCGGAGACCGGCTGGCTGGCGGGTCTGGCGCAGATCGGCCTTGGGGGCCTGACGCTGTTTGTGCCCGTGCTGGGCGGCTACATCGCCTACTCCATCGCGGATAAGCCCGGCCTGGCGCCCGGCATGATCGGCGCGTACCTGGCAAAGGAGATGGGCGCTGGCTTCCTCGGCGGCATGGCTGCGGGCCTCATCGCCGGCGTGGTGGTAAAGCAGTTAAAGCGGATCAAGCTTCCCATCGCCCTTAAGACTCTCGGCTCCATCTTCATCTATCCCCTTGTGGGCACCTTCATCACCGGCGGAATCATCGTCTGGGGAATCGGCGGTCCCATCGCGGCCGTCATGAACGGACTTACCGCCTGGCTTTCCGGCCTGGGCGACGTGGGTAAGGTTCCGCTTGCCTCCATCCTGGGCGCGATGACCGCCTTCGACATGGGCGGCCCGGTCAACAAGGTTGCAACGCTGTTCGCACAGACGCAGGTTGACACGCTTCCCTACCTGATGGGCGGCGTAGGCGTGGCCATCTGCACACCGCCCATCGGCATGGGCATCGCCACCCTGTTGGCGCCGAAGAAGTACAACGCGGAGGAGAAGGAGGCCGGAAAGGCCGCAATCCTGATGGGCTGCGTGGGCATCACCGAGGGAGCAATCCCCTTTGCCGCCAACGACCCGCTGCGCGTTATCCCCTCCCTGATCGTGGGAGCTGTGGTCGGCAACATCATCCCGTTCATGACCGGCGTTTTAAACCATGCGCCCTGGGGCGGCCTGATCGTTCTGCCGGTGGTCGAGGGACGGATCTGGTACTTTATTTCTGTGCTGATCGGTGGATTTGTGACCGCAATTATGGTAAACTTACTGAAGAAGAACAATATGGACGACGCGGTGGTGAAGGCTGTTGAGGACGACGACTTAGATGAGATCACCTTCGACGATCTGTAGGAGCTAAATAGAACAATCAACCAATTATCTAAAATATCAGGAGGAATCATCATGAAGGTAGTAGGCATTACATCCTGCCCGTCGGGCGTGGCACACACTTATATGGCAGCGGAGGCGTTAAAGCTCTCCGGCGAGAAGCTGGGCATCGAGGTGCTTATCGAGACCCAGGGGGGAGCCGGCGTGGAGAATCAGCTGAAGCAGAAGGACATCGACGAGGCGGCCTGCGTGGTTTTAGTGAACGACGTGGCCCTGGAGGGTCTGGACCGCTTTAAGGGGAAAAAGGTCCTGAAGATGGGCGTGTCCGACCTGATCAAGAAGTCCGACGCGGTGATGAAGAAGATTTACGACACCTTTCAGTAGGGCGTTCTCAGGGGAGTATCGCGGTTCTATCAATACATAATTTCACAGGCAGGGCGAGAGGAGAGGGGGAGCATTCTCCTCTTGTCCTGTTTGAGTCGGGAGAGGGCGTATATGTTTAATGGGAGGATGCTCAACATCATCCGGTATCTGAAGGCACACGGGGAGTCCACCTACAAGGAGGTGGCGAAGGATCTGAACGTGTCGGAGCGGAGCGTGCGCTACGACGTGGACCGGATCAACGATATTCTGTCGCTGGAGCGGCTGCCCGAGATCGAAAAGCACTCGAAGGGCGTGCTCGTGTACCCGGAAAATCTGGATTTAAAGGGCATGGAGGAGGGAAACGAGGTCATCTACACCAGCAAGGAGCGCATCTCCATTCTGCTGCTGACCCTTTTGATCCGGAACGAGGACCTGAAAATCAACCAGATGAGCGAGCAGTTTCGGGTGTCCCGGTCCACGGTGAAGAACGACCTGGCGGCGTTGGACGAGCTGCTCAAAAAGAACGGGATGAACATCGGCTACTCCGGCCATTTCTACCTGGCGGGGCCCAAGAGCAAGCGGGCGACGCTGCTCAACCAGGAATTCCGCAAATACATCGAGTATCTGATCAACCCCTTCACCAACTACAATTCCTACGAGTTCTACTGCATCCACGTGATCCACAAGGCCTTTGACGGCGTGTCCATTGCCAACGTGGTGATGGCGGTGGACGATCTTCTGGAGGAGCTTGAGTGCACGCTCACCAGCAGCTCCTACCTCTGGTACATGTCAAACGTGGTGGTCCTGGTCTGGTATATTCTGCACGGGAAGGTGTACCCCTTAGACATCACGGTGGCACCGGAGTTTGACCGGGAGATCTTCGGCCGGTTCGGCAGGCGGCTGGAGGAGATTATCGGGCGGGAGGTCTCCGATGAGCACATCTGCATGATGGCCAAAATGTTCGATTTCACCAACAAGATCGCCGGCGGAAACGCGGACGTGGACCCGGTGCAGGCGGAGGAGGTGACCTTCAGCCTGATCTCCGCCATGTCCAAGCGGTTGAACATGCCCTTCGACAAGGACCAGACGTTGGTGGAGGGGCTGTTAAACCACATGATCCCCTTAATCCAGCGCATCAACAACCACGTGAACATCCGGGACAACATGGTCTCCCTGCTGCGCCCCCAGGACCGGCAGATCTACAACCTGATGGCCCAGGTGTGCAGCGAGATCGACATTTTAAAGGAGATCAACAACGAGGATGAGCTGGTGTACTTAACCGTCTGCTTCATGGCCAGCCTGAAGCGGATGAAGAGCGTGCCCTACAAGCGGGTGCTCTTGGTCTGCGGCCACGGCTACGGCACCACCACCATGCTCAAGGAGGCCCTGCTCAGCGAGTACCAGATCCACATCCTGGGCACGATCCCCATCTACAAGGTCTCCTCCTACCCGGACTGGACCTCCATCGACTACGTGATCTCCACGATCCGCCTAAACAATAGCCTGCCGAAGCCCTGCCTGGTGGTGAACGCCATCCTGCAGCCGGAGGACCGGGCCGCCATCGAGCGCCTGGGGATCCCGCGCAAGACCATTCTCTCCAGCTATTACTCCATCGAGGAGAAGCTGAGCTTTCTGGACAGTGCCACCCGCGCCCGGGTGATGGATGTGATTGAGCGGGAGCTGGGCTACCAGACGGTGAAGCCCTTCACAAACCCGAAGAGCTTCAGCAGCTTCTTAAAGTACGACTGCATAAGCCTGACGGACCGGGAGCTCAGCTGGCGGGAGGCGGTGCACATGAGCGCGGGGCTCCTAAAAAAGAGGGGATTTATCGAGGAGAGCTATATCCAGAATATGGTGTCCTTCATCGAGGAGCAGGGCTTCTACGCCGTGTTGGACGGCTCCTTCGCGCTGCTGCACGGCAAGGGCGTGGAGGGGATCTGCCAGACCAGCTTAAGCCTTCTGATCACCGGGACGCCGGTGCATTTTGGGGAAAAGAGCGTGCGGGTGATCTTCTGCCTGGCCAGCAAGGACTCCAAGGAGCACATTCCGGCCGTGGTCACCCTCATGCGCATGGTGAAGACCACCGGCCTGATCGGCCAGCTGGAGGGGAGCCGGAGCGAGGAGGAAGCCTACCAGAGCATACTAAACTGTGAATTTGAGGTGCTGTGACGGACAGAAAATGCCACAGAATGACGTGAGAGGATTGCGGTTCCGCTCAGCTTCACAGGCATATTGTTTATTCGGCCTTATCTGTCTGGATATAGCTTTGAAAATGATCATAGATTGTAAAATTATCATCAACTACATAGAGTGTGGCGGGTTCGGCCTCCAGCTTGCAAACTGTGCCCATACCGGTTTCATAAACAGTAAATTGCTCACTTTCCTTACTTTTGCTGTCTTTAAATATAACAACGATACTGGGCAGATGAGCTATTTTTTCTTCCTGCACCGTTCCGCTGTCAAACTCCAATTCCTGATAGCCGGACCACAGCTTTTTTACAGTTTCCGCCTCATCAATGGCGATAGAGGACGTAAGCACGGATGTCCCGGAGTGCTCCCATTGCTCCAGCTGAACGGTATCGGGGCTAAACTCCTCAGCATTGTCCTTCGCAGAGGAACAGGCGGACAGAGAGATAGCAGAGACTAAGGAAAGAAGAAACACAATATATTTTTTCATATTCGACACCTCCACTTGTTTTAATTATTTGTAATAATTAT
>USJW01000179.1 GCA_900555045.1 uncultured Clostridium sp. | reverse complement strand
AGCACGAGCTGCGCCACCTCATGTACACGGCACAGCTGCCGGACAAAGGTCCGTTCGTTATCCGCTACCCCCGTGGGGCAGCAGATGGCCTGGCCGGACTTGAGGACGCATTTGAGCGCGTAGGCAAAGACCGCCACGGCCAGCGCGTACCCCGCCAGAATCGTCACCTCTCTCCCCATGTGCCCCGCTGTCTGCGAGAGCCACAGGGCCGCCAGGCCAGAGATCGCGGCAAGCGCCACCGGCGCCGCCAGGCTGGCGAAGCGGCAGGCGCCGCCAATCCTTCCCGAGAGGGGCAAAAACAGGCCTCGCCGCTCGTCCCCGCAGAGGGTGACCGCGCCGTAGAGCCCGGTGGTGAACACGTACACCGCCATCAGGCCCCTGACCGGAAATACAGACTCAGCAGCCGCATCTCTGGCCTCCGCGCCCGCTGTCCCATCCACCGGAACCACTTCATATTCAAAATGAAACGTGCTGCCGTTGTTCAAAAACATCTGGTACAAGCGCCCGGCCTCCGCAGCCGCCCGGGTTCTGATCTCCTCCCCCGCCTCCGCGAGAAGCGGATTTTCGGCCACGTACCGCTCCAGAAGGATCCGATCGTAGATCTCAATCATCAGGGAGAACACGGTCTCCGTGGAGAGCTCCGCCGCCACGGTGGATGGCGCCTTGTAGACGCCGATGCAGCGCCTGATGTCCTTCCTGTCCAGGCGCTCTTCAAGCCCCTCATAGATCACATAGCCGCACTCCGCCTTCCTGGAGGCCACCTGATCCCTCACAGCCTGCTCGGAGGGGACTGACTCGAACCGAAACATCCCGTCCTGTCCTTCCCGGGCGCCGTAGGCGTCCAGCGCCTCCGCCAGCTGCCTTCCAAGGGAATCCTCCTCCCGGTCCTCCGCGTACACCGCAATCCTGATCATGCGGTTCTCCGGCGTCTCCGCCTTGCGGAAAAACATGGCCCCGAGCGGGAACAAAAGCAAAATCACCAGAAAGGAGACTCTGCGCAGATAGCGCTTGCAGGACAGGAAAAACCATGTCAATACTTTCATCATCTGCGCCTCACCCCCACTGCCAACGCGTAGGCCACCGCCCCCAGGACCGCCATGTGCAGCCATGCGGCGGATCTGTAGGCGCCAGTCACCATCATCTTCGCCCCGTTCATCAGGGCGGTGGTGGGAAGGAACGCCGCCAGGCGCCGCACCGGCTCCGGCAGGAACACGGACGGCAGGAAACCGCCGGACAAGAACAGCAGAATCACCGCGCTCAAAAAGAGCAGCATGACTCCCCCCATCAGCGTCCCCGCCGCCTCGTAGAAGCACACGATCATGGCCGCGGCCGCCAGGCACAGGAGCGTAAACGCCGGGAACATGAGCCAGGAAAAGTCCATGAGGCCCAGCTTCACGGAGATGGCCGCCACCGGAAGCCCCGCCGCCAGGAGCAACAGCCCCAGGCCGGAAATCCTTGACGCCGTCGCCGCCCACGGGCCGATCCCAAGTAAGGACAGCTTCTGGGACATCACCCGGCTCTCTGGCGCCAGATAGCCGCTGACCGGTATCGCGGTCAGGAGCAGGTAGAGGATAAACGCGCTGATTCCGTAAAACTGCAGTGTATTCACATCGCCCGTCGCGCTCACCCGGACATTGGCAAAATAGTCGGCCCTCGGGAGGCTGTAGGCCATGTAAATCTGGTTTAAGTCATCCTCCAACCGCCCGATCTCCGAGGAAAAACCGCCGTTTTCAAGCAGCAGGTCCCCGGCGTAGATCCCTGCCTGCGCGCTCCCAAGGGTTCTGGCCCCGGCCTCCGCAAGCTCCCGGAACACCCGGCCCTCCAGAGCGTTTCCCTGGGGCAGCGTGATGGTCACGGGCGTGTTGGTGCCGTCCATGATCCCCTCAACCATCCCCTCCGGGACGGTCATTACCCCGAACAGTTCCCCCTCTCTCAGCCGCCTGTCCGCCTCGCCCTCGTCCAGGTAGGCGAAATCACAGAGGCTCCTCACGCTGTCCAGCGATCCCAGCATGCGGACCAGCTGTTTTGCAACCCGGTCCTCCTGCGGCAGCACCACACCGATGGTGATTCTGCCAAGCGCCGGCTCCCCATACAGCAGTTTACTTGCAGCAAAGGCAATTGTGCCAAGCATTACCATCAGCACAATTGCCCCTGCAGCCATATGGGGAAGCTTTTTGCATGCGCGTTTTAATTCCAGCTTCAAATATACCAATCTTGCGGTCATAGCTTCCCCGGTTCCTTTACTGAATAAAATTAGCTTCCCATCTGCATCAGCAGGCCGAATACATTTCCATAAATTTCCATAACTACATTGTTCCAGTCGTCCATGGTGGCGGCCAGCATATCCATCTCCTCGCCCTCAGGCACGACGATGGTTCCCTCCAGCGGGCGCAGATAGTACTCGCCGTCCAGGGTTATGTAGTTGCTGTCATCCTCCAGGGAGATCCGCAGCTCATCGAGGCTGGTGTGGAACGTTTTTCCCTTCTCCAGCTCGTCGACCACGCCGTTTGCGGAGAGCGCCAGCAGCTTGCTGCCGTCCACGCCGACCTCGCAGCCGATATGGTAGTTTCCGTCATCCTTTGTGTAGGTGGCGGTGTACATAAAGTTCATCATGCCGTTCGCGCCGGCGTCCACATCCACCGCCAGGTCATCCGCCAGACGGCTTCCGTCGTACTCGCCGCTTCGCACCAGGCTGATGGACACCTTGTCCACGTCGTCCTCCAGGACCACGGTGCCGGTCATGTTCTGGGTCAGGTAGGTTCCGCCCTGAAGCTCTGCGTGGAATGTCACGTTCACGCTGGTTCCATCCTCCAGGTGAAGAACGGTGGTCCCGTCCACTGCGGCCAGACGGCCCTGCTTGTCCACATACACCATCATGTTGATGTCGTCCAAGGACTTGTCCAGGTAGGCGATCATCTCGTCCACCGACTTTTCAACCTCCTGGTAGGTCTGATCCCGCAGCTGCTCAGCCGTCATGGTCTCGCCCATGGTCTGTCCCATCAGCTCGCTCATGCGGACCGTGGTCTCCAACTGGGTTAAGAAATCCTGGCGGAGCGTCTCATCCTGAAGGAAGAAATCGGAGGAGGTGTTTAAAAACTCGATCATGGAGGTCTTGCTCACCACCGTGTTGTAGCCGCGGCAGCTGACTTCTTTGCCGTCCATCGTGAAACTCTTCTTATCACCCTTTGTGACGGTCAGCGCCGCCTTAAAGTTGTCCTGCGCCTTGCAGCCCTCTTTGTAGCGGGTCAGCAGGGCATCCACGTCGAAGGGCTGCTTTTCCTGGTTCTTGGCCTGCTCCATCAGCTCATTGATGTAGGCGGCCATGCCGTCCACGTCGATTCCGTTCTGCTCCGCCAGCGGTCCCACCGTGGGGGAGTCCTTGATCTGCTGTGCCAGGTTCTCGCCCAGATTCAACGTAAACGCCTTGGAGGACAGCTCCGGGATCGCCATGATCAGCTTGTCGTTGCCGTAGTAGGCGTCCAGATTCAACAGGTCCATATCGTTGTAGAGCACGCCCATGTTGAAGGCGCTCTCCCCGGTCTCCCGGTTGTTCTGCCCTTCCGCGCGCAGGCCGCTGCCCACAAACTGGTTCACGTTCTCGTCGGAGCTTCCGGAGAGCTTTAAGGTCAGCCCGCCCTCCGTGTTTGCGGAGGTCATGTTCTTTGTGAACTCGCTGACGCCGAACAGCTCCTCCGTGGGGGATACCGCATCCTCCGGGAACACGTTCTCAAACGCTGTGATCACCACTTCCTTCGGATCCTTCGCGGTGAGTTTAAGCGCCGCAAGGGCCGCCACCGCGATCACCACCACCGCAGCGATCACATAGATAATCGCTTTATTAAACTTCTTTCCCTCCTTGATCGGAGAGGACTCAGGTCCCGCAGGGGCTGCCTGGGGCGCTGCGGAAGGCTGGGAAGTCGCCTGGGCCGCTGCGGAAGGCTGGGGAGCCTCCTGCGAGGGCTCTCCCGCCGGAGCGGCCTCCTGGGCCTGGCTGGTGGTTTCTGTTTGGGCCACATCAGCCGTTCCTGCCTGCGCCGCCTCGCCCGCTTCCGCCTCTACATTCCCGTCCGCCATCTTCTCGCCCATCCCCTGCGCTGCCTCGCCGTTTTTCGGCACCGGCTCGCCGCAGGATGTGCAGAATTTGGCACCGTCGGGTATCTCTGCATTACATTTCGTGCATCTCATCTTTTTCCTCCTCCTGGCCGCCGTCTGATCCGGCCGGCCTGATATTTATCGAAACTGCCTGATCAGCTCCTGAGCCGTCAGGCCGCTTGCGACCTCAAACAGTTTGCCGTCCCGCAGCGCGTACATCCGGTCGCACAGGGACAGCTCCTCCAGTTCGTGGGACGTGAGCACCACCGCTCCGCCGTCCGCCATGTACCGCTTTAGGTAGCTGCGGATGTCCTCCTTGCACTCCAAATCCAGGGCCGCTCCCGGCTCGTCCATCACCAGGAAGGGGGCGTGGTTGGACAGGGCGCAGGCGATGCTGAGCCGCTTTTTCATGCCGCCGGACAGCTTTCCTGCCGTCATCCGCAGCATCCCGCCAATCCCCAAAAGGGCCGCCGGGCCGCCCTCAAGATCCTTTTTCATCCGCCCCGCGCTCCCCCGGTACCAGAGGGATAGGTTGTCCTTCACGGTCAGCTCCGGGATCAGCGGATTCTCCTGGGGCACATAGGCTACCATGTCCGCAAAAACGCTGGAGCGGTCGGCTGTTTTTCCGTCAAACCGGATTTTTCCGCTGTCCGCCCGCTGCGCTCCGGCCAATATGGACAAAAGTGTGGTCTTGCCACATCCGTTCGCCCCCACGATTCCCACGCAGGTGCCCGGCTCCACTTGCAGGCAAACTCCGTCCAATATCATCCGCCTGCGGTATGATTTGCAGATTTTCTCCGCCTCCAGCACGTTTAAAACCTCCACTTCTGCCAAATCCTGCCGCGGTTAGACAAAAGCGGCAGCACAGGCGCCTCAAAATCTATCTTTCTCGGTGAGCCGCCGCCCAGGCATATTCCATCTAGAATTCCTGAAGCCAATCGCGCATCCGACAAAAACCGATTTTTCAGTTACACTCTAGTGTACCATATCTTTACATTTGATGCAAAAATAAATACACCACGTTTCTTAACAATTTTACAACAATTTTTCTTAATTTTTTGTGT
>USJW01000178.1 GCA_900555045.1 uncultured Clostridium sp. | reverse complement strand
ATACGAGATGACGTCAGTGACTGGAGTTCAGACGTGTGCTCTTCCGATCTTTACAATTGCGGGTAACAGGCTGTCAAGGGGTGTTTTCCGCCCGTGACAGCTGCGAATTATGAGAAAAGGAGGCAGGACCTATGAAACTGAAAACCCGTCTTGCGGTTGCGTTTCTGACCATAACCATCGTGCCGATCCTGCTGTTCTATGTGGCGGTGGTGGGACTCAGCAACTACCAGACACAATCATTCCGAAAGGAGTACGGGCTGACGGAGCAGGTGGACCTGTTTTCGGGCAATTCCCTGCAGATTTTTAACCGTCTGACCAAGCGCTCCCAGGAAGATATCAGGCAAACTTTAAAGCAAGATCCGGAGCTTTACGAGGACAACGATTACCTCAATCGGGTCAATGAGGAGTTAAAAAGTCACTACGCCTATCTGATCGTGCGGCGCGCCGGGGAGATCACCTACTGCGGCGACAACGACCACATGATGGACCCGGAGCTGTACAGCCAGCTGCCGGATTTCGACGCCATGAAGGGCGATCTGGAGGGCGGAATTTATCTGGACGGCGAGAGCCAGCACCTGATCAAGCAGATGGATTTCGACTTCCCGGACGGGACGCCGGGCAGTGTGTTCATCGTCTCAAACGTGGACGACCTGGTGCCTGAGGTGAAGTCCATGATCCGCGAGATGCTGTTTTTGGCGATTATCATCCTTGTGGTGGCGGGAATCACCCTGACGCTCTGGGTGTACCGGTCCATCCTGAGCCCCTTAAATAAACTGCAGGAGGCGACCAAGCAGATCAAGGCCGGGAATCTGGATTTCACGCTGGACGTGGACGCGGACGACGAGATCGGCGGGCTGTGCAACGACTTCGAGGAGATGCGCATCCGGCTAAAGGAGAACGCGGAGGAAAAGATCCAGTACGACAAGGAGAGCAAGGAGCTGATCAGCAATATCTCCCACGACTTAAAGACGCCCATCACGGCCATCAAGGGCTACGTGGAGGGGATCTTGGACGGCGTGGCATCTTCGCCGGAAAGGCTGGACAAATACATCCGCACCATATACAATAAAGCTAATGACATGGACCGGCTGATCGATGAGCTGACATTTTACTCGAAGATCGACACCAACAAGATACCCTACACATTCTCCAAGATCAATGTGGCCCAGTACTTCAAGGACTGCATCGAGGAGGTGGGTCTGGATATGGAGGCCCGGGGGATTGAGCTGGGGTACTTTAATTACGTGGATGAGGACGTGGTGGTGATCGCGGACGCGGAGCAGATGAAGCGGGTGATCAACAACATTATCAGCAATAGCATCAAATATCTGGATAAGAAAAAGGGAATTATCAATATTCGGATAAAGGATGTGGGAGACTTCATTCAGGTGGAGATCGAGGACAACGGAAAGGGCATAGCGGCCAAGGATCTGCCCAACATATTTGACCGCTTCTACCGCACGGATTCCTCGCGCAATTCCTCCCAGGGAGGCAGCGGCATCGGACTGTCGATCGTGCGCAAGATTGTAGAGGACCATGGAGGACGGATCTGGGCGACCAGCAAGGAAAGCATCGGCACGGAGATCCATTTTGTCCTAAGAAAATATCAGGAGGTCATAGCAGGATGAGCAAAATACTAATCGTGGAGGACGAGGAGAGCATCGCGGAGCTGGAAAAAGACTATCTGGAGCTTTCCGGCTTTGAGGTGGAGATCGAGAACAACGGGACGGAGGGGCTTGAGCGGGCACTGAACGAGGACTACGACCTGTTTATTCTGGATCTCATGCTGCCCGGGACCGACGGTTTTGAGATATGCAAGAAGATCCGGGAGGTGAAGAACACCCCGATCATCATGGTGTCCGCCAAGAAGGAGGACATTGACAAGATCCGCGGCCTGGGCCTGGGCGCGGACGACTACATCACCAAGCCCTTCAGCCCCAGCGAGATGGTGGCCCGCGTGAAGGCCCACATGGCCCGCTACGAGCGCCTGATCGGCAGCGGACAGCCGAGCAACGAGATCATTGAGATCCGCGGGTTAAAGATCGACAAGACCGCCCGCCGCGTTTGGGTGAACGGGGAGGAGAAGACCTTCACTACCAAGGAGTTCGACCTTTTATCCTTCTTAGCCCAAAACCCCAACCACGTGTTCACCAAGGAGGAGCTGTTCAGCAAGATCTGGGACATGGAATCCATCGGTGACATCGCCACCGTGACGGTGCATATTAAAAAGATCCGCGAGAAGATCGAGTTCAATACGGCGAAGCCGCAGTATATTGAGACGATCTGGGGGGTTGGGTATCGGTTTAAGATGTGAGGTTGACAGTATATGAAACTTCGTGTAATATTAGTGTAGCTAAGAAAGTAGTTAAGACCATGTGGTCACAAAGCGAAATCCCGTGTATGCCAGTACACGGGATTTCTTGCGTGCTATGGGACGCAGGCGCAGCCAGCGGTCCACTGTTTTAGGTGAATCCGGCATGATGGAATTTATCGGGACTGTTTTGAACGGTATGTTTCGCAGGCCCGTGTTACCATGGCAATCCGGTCGTAGGGCAGATCGCCCGGGAGGGTGCAGTCGCTTGCCAGAATGAAGCGAAATCCCTCGTTTTCCTGAATGATTTTGTGAACTTCCTTCTCCAAACTCTCAAAGCTTCCAGAAAGCAGGGCAGGGGAGCCATTATCCAGGCCGCCCATAATGATTTTTTCAGGAAATATCTTGTGGCCTTCTGCAAGGGAGATTCCGCTTTCCAAAACTCCCCAGTTTACCACGTCGCAGGGATAGTCCGCAAATCTGTGAAGATTAACTAATGGTTTGCACATATGAAGGATATGAAACACGGGTGGCTTCCCGATGGCATTTAGCAGCTCCTTCTCCAACGGCGCGATAAAAGCCGCGTGTTCCTCGTCGGAAAATCCATCCCGTTCCCCGCCCAGAGCGGCATAATAAATTCCGTCAGCGCCGGCCTTCAGACATTCCTCAGACAGCACGGTGAGTGTTTCCGCAATGGCCTTATATGCGTCGTGGATCGCGTGGGGGTCCGTCCGGAGATGATAAAGCTGCGCGTATCTGCCAATTTTATCATAGCGGGACATGGACAAAAGTGCATGAGATGCGGAGGCTACAACCCCGTGGACCGTGGCAATCACGGGGGCTTCCCCCTGCATGGAATCCACCACCCGCTTTACCAGCTCCACCTGTTTTTGTATGAATGGGCTGTTTCGCCCCTGCACCTTGATCTGTTTCCAGTCGCTCGCATTCTCAATATGGTAATCGCAGGGATACAGGTTTTCGTTCATAACCTTGCAGACATCGGTTCGACTTTTTTCAAAGTACTCCAGATGGGTGTCCACCGCGACTTGCCCGGTCTGGGTTTCCTCCGGAAAATGCATCCAGAAACCAGTGGGAGTGCGGTCAGGTTCCCTGCCGTTGCATACAGCTAAAATTCTTTCTTTTCGATTCATAGTTTTAGTGGCTCCTTATTGTTGAATGAAGCACACTGCAATGGCGAGCCAATTGTCAGAAATGTACTGCGTCGCGCAAAGAGAGAATATCATCGCGCAACAGCTCCTCGGCCAGTTGGAAATCCCTGTTGGTCAGGGCCTTTTCAATCTCAATATGAGGCTTGGTTGAATTGGCAAAAAATTCCCAGCGCTGTTCCGGAGTGGAGAGCATCTGCGCATAGGCTCTGAACTCCAGCTCCACCATTCTGCGGACGACATCGGCAGCCAGGAGATTTCCGCCGAGAGAGCAGAGGGTGGCATGAAAAATGGAGTTGTGTTCCCAGCGACGCCGCAGCGTCATCTCATTGTTGCTGATGACCTCCTGCCACCAATCCTGATTCAGCTGGCTGATTTGGTGCAGCATGCTATCGTTAAAATGTGGAATCATTTTTTTAAATGCAGTGAGTTCCAGGTTCAGGCGTAGCTCTATGGCGTCTGCGATTTCCTTTTCCGTGACAGGTATAATCTGATAACCCAGGCGCGGGATGCTCTTTAAAACGTGTTCGTTGCACAGTTCCACCAGGGCCTCCCGTACTGGAGCTTTACTCATTTTATAACGTTCAATCAGCTGGCGTTCTGTCAGAAATTCATCCATGAGGAAGCACCCCCCCAGAATATCATCCATGATATTAGAATAGACCTGTTCTTTTAGTGTTATTTTCGCAAGTGACGCCATTATGGCAACCCCCTTCATTTGTTATTTTTTTGGTTGTGGGAGCAGATTCCCGTTGAGGCAGACTCTGTCCAGATGATTGCGGAATGCGGTCAGGTCCTCAAGAGGATTGGCTGTCAAAAACAGAATGTCCGCCCGTTTGCCGACCTCAAGGCTGCCAGTATCATTCCATATGCCAAGAAGCTTTGCAGCATTTTCTGTGGCACTCTTGATGATGTCCTCGCGCTTCATTCCGGCCTGCTCCATGTACAGCATCTCGTCGGCAAATTCTCCCTGATCCATAAAGAATCCACCGCTATCGCGGCCAAATGCAAACTGCACGCCCTGCTCATAGGCCTGTTTAAAACGCTGACGTTTTTCCGCAATGATGCCCCTGGCTGCCAGTACGATATCCATCAGAAGCCCGCTCTCTTCCCCACAGGCTGCCGCTATTTCGTAGGGAGTAAATGTAGGCACCACATATACCCCTTGTTTGATGATGCGTTCGTTGATCTCAGGATCCAGGTAAGTGGCATGTTCAATGGAGTCGGCTCCGGCATCGAGGAGCATCTCCATACCTGCCCGGCTGTGACAGTGGCAGGCCACCTTTTTGTGGCGCTTTTTTGCCTCGGCAACAATCGCCTTTACCTCATCAAGTTCCATCTCTACGACTCCCGGATCTTCTCCGACTTTTCCCAGTCCCCCGGTAATCATAACCTTCAAAAAGTCTGCTCCCTCGTATAAAAAACGCCTAGCAGTCTCTCTGGCCTCATAGGGGCCGGTGACATCATAGCCGGGCTCATGGCCGCCGACCGCTTTGATGGGAGTTTTGCTGCACAAAAGTCTGGGCCCGATCAGCTTGCCGCTGTTGATAAAATCGCGCAGAGCCAGGGTCTCCATACCCTTTCCACCGCATTCTCTGGCGGAGGTGATGCCGTGCTCTGCCATTCGTTTGCAGTTCAGCATCCCCTCGATCGTCAGCTCGCAGGGATTTTCTTTGAAAAAAACAGCCATGTGCCGGTTTCCGCCCACCATAGTGACATGCGCATGGCAGTCGATGATGCCTGGCAGCAGATACTGCCCGGTGACATCGATCACCCTGTCGCAGGTAACACTGTTCGATGAAGGCCCTACATAGATGATATTGGACCCATCAATCACTAAATCGGAAGTGACAAACCCGGAATTCTTCCAGACATTGGCATTTCTGAATAAGGTAATCATACCAGAAATTCCTCCATTCGTATAGATATGTTTGTAAATCAACGCGACTCTGATAA
>USJW01000177.1 GCA_900555045.1 uncultured Clostridium sp. | reverse complement strand
CAAGAACAAATAATTGATAGCACAGCAGCGGGTTTTATGCTATACTACTTGGGTATGGTCAATTTGAAAACAGGAGAATACAAAAAGATGAAAACCGGATTTGATAATGAGAAATATCTGAAACTCCAATCAGAGCACATCATGCAGCGCATCGGCCAGTTCGGCGACAAGCTGTACCTGGAGTTCGGCGGGAAGCTCTTCGACGATTATCACGCCTCCAGAGTCCTCCCCGGCTTCGCTCCGGACAGCAAGCTGCGGATGCTTTTACAGCTTGCCGACAAGGCTGAGATTGTCATCGCCATCAACGCCGCGGACATCGAGAAGAATAAAGTGCGCCACGACCTGGGCATCACCTACGATGTGGACGTGCTGCGGCTGATCCAGGAATTCCAGGACAAGGGCCTCTACGTGGGAAGCGTTGTGATCACCCAGTACAGCGGCCAGAACGGCGCGGACCAGTTTAAGACCAAGCTGGAGCACATGGGCATCCGCGTGTACCGCCACTACTGCATCGAGGGCTACCCCAGCAACGTCTCCCTGATCGTCAGCGACGAGGGCTACGGCAAGAACGACTACATCGAGACCACCCGCCCCCTGGTGATCATCACCGCCCCCGGACCGGGAAGCGGAAAGATGGCCACCTGCCTCTCCCAGCTGTACCACGAGAACAAGCGGGGCATCAAGGCGGGCTACGCCAAGTTCGAGACCTTCCCCATCTGGAACCTGCCCTTAAAGCACCCGGTGAACCTGGCCTACGAGGCCGCCACCGCGGATTTGAACGACGTCAACATGATCGACCCCTTCCACCTGGAGGCCTACGGCAAGACCGCGGTCAACTACAACCGGGACGTGGACATCTTCCCGGTGTTAAACGCCATCTTTGAGGGAATCTTCGGCGAGAGCCCCTACAAATCCCCCACGGATATGGGCGTGAACATGGTGGGCAACTGCATCGTGGACGATGACGTGTGCCGGGAGGCCTCCTACCAGGAGATCATCCGCCGCTACTACCACGCGGTGAACCGCCTGGCCCGCGAGGAGGGATCCACGGACGAGGTCTACAAGCTGGAGCTTCTGATGAAGCAGGCCAAGATCACCACCGGTCTTCGCCGCGTGATCGCACCGTGCCTTGAGCGCGCCGAGCTGATCCAGGCCCCCGCCGCGGCCATGGAGCTGCAGGACGGGACGTTAGTCACCGGCAAGACCAGCAACCTTTTGGGCGCCTCCGCGGCTGTGCTGCTAAACGCCATCAAGGTCTTAGGCGGGATTCCCCACAACGTGCACCTGATCGCCCCCTCCGCCATCGAGCCCATCCAGACCTTAAAGACCAACTACCTCGGAAGCCGCAATCCCCGGCTGCACACCGACGAGGTGCTGATCGCCCTGTCCATGAGCGCGGCCACGGACCCCACCGCCAAGAAGGCCCTGGACCAGCTCCCGCAGCTGCGCGGCTGCCAGGTGCACACCTCGGTGATGCTCTCCGACGTGGACATCAAGGTATTCAAAAAGCTGGGCGTGGAGCTGACCTCCGAGCCGGTCTACGAGCACAAAAAGCTGTACCACTGAATGACAAGGACTGCCGCAGAATTCCGAAAATCTTCTGGAATTCTGCGGCAGTCTTTTTTTCTTTCTATATCAGCGCCGGTCCGTCACTTTCCCTCCACGTCCGTGTAGTACAGATGTCTGGGGAGTCCGTCCGTCATGATGGGGGTCAGCTCCGCCTGGATCAGCGGCCTTATGTAATTCACGAACTCCTGGGTCACATAGTCGCCCTCCTCGTTGATCCACTCTCTGGGCACCTTCTTCTCCACGTTCGCCACCTTGTGCACGTCGTAGATGTCCGTCACACAGATGTAGGGATCGTCGGACACGCGCTTTAGGATGATCATCTTGCCGGTCTCGCCCTCAAAGGCCTCCTTGACCGCGGCGCCGCCCACCTGGAAGGCCTCCGTGATGTCCACACGGGACACGATGTGGGACGCGCAGCGCTGCAGGGAGTTGAACTCGATGGCGCGGGTCTTGCAGCCCACCTCCCGGTTGATCTTCTCCGCCAGATAGCGGGCCGTGCCGGTCAGCTGCTTGTGGCCGAAGGCGTCCACAAAGTCAATCCCGTCCGTCAGCTCGCAGACATAGCGGCCGTCGGCCAGCTTCACGCCCTCGGACACCGCCACCACCACGGACTTCTTGTGCTCGTGCAGCTTGGCCACCTTCTCCATAAACTTCTCCACGTCGAAGGTCACCTCCGGCAGAAAGAGCATGTCCGGCCCCTCGCAGTCCTCGCACTTGGCAAGAGCCGCCGCCCCGGTCAGCCACCCGGCGTTGCGGCCCATGATCTCTAGGATCGTCACGTTCTGCTGGTCGTAGACCAGGCCGTCCCGGATCACTTCCTTGGTGATGGCGCCGATATACTTGGCCGCGCTGCCGTACCCCGGCGTGTGGTCCGTGGCCGCCAGATCGTTGTCGATGGTCTTGGGCACGCCCATAAAACGGATCCTGCTGCCGTTTAGCAGGGAATAGTCGGATAACTTTTTGATGGTGTCCATGGAGTCGTTTCCGCCGATATAGAAGAAATACTCCACCTCCAGCTCGTCAAGGATCGCGAAAATTTTATCATAAATCTCCCGGTCCTCGCAGATCTCAGGCAGCTTGAAGCGGCAGGAGCCCAGGTACGCCGAGGGCGTGCGCTTTAACAGCTCGATGTCTAAGTCCGACGTGATGTGCTTGTCCAAATCCACGTAGCGCTTCTCCAAAAGGCCCTGGATGCCGTGGAGCATGCCGTAAACCTTCTTCGCTCCCCGGTCCTTGGCGGTCTTGTACACGCCGGCCAGGCTGGAATTGATCACAGCGGTGGGTCCGCCGGACTGTCCTACAATCACATTGCCTCTGTTTCCACTCATAGCATATCCTCCCGGTTTTCGTATAATTTTCAAAAACTAATTTTATTTTACTCCAAAAACTGGGTGATCGCAATCGTTTCCGTGTATATTTTCTCAAAAAACACGATATTTTTTTAACAATTCTGCATATAAAATGCAAACAGAAGTATTTGTATACAATTCTTTAACTTTTAGACAAATGGCTGCCATCGTTCAAGTCCAAAAGGCGGCACGCACCGGTCACCGGGTCAAACTCCACGGTGGTGATGCTG
This sequence comes from uncultured Clostridium sp., assembly GCA_900555045.1. Taxonomy (GTDB): domain Bacteria; phylum Bacillota; class Clostridia; order Lachnospirales; family Lachnospiraceae; genus Enterocloster. Next base: position 3,045 of record USJW01000177.1, on the reverse strand, counting down.
GCGTTTCCGACCACGATCTCCTGGGCATCCGGCTGACCCTCCAGGATGTGCATGATAAAGTGTGCCAGGGTTCCCCCGTGGGCCACCACGGCCGTGTCCCCGGTCATGTGGCTTCGGATGTAATCCCAGGCCGCCCGGCAGCGGCCGTCCACCTGGTTTAGGGTCTCGCCTCCCGGCGGTGCCACGGTGGCCGGGTGCTGCCACCAGGCCTCGTAGAGCTCCCGGTCCGTGGTGAGGATGTCCTCGCCGGTCCGGCCCTCCCACTCCCCGTAGCTGATCTCCACCAGCTGCGGGAGCAGGAATACCTGCACCTTCTGGCTGTCCGCGATGGCCCGCGCCGTCTCAAGGGCCCGCCTCTGGGGGCTGGAGTAGATGGCGTTCACCGGCCTGCGCTCCATCCCCTTTGCCAGGCAGGCCGCCTGCTCGCGCCCGGTCTCATTTAGGGGGATGTCCTGGCTGCCCTGTATTTTTCCCGCCACATTCCAGTCGGTCTGCCCGTGGCGTATGATGTAGAGCTTCATCCCTGTTCCCCTCCCGCCGCATTTCCTTCTCCGTTTACGGTCAGCGCATCTAGCGCCAGCTTCATGATGTCCTTGATCTCGTCCTCGGTCATCTTCATCTTCTCCGCCAGCTCAGCCACCGTGGCCTCGCGCCCCAGCTCCTCGGCCATCCGCTGGGAGACCACCTGCAGCGCGTTCACCCGGGCCGCCATGGTCTCCTCCACCTTGCGCTCGCACTCCTGCTCCTCCAGGGCCTGCTCCACCGCCTCCCGGACTCTGCGGGGCAGAAGCTCCTCCCAGGGCTCGCTGCCGTCGTACTCCACCGCGGCCAGCATGAGGGCCGTGTTGGCCTCCTGCACCACGTCGGACATGGGCAGACTCTTCCCATCATACTCCTTGGCCAACGCCAGGACACGGGTTAAGCTCCCCTCCACCAGCCGCTTCCTGGCTCCGGGGTCGCCTGCGGCGGTCTGCTCCAGGAGCGCCTCCTCCTCGCCCGGGCCGAAGGGCATAATCTCTTCCAGCTCCTCCAGGTACATCTCATAAAAATTCTGTGCCATATTCTCAATTCTCCCAATCTTCTTTATTTGCACCCCGCGGCCGCCCTACTGGTGCAGCCGCCGGATAATCTTATACACAACCGTCCCCTCCATCACAAGCGGCCCGGAGTGGGCGAAAAACACCATCCCGTCCGTGGGGGATAAAATCCGGCCGATCTCCTCCCCCACCGCCGGGTCGATCACCGACGCCAGCGCGTCGCCCCTGCGGACCTCCTGCCCGGGCTCAAAGTGGCGGCAGTAGATGCCCGGCTTGTCCGCCAGCACGTCCGTCATGTCGCTCTCCCGGATCACGCTGGCGATGTAGCCGCTGTGGCTGGTGTAGCGCAAAATGCCCATGCGGGTCAGAAACCGCAGCACGCTGGCCACCGCCTGTCTCGCCGACACCGTGTCCACCCGGTCCGTGGCGCTGGTGTAGATGGAGAACGCGCTGGTGTCCCAGCTCTGCCAGTTGTAGTTGAGCGTGGTCGTGTCGTAGGGCTGGGGCGTTCGGATCACCACGTAGGGCAGGCCGAACAGGTTTGCAAGGCTCGGGCTCTGCAGCCCGGTCTCCATCATCCGCACGTGGGGGACGAACTCCCCGGGCATGTAAAAGCTGGTGAACTGGATCCCGTAGCTGTACTCCTGGGCCCGCGAAAACACGCCGTCTGCGATGCGCTCCGTGGTCTCCCCGGCGCCGTTTCCCGGGAACATGCGGTTGATGTCCGTGTTGTCCGACGCCCAGAAGCGCTTCCCGATGTTCATGGAGTAGTAGTTCACCGAGGGGATCACCATGATCTCATTGTTGCCCACGATGGCGCCCTTGGACTCCAGCTCCCCCAGCGCCTTCACGAGCTGCGAGCAGACGTACATCTGCTGGACCTCGTTGCCCCGCAGGGCGCCCACCACGCAGGCCGCCTTGTCCCCCTTGCCAAAGCAGTAGCCGTAGACCTCCAGGTCCTCCCGGTAAAGGCTCTGGAGCGAAAAAATCTTCTCTTTTCTCATCGGTATTCACCTCCCAGCACCCGCGCGAGCAGAGACCCCGGGGACACCACCGGGTACTCCCGCAGAGTGAACAGCATGCCGTGGAGCGGGGAGAACACTTCCTCCTCCACCGTGCCCTTTAGCGGGTTTAGGATCCGCCCGATCTGCTCCCCCTTCTCCACGTTGATCCAGTGCTTCACGGACGGAACGAAGATCCCCGGGTGCTGCGCGCTCACAAAGCCCACCTCGCCGCCCCAGGACACAATGGGCTCCTTGGGGGTGATGGTCTCCCCGGCCCAGATCCCCATGTCCTTCATCAGCGCAAAAATCCCGTCCACCAGCTGGGAGCAGAAGGACTCGGTGATGCGCATCCCCACGCCCATCTCCACCACCAGCGTCGGCACGCCGACGGCGTTTAAGCTGTAGGACAGCGTGGACTCCAGCACCGTGGCCGCCTCGTGGACCCAGACGAAGTCCGTGTTCAGCTTCTTCGCGTAGGGCATCAACTGTTCCGCCGTCTCGGCGTTCATCCGCACCTGGGGGATTTCCCGCAGGAAAATGTTGCTGGCGTGGAGGTCCAGACACATGCTGGCGCCCGCGATGTCGGCCACGATCTTGTGGGCCACGTACTCCGGCATGGAGCTGGCGGCGTCCCCGGGGAAAATCCGGTTCATGTCCAGGTCGAACCCCGGAACCCCGCGGGTGACGGAGTCCACCCCTAGCGGGTTTAGGGCCGGGTACAGCTCCACGATGCCCGTCAGGCTCTCCCGGTTCTCCCGGATCCTCCGGCACAGCTCGTAGCACACGTACTGCCCCTCCAGCTCATCCCCGTGTGTCCCCGTGACCACGCAGAACCGCTTCTCCTCCCCCGTGGGGGCCAGCGGCCGGATCACCTGCTTTTGTACCTTTAATTGCTCCTGTACGGCCAGGCCGACGCTCACAACCGTCTCTATCATGTCTGCTTTTCCACCTTTACAAAAATTCTTCGCCTCCCGGGCGGCAAATCTCTTGCGCGCACACCCTCC
>USJW01000176.1 GCA_900555045.1 uncultured Clostridium sp. | reverse complement strand
AGGGTCGGTGCCATTGGCAATGCGGATTGTTGCATTGCCCAGAGATATTTCTATGCTGACAGAAATATCTGCAATACTGGTTGGCCCCATAGTCGCTGGCTGGCATAGAAGCATTGGCTCAGAATTCTCTGCTTTTGAATTAAAGTTTAAGCGGACCACTTCCTGAAGCGGAGCCGGTGACGGCTCCGCTTTGGAAATGGACTCAGGGATTTCATAGCAGGCCTTTTTCCTGAGTCTGCTAACCCAGTTGTAAAAGGTTCCCGGATGAATTCCGTGCTCCTTACACCACTGATAATCGGAGAGACCACTGTTCCTGCATTCCATAATCAGCTGGAACTGCTGATCAACCGGGACTCTGGCATTGTAACTGGACATTTTCGACACCTCCATAAATGTATAGTGAAATGCTCGCACCTATCAATGAAATGTAGTGTATTCCAGAGTGAAGTGCTCGCATCTAGCTATCTACCATTATGAGGTATTTGGTGGCAAAGCGCCAGCTACCCTATCATTTGGCGCTTACGATGTACCCCCTTTGTTTCCATATAAGTACAGTATAAACCTTCCCGTTATATGGAATGTCAAGGGATTTAGCCGGGCCCACAAATCCCCCCGAGGGCGCAAAAAAGGACGGCGAAAGCGGCAGAAAACAGTAAAATTTTTGTTTTCCCCGCAGGCCGCCCCGCAGTTTCCGGCCGTGAAACCTTCCCTATAGTGGAATGTTTTCATCCCCCGATTCCTTGGTCACAGGCACGATCACCTCAGTCACAAACTCCTCCGGATTGCGCGTGGTCCAGTAGTCCACCACATACCGCTCGTAGCACTCCGGCCCCAGGCGGTAGCCCTTGCGCTTCGCCCACGCCTGGATCCGCTCATACTCCCGGTCGATGTCCTCGTAGCCCCCGATGTGGTACACGCAGGCCGCCATCCGGCCCCCCACCGCTGTCTGGGCCGGGTGGTCGATGTCCGGCACCACTGCCCGCTGCATGATCCGGGCGCAGGTGCAGGTTCCGGACATCTTCTCTGCGAAGGACGGGAAATTTAAGATCACCGCGCCGGTAATCTTCTGCCCGATCTCCTCCAGGTAGTTGGTCCATGGAATATTGATCACCGACTCCATGTACTCGTAGTGGAAATCCTGGTCCATGAAGCAGTAAACCGCGTCGCTCATGAATTTCACGGAGATATCCCGGATGTCGTGGCGGATCACCAGCTCCGCCTCCTTCACCAGCTCATACCAGTCCCTCACCGAGATCAGGCTGTCGTGGATCTCCTGCTCCCTGGCCCGAAGCTCGTCGATCTTGCTTCGGAAATTCTGCTGCACGTAGTGGTAGGTGCTGCCGCCCAAAAGCTCCTGCATCTCCTCCAGCTTGAAGCCCATCTGCTTGTAATACTTTAACACAGGAACCGTCAGGAGCGTCTTCCTGCTGTAGTAGCGGTAGCCGTTCTCCTCGCTGGTGTAGTCCGGGGAGATGACCCCGATCTTGTCGTAGTAGCGCAGCGCCTTGGCGGAAATATTGCAGATGCGGCTGACCTCACCGATGGTGTAATATTCTTTCTCCCTCATATTCAGCGCCTTCCTCCCCGGACATTCCCCTCCTTAGACAGGTAATAACGCACCTTGCCACGGGTCTTGTCCCCGTACTCCACCGCCCCGGCCGGGCAGCCGCCGATGCAGGCCATGCACTGGGTGCAGTTCTTCCCCCACACGGGCCGCCTGTCCTCCATCCGGATGTTGTTTAGCGGGCACAGGGCGGTGCAGGTGCCGCAGCCCGTGCACGCCTCGGTGGCATGGTAGCCCCTTGCCTTAACAAACAGGGGATAGAACAGGAGGTTCACCGGCCCGCTGAGCAAGCGGTCCCCAATCCCAACGCGCTTTGCCGGAAACGGCTCCCCGGCGCCGATCCGCTTTCCGATGCGCTCGATCTCCGGCTCCGCCCGGCGGATGATGGCCTCGGCCTCCTCGCGCTCCGGCGCCTGAAACATGGTGATAAAGTTTTCCGGCATCACCACCTCGGAGAGCCCCATGAATTTGAGCCCCTTTTTCGCGCACAGCTTCCTGGCATAGCGCGCCGCCGCGCCCACCTGGCCGCCGCAGGTCAGCACAAAATACATCCCGGTGTTCCCGGAGATGGACGCCTTTCGGATAAACTGTTCCACGACCCGCGGCAGCCTCCAGGCGTAGACCGGGCTCACCACCACCCAGGGCGTGTGGGAGTGCAGTGACGTCACGCCATTTCCCTTGAGCGCCTCGTTGACCGACTCCACCGCCTCCCCGGTGAGCTCACTGAGCCGGTTCGCCACGTAACGGCTGTTTCCCGTCCCGCTGAAATATAAGATCATCCCTCACACTCCTTATCTCGCTTTATAGCCCGTCCGCTTCTCCAGGCGGTTTTGCATATCCTTGTAAAACTTTTTCCCGTTTTTCATATTGGTCTCGACCTTAAACAGCACCTTGCCGTTCTCCCCCAGGACCCGGATCGTCGTGCCGTAGGGCGTCTCCACCCCCATCTCCACCTTGCGGATCTGGTCCATGTGCCATACGCCCCGGACCCCCAGCAGGTTCTGGTAGGTCAATTCCCACCGTCCCACCGTGATCCGCCTGGCAAAATAGCTGGCTGTGCTGTATGTACCAAGAATCAGAGTGAGCGCGTATCCCGCGGCCACCACGATATGGAGCGGCAGGGGCTCACCCTCCAGCAGGTCGGTGTAGACCGCCCCGAACCCGATGGCGCAGGCACCGCACAGGAAGAGAATTCCCCCGGCCAAAACCCACCGCCGTTCCCGCACCTCATAGCAGTCCGGGTCCATCTCATCCCGCGTCATACACCGGACCGCATACCACACCACCCAGACCACACAGACGGCCGTGGGCAAAATCCACACCAGTTGATTCATACAAATTCCTCCTTTTCCCGGCGCATGGCGCGGGCTCTAGCACAGCTTCCAGCCAAAATCATTGTGGTAGATCATCTGCCGCGTCATGCCGCCGTCGATGCAGATGTTCTCGCCGGTGATAAACCCGGCCTTATCGCTGCACAGAAACAGCACCATGTTGGCGATGTCCATAGGCGTTCCCACGCGGCCTGCGGGGTGCTGGACCGCGTCCGGCCCCTCGTACACCCGGTTCTCCGTGTCAATCCACCCCGGCGAGATGGAGTTGACCCGCACCCGGCCCGCAAGGCTCACCGCCATGGCATGGGTCAGGGCATGGATCCCGCCCTTGGCCGCGGTGTAGCTCTCCGTCCCCGGCTGGCTCATGCGGTCCCTGGACGAGGAGATGTTGACGATGCTGGCGTTCTCCCCAAAATAGTCCATGAACAGCTTCGTCAGCATGTAGGGGGCCGCAATCCCCACCCGCAGCACATAGTTGAAGTCCTCATAGCCGCAGTCCGGCAGCCCGCCCCGGGTCAGCATGGCATTGTTCACCAGGATGTCCACCCGGCCGTGCTCCCGGATCACCTTGTCCGCAAAGGCCCGCAGCACCTGCTCCTCGGCGATATCGCCCATGAAATAGCCGTTCTCCTCCCGGTCCACCGTGCAGACCGTGGCCCCCGCCCTCAAAAGCTCGTCGCAGATCACCTTCCCGATCCCGCGGGCCCCGCCGGTGACCACCGCTACCTTGCCCGCAAATTCGCCCGCCGTGGCCGACCCGTCCGGCCCGCCCGGCGCCTCCGGCTCCTCACGGACCAGCTCATACTCCGTCTCGTTGAGCGCCAGCGGGATCCCCAGGGCCGTCTTCACCTGAACCCCGCCGTACCATGTATCTTCCACCAGAAACTCGTCGCCGTTCTGGTAATCCTCCGAAAAATCGTCCTCCTTGTGGACAACGCGCACCTTGTCACCCTTTGCCGCCTTCATCTTCGTCCTCCTGTCGCATGTGATTTGCAGTTTGTCCCAACTATTATATTATAGGTGGCGGGGGGAGTCAAATATTTGTCCCGCCAGCAACACTCCCAGGACGGGCAGTCATCCCCTAGCACAATTTGTACCCCTCGCTGTTTACCAGATCCAGGCAGGTCTTCGTTATGTATCCTGATTCGGTGTAAGGCGCGAGCTTTTTTACATATCGCACAAGCGAATCATATACCTTCGTCAGACCTTCCGGCCGTGGTATATACTCCCCGTTTTCATCGTAATAGCCGGTTATGCAATACAATCTGGCGCTGTATATCTCCCGTTTTCGCTTTGTCCCACAGACACCGGTCCCCTCATCTTTGATCAGCGAAAATCCGGCCTCAATGACCGCATTACCGCTTCCGGTGAAGCCGGCGCGCAGAAATTCTTTTCCATTTGCGGTTTGAATCTCCAACTCCCCCGCTTCCGGCAGATGGAAATAATAGCTGGCGCAGCATCTGTTTCCGTGCGGAGCAATCACGCCGATCTCTCTGCTCTCCGTAACCCGCCCCGAATCACGGTCTTCCTTTACAATTGTGCAGCCCAGATCAAGCGCTTTCTGGGCGACCAGCAAAAAGCTGTCGTAATCCATCCAATAATTGAGCTGTTTTCCCATTTCAATCACCCTCTGGTTTTAGTGCTTATACAAGCAAACAAATCGCTCCAAAAACGATGGCGATTATGCCGCTTGCACGCTCTGCGATCCATACTCAACACATCCCACAGAACATCTCGTGCCACATATCGGTCAGGATCATACGCTTCACTCCATCCTCCCTGTCCGACGCCTCCTCCTTGACTCCACCAATAGGTTGATTCACAGTAAACACTTTCCCATTGTGTTCCACTTCATAGACATTGGAGTTTTCTCCACTCCCGCAAGCAGTAAGTAAAAGCGATGCGATTGCTAATAACAAAGATATGACGAGCACGAAACGCTTACCAAACTTTATTGCAAATGCCCATATCATTTTCTCCCGTTCCTCCGTGTCAGGCAACCCCCAACGATTGCTCCAATCAATGCAGGCGGTGCGATTCGAACGAACAGCCACTCAAATGCGTGAAGCATGACTCCGGCAACTGCGGTTTCGGGGTCGCTGTAATCCCACCCCAGGTAAGGACTGTTTAATGCGATTAGAACTGCAAAAACAGCCGCTATAACCGCACACAGTGAGATAAACAGCCAATGGACCGCTCTTTGTCTCGCCGCTTTCCCCTGCGCAAGCTGCAGGTTTATGACCTCAAGTTTCCCGGAAATTGCTTTTAAGTCATCCGCCTTCGTCTCGGCGATGGTTTCTCCAAGCAGTGTGCTTACAGGTGTTTCAAATACCTCTGATATGGAAATCAACAGATCGGCATCCGGAACCGACAAACCCTGTTCCCATTTAGAGATCGTTTGTCTCACCACATTCAACTTGATTGCAAGCTCCTCCTGCGAAAGCCCTTTGGATTTTCTGATTGCTTTGATGTTTTCGTTTAGCATTGGAAATAACCTCCTTTCACCGCCAGTATACGGAGGAACATCCGTTGCGGCAAGCAACACAGATTAACATTTCCAATTTTTAGCACCGGCAAACTGGAAGTTATGATATTCTCAAATAAGCTCCAATGCTCTTTTATACAATGGGTCTAATTCACATCCGCAATTTCCACATTCTTTATCAGCCTGCTTAATTGCTGATACTAAAGCGTTTTTGTCGTACTTACCATCTAACCATTGTTGTGCAGGAACAGCTATTAAATCCCAACCAGACGCAACGAATTTTTCCATAATAGATTTTAATTCTTCCATAATGTTCTCCTTTCATGCTTACAACTTCAAATTTTTGAGAAAAACAAGCTGGTATTCATCTATTTTTACTGTCTTTATTCTTTCGCTGTCCGACAATAATCATTGTAGCCGCAAAAAAACTCAAGGCTGAGGCTCCCCATGCCGTAGTATGTCCCATAAAGCCAACAACACAAAAGCACACTGCTGCAATAAACAATACCCAATATAATATTTTCATACCTACCTCCATAAATTCAAATTTCTCAGTTAGTCCGCAGTGCCGCTCGATTCCGCTTCGCTTCATCTCCACGGCAAAAGGAAATTTGTATTTTACTGAATTTGAGATGCAATCGTGTTTAAGGCAGACGCAATTTGACTTCCAATATTTCCGCTTGCCTCAAGAATTGCATTGCCAATAATCATGGCACCTACGATAATTGCAACTGCAAGAATAACTTTACCTATCAAATTTTGATATTCTTTCATCTCACATACTCCTTCTAATACAAAGTTGTCGCATAGCCCATCTTCTTGACTTGGGGGCAAGAAGCCTCCCTCGCTTTCAGCTCAGTCAATTAAAATTTATCCGAAATACTCTTCAAGAACAATTCGAATGGGTTCTCTTATGTCGATATTATTCATTCCATACATTTTTTCTTCTAAGAAATGAACTCTATTTGACA
>USJW01000175.1 GCA_900555045.1 uncultured Clostridium sp. | reverse complement strand
GGGACAGACAGACGCTAACTTATCAAGCGGTATCGGGCTTTCTTTGGTGAAAGAATGGGTTGATATGCTGCATGGGAGGAAGGCAATGGAGAAAGAGATGTGCTGCTGCCACAAGACAAAGGAACGCTCGGAGGAGGAGTACAAGGGCTTATTAAACCGGCTGAACCGGATCGAGGGCCAGGTGCGCGGGATCAAGAGCATGGTGGAGAAGGACGCCTACTGCACGGATATTCTGGTTCAGGTGGCCGCGGTGAACGCGGCGTTAAACAGCTTCAGCAAGGTGTTATTGGCCAGCCACATAAAAACCTGCGTGGTGGACGACATCCGCGCCGGAAAGGACGAGACCATCGACGAGCTGGTGGCCACAATCCAGAAGCTGATGCGATAGTAGAAAGGAGTTGAGTGTCAATGGATCAATATACAGTGACGGGGATGAGCTGCGCGGCCTGCAGCGCCAGGGTGGAGAAGGCGGTGTCCAAGGTGCCCGGCGTCACCTCCTGTTCCGTCAGCCTGCTGACGAACTCCATGGGGGTCGAGGGTAATGTCCCGCCCGAGGCGGTGATCGCCGCCGTGGAGGAAGCCGGGTACGGAGCGGCAAAGAAGCGCCAGAATGCCCGTGGAGCGGGAGCTGGCGCGGGGGCAGACGCTGGAGCGGCCGCGGGGGCGGCGAACTCTGCGGCCCTGGCGGACGACGCGCTTAAGGACCGGGACACGCCGGTTTTAAAGAGGAGGCTCTTCGCCTCACTGGGATTTTTGCTGGTGCTCATGTACTTTTCCATGGGGCACATGATGTGGAACTGGCCGGTTCCCGCGTTCTTCGCTGAGAACCACATCGCCATGGGCCTTCTGCAGCTGATCTTAACGGCTATCGTGATGGTGATCAACCAGAAGTTCTTTATAAGCGGCTTTAAGGGCCTGATCCACCGGGCGCCCAACATGGATACCCTGGTGGCCCTGGGCTCCGGCGCTTCCCTGGTTTACAGCGTGTACGCGCTGTTCGCGATGACCGACGCCCAGGTGAAGGGGAACATGGCGGGCGTGATGGAGTACATGCACGAGTTTTACTTTGAGTCCGCGGCCATGATCCTGACGCTGATCACCGTGGGCAAGATGCTGGAGGCGCGCTCCAAGGGCAAGACGACGGACGCTCTTAAGAGCCTGATGAAGCTGGCGCCCAAGACCGCCACTCTGGAAATAAATGGGACAGAGACGGTGGTCTCCATCGACCAGGTGAAGAAGGGCGATATCTTCGTGGTGCGGCCCGGCGAGAACATCCCGGTGGACGGGATTGTGCTGGACGGCAGCAGCGCGGTGAACGAGTCGGCGCTGACCGGAGAGAGCATCCCGGTGGACAAAGCGCCGGGGGACCAGGTGTCCGCCGCGACGGTGAACCAGTCGGGCTTTATCCGCTGTGAGGCCTCCCGGGTGGGCGAGGACACGACTCTGTCCCAGATTATCCAGATGGTCAGCGACGCCGCGGCCACCAAGGCCCCCATCGCCAAGGTGGCGGATAAGGTGTCCGGAGTCTTCGTGCCCGCGGTGATCGCCATCGCGGCGGTGACCATCGTGGCCTGGCTGATCGCTGGCCAGAGCGTGGGCTTTGCGCTGGCCCGGGGAATCTCGGTGCTGGTGATCAGCTGCCCCTGCGCCCTGGGCCTGGCGACGCCGGTTGCCATCATGGTGGGCAACGGGATGGGCGCCAAGCACGGGATCATGTTTAAGACGGCCGTCTCCCTGGAGGAGGCCGGAAAAATGGAGATCGTGGCGCTCGATAAGACCGGAACCATCACCAGCGGCGAGCCCAGGGTGACGGACATGATACCCGCGGAGGGTATATCGGAGCGGGAGCTTTTAAGTCTGGCCTGCGCCTTAGAGAGAAGGAGTGAGCACCCCTTGGCGAAGGCGGTGATGGCCAGGGCGGAGAGCGAAGCGGTGGAGCCTCAGGAGGTATCGGATTTCCAGGCACTTCCCGGAAACGGACTGTCCGCCAGACTGGACGGAGCGCTGCTGTGCGGCGGCAATTTGAAGTTTATCGGCAGCCAGGCGGATGTGGCCGGGCCCCTGAAGGCCCAGGCGGAGCGGCTGGCCGGGGAGGGAAAGACCCCGCTGTTCTTCAGTAAGGACGGGAAGCTGGCCGGGATCATCGCGGTGGCTGACACCGTGAAGGAGGACAGCCCCAAGGCTGTGAAGGAGCTGCAGAACATGGGCATCCGCGTGGTGATGCTGACGGGCGACAACGAGCGCACGGCCCAGGCCGTCGGGAAGCTGGCGGGCGTGGACGAGGTGATCGCGGGCGTGCTGCCGGACGGGAAGGAGAGCGTGATCCGCTCCCTGAAGAAGAAGGGCAAGGTGGCCATGGTGGGCGACGGAATCAACGACGCCCCGGCGCTGACCCGGGCGGACATCGGCATCGCCATCGGCGCGGGGACGGACATCGCCATCGACGCCGCGGACGTGGTGCTGATGAAGAGCCGCTTAAGCGACGTTCCGGCAGCCATCCGCTTAAGCCGCGCCACACTGCGCAATATCCACGAGAACCTGTTCTGGGCATTCTTTTACAATGCGGTGGGGATTCCGCTGGCGGCCGGCCTGTGGTACCCGTTTTTCGGTTGGAAGTTAAATCCCATGTTCGGAGCCGCCGCCATGAGCTTATCCAGCTTCTGTGTGGTGACAAACGCGCTCCGGCTTAACTTCTTCAATCTGTACGATTGGAAGAGGGATAGAAAAATCAAGGCAAAGAGAAAGGAAGAGAAGACGATGGAAAAGACCATGAAGATCGAGGGAATGATGTGCGGCCACTGTGAGGCCAGAGTAAAGAAGGTTTTGGAGGCGCTCCCGGAGGTCACCGGGGCCGCGGTCAGCCACGAGGCGGGAACCGCTGTGGTGACCCTGAGCGCGCCGGTGGCCGACGATGTACTCAAGAAGGCCGTGGAGGACCAGGATTATAAGGTGCTGTCGATTCAGTGATTGATGAGAGCGACGCCGGGAGGGAAGGATTTATCAATTCCCTTCCGGCGTTTTTGTATGTGGATTTCACACCTGTTAAAAATAAAATTAGCAATTATTACTATGTTTGTGATCAAGTTACAGACCTCCGCGTCCGAATCTGCTATACTTCACCCATGAGAAACCAAAGGGGTAGTCCAATTCGCATGAAGGAGGTTACAATTTGAGAAAGTATGTCTGTTCGATTTGCGGGTACGTCTACGATGAGGCGGCGGGGATACCGGCGGCGGGGATTAAACCCGGCACCCGGTGGGAGGAGCTGCCGGAAGGGTGGGTCTGCCCGCTCTGCGGCGCTTCAAAGGAAGAATTCCGGGTGATGGAGCCGGAGGGGGCGATCGATGTCCGCCCGGCGGCCCCGGCGGCTGCCGGGACCGCCAACTCCCCCACGGCCATACCGGAGGATGAGAATCTGCGGGAGTTCACGGCCGGTGAGCTCGCAGCGCTCTGTTCCAACCTGGCCAGGGGCTGCGAGAAGCAGTACCGGGCGGAGGAGTCGGCAGCTGGCGGAGTATTTTAAGGCCAGGACGCCTGCGCCGGAGCGCGCGGGGACGGCGGAGCTTTTAGTGAGGGTCGAGGCCGACTTGAACCGGGGATTCCCGGAGGCCAACGCTGCGGCCCGGGAGGCCGGTGACCGGGGCGCCAAGCGGGCTCTGGTCTGGAGCGAGAAGGTGACGCGGATTTTAAACGCGCTCTTAAAGCGCTGGGAGAAGGAGGGCGAGGCGATGCTGGAGCACACGAACCTCTATGTGTGCGACATCTGCGGCTTCGTCTATGTGGGCGACAATCCGCCGGAGCTCTGCCCTGTGTGCAAGGTGCCGGGCTGGAAGTTCAGCCAGATCGAAAGGAGGGCATGAGATGATGAAGAAATTTGCCGTGCGCAACCTGCGCCTTTGTACCAAGGACTGCCTGTGCCTGTACGTCTGCCCCACGGGGGCCGCGGACACGGAGAACAGCATCATTGACCGGGAGAAATGCATCGGCTGCGGAGTCTGCGCCGAGTCCTGCCCGTCCAAGGCGATCTCCATGGTCCCGGTGGATATGCCGCCCCAGCAGCCCAAGGAGGAGGCGGTGTTAGAACGGCTGAACGCCCTCGCCCACAGCAAGACGGTCCAGGAGGCAGCTGCAAGGAAGCTGGGGGAGACCGCCGAGGGCCCGGGCCTTGATCAGCTGGCCCGCGCCCTGGAGAAATCCAACCGTCTGATGGCGGAGGACATTCTGCGGGAGGCCGGATATATGCTGCCCCAGAGCGGGAACGCCAGCCGGTTCCTGCGCTCGCTGTTGGACAATCCGGACTATGCGGATGTGCCGCAGGAGGCGGTAAAACGGCTCATGGAGCTTCTGCCGAGCAACGAGGAGGAGGCCCGCCCCGAGCGCTGGCGCTGCACGGTTTGCGGCTACATACATGAGGGACCGCTGCCGGAGGGATTTACCTGTCCCAGGTGCGGACAGCCCGCCTCCGTGTTTGAGCGGATGAACGATTAGACGGCGGATCAGCGCCGCCGGAGAGAGACTGCAGCTCGTCTTTCCTCCGGCGGCGTTTTTGCAATATTTTTGCGCGATTGATGTGGAAATCTTTTACATTCTCAGAGCTTTGTGCTAAGATGGAGGGAGGGTATATCGGTAAAAAATATTGGGGGATTGGACATGAATACAAAAAAGAAACGGGGAAGGGCGTACCGCAGTGTTGCGCTTATTCTCATGGTGAATCTGCTGGCGATATCGGCTGTCGGGGTGAGGGAGGTCTTTGCGGTCCGCCGGGACCTGACAGCCCACGGGGAGCAGGCGGTGGAGAAGGTGCAGGATGTGATGGAGGACTATCTTCATTCGTTCCGCCTGTTTGTCCACGAGATGTCCGGCCAAATCGAAGCGCACCCGGATCCGGACTATATCTGGGACTATTTAAAGCGCATCGACCCGGAGTTTAGCGCCATCGAGGGGGAGACCTTTGACGGGCTGTACATGTACTATCAGGGGAGATACCTGTACAGCTGGGACACGCCCTATTCCCAGTACGAGGACACCGGCTATGTGGCCACGGAGCGCCCGTGGTACAAGGACGCGGTGGCCGGAGGCGGCGAGATCGTGTTCACGCCGCCCTACATGAGCTACGCCAACCACTATATTCTGTCCACCGTCTCGCAGCTGCAGCCGGACGGGGAGACGGTGTTCGCCTACGACATCAAGATGGGGGACATTCAGGATACGGTGGCCTCCCTAAACGGGTACGACGGGGAGCTCATGCTGGTGTTCGACGAGAACGGCACGGTTATCGGCAGCGGGGAACCGGATTACCTGGGAGGTAATCTCTACGCCAGCACGGAGGAGACGGAGGCGTCCCTAAAGGAGGCCCAGGCCGCGCTTTCTGCGGAGGCCACGGGCGAGGGGGAGGCCCGGGAAAAGCTTGAGGAGCAGGTGAAGTCGGCCGAGGCGTTTCATCAGTTCCGCGGCAGCTTCGGCAGAGGCATGGAGGAGCTGTTGTCCCGGGAGGGGACCGTGATGACGGTCAAACTGGGCTCCAGGACCTACCTGGGATATCTCAGGCAGGGCGGGCAGCTGGGGACGCTGACGCTTGTGCCTGTGCTGTCCATGCTGGGGGCCACCGTGCAGGTCTGGCTTTTGCCGCTCCTGATCTTTGAGCTGCTTTTGATTTACGCGGCCGGGCGGATCGTGAAGGAGCAGAAGAATCGGGAGTTGAGGGCTGCCTACATTGAGTTGGGCCAGGTGCAGGAGCGCCTGCGCATCGCGCTCTCGGTCGCCCAGAAGGCAGCGGCGATCGACGATCTGACCGGCATGATGAATTTCAAGTCCTTCTGCAGCAGCGTGACCGAGCGGCTGGACCTGATGGGGCCGGATGAGCGGGGGATTCTCATCATGCTGGACGGGGATCACTTTAAAGCGGTCAACGATAATTACGGCCATACGGTGGGGGACGAGGTGATCAAGCTCTGCGCCCAGATGATTGTGGGCCGGATTCGGACCGTGGACCTGGCCTCCAGGCTGCACGGGGATGAATTCTCGATTTTCGTGGTCAACACGGAGGACTACGGGGTGGCGCGCCGCATCGTCGAGGACATCAACGCTACGCTGAAGACGGAGGCGGCCAGGAGAAATATCCCGACCATCACGTTGTCCGCGGGCGCGGTGACCGCCCGGGCCGGGGACAGCTACAATGGGCTGGCGAAGGCCGCGGACGCGGCGCTGTACCGGGCGAAGGAGACGCACAGCGGCGGTTTTAAGTGTGCGCTGGATTCGGAGCGGGAGATCTGACAGACAACAAAAAAATAACCAGCCGGGGGAGCTGGTTATTTTTAGGAGAAGGTATTTCGTTTCTTATGGGGTGTAGCAAAAACTATATAATGTATTGGGGGGTTACGTCTATTATAATACC
>USJW01000174.1 GCA_900555045.1 uncultured Clostridium sp. | reverse complement strand
GCACCGGCGGCATATCTACCATATTTCTCCAAATTCTTCTCCCGCGCAGCCTTCCCCTTACGGCTGCGCGATCTCCTTCACCAGCAGCAGGCGCATCCCGCCCTTCACCTTGTCGTCCGCCAGCTCGTTGGTGGAGATAATGTTTCCCACCGTGGTGTGGAACTTCTTCGCGATATTCCACAGTGTGTCCTCCGGCTGCACGATGTAGCCGACGATTCCCGGCAGCTCCTGGAGCTTCTGTAGGTCCATGGGCTTCACCTCGGCGCTCGTGATCACCGGCTGGCAGACCGGCTGTAAAACCAGGAAATCCAGCGCCAGAACCGCCTTGATCTCCACCATCTCGCCGCCCAGCATCACCGCGTTTAGCTGCTCCAAGCCGGTGTTCAGCTGGTACACGCTGTCCTTGCCGATTCCCCGGGCCTCCGCAGTACAGTGGAAGGGCACCTGCTCCACGGCCGCCTGGACCGGCGATTCGTCGTCGCTTGTCAGGTACAGCAGGCTCACCTCCAGCACCCCGTCGATCTGGATATTGTCCTCGCCGACCTCCACCTCGTCGATCTTGATCGTGCCCTCGCTGTGGCAGATTTGCAGGATCCGCTCCGCCCCGGCTAGCTCCAGCTTCTCGTTGACCTTGCACTTGCAGACATTTTTCGCCAGCATCTGGTCGAAGCACGCCTGGGCGCGCCCCAGCTCCACCTCGCGACTGTTGGAGTACATGTCGCTCAAGAGCTCCAGCTCCTGCTCCTGGTACAGCTTGATGTCCAGCTCCAGCACGGCGTCCACGTCCAGCTCCCGCATCTCCCCGTCGTAGTCCGGCTTGGGCTCCAAGTCCTTGTGGGCCAGCCGCACGGTGACCATGGGCACCATCTCCTCCACCGCGTCGCCGAGATCCAGCTCACCGGAAAACGGCAGCGTCTCCTCCAGCCACTGGACGGGCATGTTCTCGTCCTCCGCCTGGTAGATGGCGAACACGTTCAAATCCCCGTCGATATGTAATTTCCCGTCAAGGGGCTTGGTGGCCACGTCCCGCAGCCGCATCTCCCGCCACAGAAGCCGCCCGATGTTGGGCTTCCCGCCGGTCAGGGAGATCTCCTCCTTCATCCGGTACGTGTCCTTGCGGCGCACCGCGATGGCCGCCACGCTGACCGTGCGCTTTAGTGTCTCGATCTGGGCCGGACCGGCCGCCTCCCCCTGCGCCTGCGACGCAAAGCCCCCGTTTCCCATGTCCACATCCACCGCGGCTTCCACGTCCCGCAGGGTCTCGATCCGCACCTGCAGGGTGACGATGGCCTGGACCCCCAGCTTTCTGGAGTTGATCATCGCGGCGTTTAAATCCTCCAGCATCCAGTTGAGTCCCACATAGTCCCGGTCCTCCAGCTCCGGCGCGTTGATGGTCTCGTCGAAGGGGATGCTGCCGCCCAGCGTCTGGAGCCCGCCGCCCTCCCTGCGGTAGAGCACCTGGAACTCCAGCTTGCCCTTCACCGCCACCTTATCCCCCTGGTTCTTGACGGACTCGATCTGGATCTCCCCCGTGTCCAGCATCACCTGGGCCATGTCGTCCATGGTGTCCGGCACAATGAAATCGTCGTCCAGAGTGATCTGGGTGGTCACGTTCCCCTTAAACTGGTTCATATGTATCTGCTTTTTTATTAATTCCATAAAAACACCTGCCGTTTCTCATAGTCCTTTAGAAATATCTATGCGAACGGCAGGTGAATTATGCTTACTCCTTTGGACGGCTTTCGCCCTCATCGTAGCTGTCCAGGAAATGGTGGCGGACACCCCCGCTCACATACCCCAGACATGCGTCCAGGTTCACGTTCTCCACGCTCTTCATGATGTTGGCGTCCACGAACGGGTTAGTCTGCTTTAAGGTCCGGATCAGCTCCTTGATCTCCTGGCGCTTGGAGGTGTGAACCACGTCGGCGTCGTCCCGCGCCTCCCCCCGGGCCGCCAGCTCCCTTGCGATCTGCTCCGTGAACCGGCAGGCGCACTGGAGAAAGTGCAGGTTGTTGTAGTCCTTCCACGCAATGATATCCGCCTCCTTCACAAAGTACAGCGGCCGGATTAGCTCCATCTCCGGGAAGTTCGTGCTGTGCAGCTTCGGCATCATGGTGTTCACCTGACCGCCGTAGAGCATGCTCATGAGGATGGTCTCGATCACGTCGTCGTAGTGGTGTCCCAGGGCGATCTTATTGCAGCCTAACTCTCTGGCATGGTCGTAGAGGTAGCCCCGGCGCATGCGCGCGCACAGGTAGCACGGGGACTGGTCCACGTCCACCACCACGCCGAAGATGTCGGACTCGAAGATTTTAATGGGAATGTTCATGAGCGCCGCGTTCTCCTCGATCATGCGGCGGTTAGCCGGATTGTAGCCCGGGTCCATCACGATAAACTCCAGCTCAAACTGCGTCTTGCTGTGGCGTTTAAGCTCCTGCATGCACTTGGCTAAGAGCATGGAGTCCTTTCCACCGGAAATACAGACGGCAATGCGGTCGCCGTCTGTGATCATCTCGTATGCCTGAAGGCCCTTCACAAAGGGCCGCCAGATCTCCTTGCGGAACTGCTTGATGATGCTCCGCTCAATCGCTGCGTAGGGTTCTCTTATCATAGGGTTGCTTCGTCTCTCTCCTTATCCTGATTCGTGTCCGCTTTGGCCGCCAAAAGGCGCTCCAGACGGCCGACCTGTTCCTCCAGCTGCCTCACCTGGTCCTTCAGTGCCTCATACTCCTCTAAAGACGCGCTCTTCTTCGCCTTGGGAATCGTGACGCCGTCCTTCTTCACCGGCCGCGCGGGGATTCCCACCGCGGTCACGTTGTCCTCAAGGGGCTTTAGGAGCACCGCGTTGGCGGCGATGGAGCAGTTGTCACCCACCTCGAAGGCCCCTAAAATCTTGGCCCCCGCGCCCACCATCACGTTGTTTCCCAGGGTGGGATGGCGCTTGCCCTTCTGGGTGCCCACGCCGCCTAAGGTGACGCCCTGGTAGATGGTGCAGTTGTCGCCCACCACCGCCGTCTCGCCGATCACAACGCCGCTGCCGTGGTCGATGAGTATGCCGTGCCCCAGCTGCGCGCCGGGGTGAATCTCGATCAGCGTGAAAAACCGGGCGATCTGCGAGATCAGCCGGGCGATAAAGTACATGTGATGCCTCCAGAACCAGTGGGCGAACCGGTGCCAGATGAGCGCGTGGATTCCCTGGTAGAGCAAAAATACCTCCAGCGCGCTGCGGGCAGCCGGGTCCCGCTCCTGAACCGCCTTGATGTCCAGCCATATATCCCTAAATATCATACTGTCGCCTCCCTAACCGTTTGCATATGTCCGCACCTAAATGCAGATATTATAGCATATGCGAATCCGATTAAAAAGGAGAATTTTCAGATTTTACTGGAATACCACCGGGTTTTCCAGATATTCCGTCCGGATCACAATGTAGGGGTAGGATTTGTCCTGTCCCGGATTCTCCCCCTTCTCCGGGCCCTTAAGCTCCGTGTCCACCACGATGGAATTGTCCGTCAGGTACAGCTCATTGACGCTGATGCTGAAGCCGCCGGTGGCCTGCTCGCCGTAGCCGATGGCGATATACAGGTTCTTGTCGTCGCTGTATGTAAGCTTGAAGGGCGCGTTCTGCTTGCCCGCGATGATCTGCTTTAGCTCCTGGGGAATATCCGGCTCGCCCACCACCGAAAATTCCAGATCCCGCACCTTTTTCCCGTCGTCCTTGGACGCCGAGCAGCCCACAGTCCCCACAAGCACCGCCGCGCAGGTGAGCATCAGAGCCGCCATCCGTATTTTTCCCATCCATCCGTTTTTCATAAACCTTAAACCTCCGAATTCAAGTATTCACAATTACTATCAATATATTCTGTGCTTCCATGAATATGCAGCCCGCGCCCTCATAAAAAATGGCGCGCCGGCCCATACTAATTTCGGAGGTGATAAATATGAGTCCCAAAGAACTGAATTATATTGAAGACGCGCTCGGACATGAGCAGTTTTTAAAAACCCAGTGCCAGGAAGCGATACAGAACCTGCAGGATCAGGAGCTTAAGTCCTGCGTTCAGCAGATCAGCCAGAAGCACCAGCAGATTTTCGATAACTTCTACAATCTCGTTTAAGGAGGCAGAACAATGGACGACAAATGTATCATGGAGAACCTGCTCCTGACCACCAAGGGTGTGTGCGACCTCTATATGCACGGCACCATCGAGTCCTCGAGCGAAAATGTCCACCAGGCCTTTGACAAGGCCTTAAATGACAGCCTGTGCATGCAGGACGATCTTTATAAGAAGATGTCCGCCAAGGGCTGGTATCAGATGGAACAGGCCGAGCAGGAGAAAATTCAGAAGGTAAAGAACAAGTTCGCGGGAATGTAACCTCCCCGCGCGGCGGGATGCGCCGCAATAGAAAAGCCGCGGGAATCTGTTTGTGATTCCCGCGGCCTTTCTTAAATCTTTTAATTCTTACACAATCTTGCGGATCCAGCCCTCCGGCGCCTCGATGGTTCCCATCTGGATGCCGGTCAGCGTGTCGTAGAGCTTCTGGGTGATCGGTCCCATGGCCTCCATGCCGCTGGGGAAGCAGATCTCTCTGCCGTGGTCCACGACCTTGCCCACCGGGGAGATCACGGCCGCGGTTCCGCACAGGCCGCACTCTGCGAAGTCGTCCAGCTCAGCCAGCTTCACCGGCCGCTCGGTCACCTTGAGGCCCAGGTAGTGCTCCGCAACGTAGATCAAGGAGCGTCTGGTGATGGAGGGCAGAATGGAGTCGGACTTGGGTGTCACCACCTCGCCGTCCTTGGTCACGAACAGGAAGTTCGCGCCGCCGGTCTCCTCCACGTAGGTTCTGGTTCCGGGATCGAGGAACATGTTCTCGTCGTACCCGGCCGCGTGGGCGGTCACATTTGCGTGCAGGCTCATGGCGTAGTTTAAGCCGGCCTTCACATGTCCGGTGCCGTGGGGGGCCGCGCGGTCAAAGTCGCTGACGCAGATGGTGAGGGGCTTTGCGCCGCCCTTAAAGTACGGGCCAACCGGGGTCACGAACAGGCGGAACTGATACTCGTTGGAGGGCTTTACGCCGATCACCGGCCCGCTGGCGAACATGTAGGGGCGCAGGTACAGGGTCGCGCCGCTGCCGAAGGGCGGAACCCAGGCCGCGTTCTCGCGCACCACCATGTCCACCGCCTCCAAGAAGCGCTCCTTCGGGAACGGGGGCATCTCAAGCCGCTTTGCCGAATCCATCATGCGCTCCGCGTTTAAGTCCGGGCGGAAGGTCACGATGCTGCCGTCCTCGGTGGTGTAGGCCTTAAGCCCCTCGAAGATCTCCTGGCAGTACTGAAGAATTCCGGCACACTCGTTGATCACCACGTTGGGATCGGAGGTCAGAACGCCCTCGCTCCATTTTCCATCTTTATAGTTCGCCACGTACCGCTTGTCTGTCGGCATGTAGGTAAATCCGATATTTCCCCAATCCAGGTCTTTCTTTTCCATAATCAGTTCCTCCATTCCTGTAGGTTATAATAAGATATATAACTATTTTGAACACAATTATAAGCGCATTGGTACACAAAATCAATGGGAGATTTCCAAATTCCCTATACAATTCATGCATATCAGCCATAACCTGAGGTCCGCTCCGGGCGGGCGCGTTTCCGCCTCATTGCGAAAAGTCCCGGTTTGTGTTAAGGTATAATCACAGACGAGACGAAGGAGGATGAACGGCACATGGCAAAGAAAAATGCGCGGAACACGCGGGGGAAAATCGTAAATGCGGCATGGAAGCTGTTCTACGAGCAGGGCTACGAGGACACCACGGTGGAGGAGATTATCGAGCTCTCCCAGACCTCAAAGGGCTCCTTCTACCACTACTTCGACGGCAAGGACGCGCTGCTCTCCACGCTCAGCTCCCTGTTCGACGAGAAATATGAGGAGCTGACCGGGCAGTTGCCGCCGGACATAACCGCCATGGAGACGCTGCTCTTCCTCAACCGGGAGCTGTTCGGCATGATCGAGAACAGCATATCCGTGGAGCTGCTGGCCAGGCTTCTCTCCACCCAGCTGACCACAAACGGGGAAAAGCACCTGTTGGATCGGGATCGCTTCTATTATAAGCTGCTGCGCAAAATCATCAGCCGGGGCCAGGAGGCCGGGCAGCTGAGCGCCCGCCTCAGCGTCAGCGAGATGGTCAAGCGCTACGCCCTCTGCGAGCGGGCCCTGATGTACGACTGGTGCCTCTGCGGAGGCGAGTACTCCCTGAAGCAGTACGGGGCGGAAGTGATGCCGGGATTTTTGAGCAGCTTTCTGCCGCCGGACACAGGGGTGTAATTGGGGGATGATTTGCGGAGGGAAAGCGTGTTCCCCCCGCCTGCCCCGCCGCCCGCTGTTAAGATTTTTTTAACGAATATTTTTTGTATA
>USJW01000173.1 GCA_900555045.1 uncultured Clostridium sp. | reverse complement strand
GCATACGAGATGACGTCAGTGACTGGAGTTCAGACGTGTGCTCTTCCGATCTGGCAGATGTAACTATCTGTCTTGTTGTTGTACTCAATTTGACAATTTCAGGCTATAGATAGACCGAAAAATAGCTGATAAACAAAAATGCTTATCAGCTATTAAAAGTCATCCTTTAGTCAATACCTTATCTAAATGACATTGGGCATGACACCTGCTCTTTTTATTATGGTTTCAGGACAATCCCTAAATTTTTTATAATTACGTATTGTTGATTTTGGAGGCGGAGCCGCGGCCCCTGATATCCTGCTCTGTGCGACACCTGGGGCAGATTACGGTTTCCTTAATCTTGATTGTGTGCGCGCTCGCTCGGGGTGCTCTGGGGCTCTAAAATGTTACCTCGTCATCGACCCTTCCAAGTCCTCCACATCCAGGTAATACGGCGTCATCTGATATACATAGTAATTCAGCCAGTTGGCATACAATGTATTCGCCGTGTTCCTCCACATGAGCGGCGGCACCGAGAACGGATCGTTGTCCTCATAGTAATTGTATGGCACCTCCGGGTTCAGTCCCTTCTTCAGATCCCGGTGGTACTCGTTGTTCAGTGTCATCCGGTCATACTCCGGGTGGCCCTGCACAAAGATTCTGCGTCCGTCCCGGCTCATCACCAGGAACACGCCAGCGATGTCGGACTCCGCCAGGATGACTAACTCCGGGTGCTTGCGGATATCGGCCTTTCTCACCTCCGTGTAGCGGGAGTGGGGCGCCAGGAAATAGTCGTTTAAGCTGCGCACCAGCGGCACCTTCCGGTCCAGCACCTTGTGGTTGTAGATGCCGGAGAGCTTCTTCTCCATGGGATATTTCGGAACCCCATAGTGGTAGTAGAGCCCCGCCTGGGCCCCCCAGCAGATATGTATGGTGGACGTCACATGACTCTTCGTCCACTCCATGATCTGTGACAGCTCCGGCCAGTAGTTGACCTCCTCGAACTCCAGGTTTTCCACCGGCGCGCCTGTGATGATCATTCCGTCAAATTTCTTGTGCTTGATCTCGTCGAACTCCACGTAAAACTTGTTTAGATGGCTGCTGGACGTGTTCTTGGACACGTGGGTCGCCATCATCAGGAACGTGCAGTCCACCTGCAGCGGCGTGTTGGACAGAGCCCGCAAAAGCTGGGTCTCCGTCTCCTCCTTCACAGGCATCAAATTCAGTATCAAAATCTCCAGCGGACGGATGTCCTGGCGCATGGCCCGGTCCTCGTCCATCGTGAATATATTTTCTTCCTCAAGTATGGCTTTCGCCGGCAAATCTCTCTGTACTTTAATCGGCATGTTCTATCAATCTCCCTTCAAATGCTGAAATGTGGTCACGCTGCATTTCTGTTCGCGCCTTCGGCCCCGCGGGCTTTCCCGCTAATGGAACACAGTCCCTAGGCCTCAGGCTCCAGCATTCGAAGGAACTCCTCCTCCGTGATGATGGGCACGCCCAAATCCCGCGCCTTCTTGTTCTTGGAGGACGAGGACATGGCGTCGTTGTTGATCAGGTAGTTTGTCTTAGCGGACACAGACCCGGCGGCCTTGCCGCCCCTGGCCTCGATCAGCTCCTGCAGCTCCTTCCGGTTGGAGAAATGCTCCAGAGAGCCGGTGATCACAAAGGTCTTTCCCGCGAAAATCTGCTCCTCCGTCTCCACGGTCTCCTTCTCGATATTTAACTCCGCCAGCAGGTGGTCCACCGCCTCGTTGTTCTTCTCCGACGCGAAGTAGTCCATCCAGGCCCGCGCCAAGACTCCGCCGATGCCGTCGGCGGCCACCAGCTCCTCCTCACCGGCACTGCGCATCCGGTCGAAGTCGAAGCCGAACTGCCGGCAGAGCACCTTGGCCCCCGCCAGGCCGATCCCGGCGATCCCCAGGCCGTAGATCATCCGGGGCAGGGTAGTGTTCTTCGCCCGCTCCACGGACGCCACCAGGTTGTCGTAGGATTTCTGCCCAAAGCCCTCCATCTCCACGATGGCCTCCTTATGGCGGTCCAGGTGGAAAATGTCCGCGTACTCGTGGATAAAGCCAGCGCCGATGAACTTCTCCAGCGTGGCCTCGCTGAGCCCGTCGATGTTAAGGGCGTCCCGGCTCACCAGCAGTGTGAAGCTCTTGATCTTCTTCGCCTGGCAGTCCGGGTTGGTGCAGTACAGGCTGCGCACGTCGTTTACCTGGCGGATTTCCGTGGCGCCGCCGCAGACGGGACATTCCTCCGGGATATGCTTCACCCCGCTGCGGGTCAGATTGTCCGCGATCTGGGGGATGATCATGTTGGCCTTGTAGACCGTGATCCGGTCTTCCTCGCCCAGCTCCAGCCCCTCTAAGATGCTGATGTTGTGGACGCTGGCGCGGCTCACCGTGGTTCCCTCCAGCTCCACCGGCTCAAACACCGCCACGGGGTTGATCAGGCCGGTCCGGGACGGGCTCCACTCGATGTAGCGCATCTTGGTCTCCCGGATCTCGTCCTGCCACTTGAAGGCGATTGAATTTCTCGGGAACTTGGCCGTCCGCCCCAGGGAGTCCCCGTAGGCGATGTCGTCGTAGAGCAGCACCAGGCCGTCGGAGGGGATGTCGTTTCCCTCCACCGCGGCGGCGAACTCCTGCACCGCCTGGGGCAGACTTTCCCGGGTCACCTCCCGGTACTCCACCACCTCAAAGCCCTGGCTCTTCAGCCACTCAAACTGCTTTTCTCTCGAATTCTCAAAGTCCACGCCGTCCGCCCGAACCAGGGAGAAGGCCTCAAAGTGCACGTTCCGCTCCGCGGTGATCTGGCTGTTCAGCTGGCGCACGGAGCCGCTGCACAGGTTCCGCGGGTTCTTGTATTTTGCATCCACGTCCTCGATCTCGTCGTTGATGCGCTTGAAATCGGAGTAGCGGATCACCGCCTCGCCCCGCAGCACCAGCATCCCTTTATAAGAAATGTTCACCGGAATATTGGCGAACACCCGGGCGTTGGGGGTGATCACCTCGCCGATCTCCCCGTTTCCGCGGGTGACCGCCTTCACAAGGGTTCCGTTGTCGTAGGTCAGAACGATGGTCAGGCCGTCCATCTTCCAGGACAGAAGCCCCTTTTGCTCCCCAAGCCACGCCTGTAGGTCCTCCACGCTCTTGGTCTTGTCCAGCGAGAGCATGGGCGATTCGTGGGTCTCCTTGGGCAGCTCGCTTAACACCTCGTAGCCCACGCGCTGGGTGGGGCTGCCGGACAGGGTCACGCCGGTCTCGCGCTCCAGGGCGGTCAGCTCGTCGTACAGGCGGTCGTACTCGAAATTGCTCATGATCTCGCGGCTCTCCTGGTAGTAAGCCTTTCCGGCTCTGGAGAGCAGGGAAACCAGTTCCTTCATTCTCTCAATTCTGTCATCCATTTTCATTCTCCATCCCATTGGTCATGGCTCTCTAAAGCCTGCTTCTGACGGTAGGTCAGATTGGTGGAATTCTCCAGGAGCCGCAGGAATTCGCGGTACTCCTCGCCCTCCACCAGGCGGTATCCGCCGCTCTTCAAATTTCCCAGGCGGATGTTCATCACCCGGACGCGCCGCAGGGTCCGCACATGGTAGCCGCAGGCCTCGCACATCCGGCGGATCTGCCGGTTTAAGCCCTGGGTCAGCACGATCCGAAGGCTTCGCTCACCGGTCTTCTCGGCCAGGCAGGGCAGTGTCACCCGGTCCAGCTCCGCCAGCCTTACGCCGCCGGCCAACCGTTTTACGAATTCCTCCGTCACCGGCCGGTCCACGGTCACCAGATACTCCTTCTCATGAGCATTTCCGCTGCGCATGATTTTATTCACCAGATCCCCCTGGTTTGTCATCAAAACCAGGCCCTCTGAATCCTTGTCCAGACGGCCTACGTAGTAAACCCTTAACGGGTACTGAATCATATCGATAATGTTGGGCGCCCGGTCCTTGTCCGACGCGGTGCACACCACGCCCCGGGGCTTGTTTACGGCCAGAAGCACCGGCCGCGGCTTTTTCATCTGCTGGCCGCCGTCCGCCTGGGGCGAGGTCAGGTGCTGTCCCACCTTTTTTCCGTGGACCACGATCTCCTGGTCCATGCGCACCTTCTGGCCCATCACCGCCGGAACGCCGTCCACTAAGACCTCCCCGGCCTCGATCAGCCGGTCCGCCTCGCGCCGGGAGCAGACTCCCAGCGCACTAAGAAGCTTATTTAAACGCTCTTCCATGGCCTCACTCCGCCTGCTTATGGGGCTGTGCCACCGGGTTTGAGGCGATGAACATGGCATCCCCGAAGGAGAAGAAGCGGTAGCGCTCCCTTATGGCCTCCTCGTAGGCCGCCAGAATGTGCTCTCTGCCCGCCAGCGCGCTGACCAGCATGACCAGTGTGGACTCCGGCAGGTGGAAGTTGGTGATCAGCGCGTCCAGCACCTTGAACCGGTAGCCCGGGTAGATGAAAATTTCGGTCCAGCCCGTTCCGGCCTTCAGAATCCCGTCCTCGGTGGAGGCGGACTCCACGGTGCGGCAGCTGGTGGTTCCCACACAGATCACGCGCCCTCCGGCGGCCTTGGTCTCGTTGACCTTGGCGGCCTCCGACTCCTCCACAATGTAGAACTCCGAGTGCATGTGGTGGTCCAGCACGTTCTCCACCTTCACCGGGCGGAAGGTGCCGAGGCCCACGTGCAGCGTCACATGGGCGATCTTCACGCCCATGTCCTCGATCTCTTTTAACAGCTCCTGGGTGAAGTGCAGCCCCGCCGTGGGCGCGGCCGCGGATCCCTCGTGCTTGGCGTAGACCGTCTGGTAGCGGTTTTTGTCCTTTAACTGATGTGTGATGTAGGGGGGGAGGGGCATCTGGCCCAGCTGGTCCAAAATCTCCTCAAAAATCCCCTGGTAGTGGAACTGGATCAGACGGTTTCCGTCGTCCACCGTCTCTAACACCGTGCCGGTCAAAAGGCCGTCCCCGAAGGAGATCTCCGTGCCGGGCTTCGCCTTCTTTCCGGGTTTTACCAGTGTCTCCCAGATATCGTTCTCCCGCCGCTTGAGCAGCAGAATCTCAATCTTCGCCCCGGTGTCCGTCTTCACGCCGAACAGGCGGGCGGGGATTACCTTGGTGTCGTTGATCACCAGGCAGTCGCCGGGCCGCAGATACTCCACGATATCCCTGAACACGCGGTGGGTCACCGCGCCTGTATCCTTGTCCAACACTAAAAGCCGCGAGGATGCCCGGTCCTCCAAGGGATCCTGGGCAATCAGCTCCTGCGGCAGATCAAAATTAAAATCCTTTACATCCATTGTCCTATTTGCGCCTCCGGTTTATTCGCCTATTTTTACTTCGGAAGCGGAGGAGCTCTCCTCTGCCCCCTGCACATTGTCCTGTGCGGCGCTGCTGTCACCGGCGCTGTCACTGGTTTCACTGCTCTGGTCCTGGCCCGTGCCTGCGGAACCGGACTCGTTGTCCTGTCCCTCGCCGGAAACGCCGGTCTCACCGTCCTGGCCTTCGCCTGCGCTTCCGGACTCACCGCCGGTCTCATCCGTGATGATGGAGACCTCGCTGTCCCTGCTCTCCTCGGTGGCGCGCACCACGGCACCGTTCTGGAGCTTCTTGTACACGCCCGCCAACAGCGCGTCGGACTCAAGAGCTTCCTTTAACTGCTGGTTGATCTGGGAGGCCAGGAGCCGCACATCCTCCGTCTGGTTGGCCTTCGCCACGTAGTCGGCCTCCTCGCCCACCACGTTCTCGCGGATGACATACTGGCCGCTCTCGTCCTTCACCACGTAGCACCACATGAGGCCGGGCGCCAGGGTGTCCACTCTGCGGAACTTGATCTTGTAGGTCACATAGGCCACGTAGGAGTCCTCCGTCATCCCCTCCTTGGTGTAGCAGACGATGTCCTGGTAGTCCTCGATAAACTTGGCCTCCTCCTCAAGCTGCGACTGGCGCTCCGTAAGGTCCGAGGTGTCGGACTTGCCGAAGATGCCATAGAGCGCCTCCGCGTCCTGGTCCACCTTGGCCTGGAAGTAATCGCTGATCAGGCGCGTCACCTCCGGGACCTCGTCCTTCTTTAATTCATAGTCCGAGAAATCCGTCTTGTACTCGCTGTTGTCCGGGGCGACGGTGTCGCTCTGTGCGATGGGTCCTGTGGTCCCGGACTCCTGGACCACGATCTCCACCGAGCTTTCCTTACTGTCCGCCGAGGCACCCGTCTCCTTGGGCTTTTTGTCCATCACAAGAATGATCACCACCAGCACCGCCACAATCACAAGCGGCACCGCCATCATCCGGATATATTTAATTTTATCGGCGTCGGACCATCCTCTGCCCTTTCTTCTTCTGCGACTCATTCTGCCTGTCCTCCTGTATCCGGCCGTTTCCGGCCGTCTGCTTGATCGTTGTGTTCACAAATGTCTCCGCTCTATTTTAGCAGACTCTATTATAAATTGCAATCTTGGATTGTGGCGGATTCTGCACCGATTCCCCCCTTCTTGACACGCCGCACCCCCCATTGCTATACTCGCATCAGACACGCAAACACCAA
>USJW01000172.1 GCA_900555045.1 uncultured Clostridium sp. | reverse complement strand
TTGTCGAACCTTTATCAAAAATTGCGGCTGTTTACAGAGACAGCCCTTTGCGGTATAATAGGAAAAAAATCGATGCCGCGCCCTTTGGCCGGCTTTGATTCGTGGAGGGCGGATGGATGGAGCTGATTTTTAAGAGAGCGGGAATGGAAGATTTGGAGGAGCTGGTGCGCACGCGGATAACGGTGCTCAGGGCGGCCAACGGGCTTGAGGAGACGGCCGACTTGCGGGAAGTGGAGCGGGAGTCGGCTGAGTATTACCGGCGCGCGCTGGCGGATGGGAGCCACGTGGCTTACCTGGTGTATGACGGCGGACAGTTTGCAGGGGCGGGCGGAATCAGCTTTTTTCAGGTGATGCCAACCGTCCACAATCCGAGCGGGTGGAAGGCGTACATCATGAACATGTATACCAGCCCTAAACACCGCAGGCGGGGGATCGCAAGGCACACGCTTTCGCTTCTGGTGAAGGAGGCCAGATCCCGGAAAATCAGCCACATTTCCCTGGAGGCGACGTCCATGGGGCGGCCACTCTACCTGGACTATGGCTTTGTGCCTATGGGGGACGAGATGGAGCTGCCGGATTCCTGGCAGGAGGAGAGACCTTGAGAAAACGCGGAAAAATGGATGGAATGAAATTTTTTATGTACCTGTTCGGGGGCATCTGGGCGGCGGTGGGGGGAGTTTTCCTTGTGGTCGCGTGTGTCCTGGCCGCTGGCATGGGGCAGGAGCCCTACCGGTCCGCGTTTCTTCCGCTGCTGTTCTTCGCCCTGGGCGGAACGTTCGCGGCGGCGGGGCTGGCCGTCATCCTTGTGCAGCGGAGTCTGGCTAAGAGAAAGCGGCGCCTGCTGGAGAGCGGGAGGCGCATCTACGCGGAGGTCGCAGAAATTTACCAGGATACATCCGTCTCCATCAACGGCAGCTGCCCGTGGCGCGTGTCCTGCCGCTATGTGGATGAGAAGGGGACGGTCCATATTTTCCGCAGCGACCGCCTGGGATTTGATCCGAGCGGCCTTCTGACGTCGAAGCTGGTGCCGGTGTACATCGAGGAGGGGCGGACGGATCGCTACGCGGTGGACTTGGCGGCGGTGCTGCCGCGAGTGGAGGTTCATTAGGGCTCGCCGGTACGGATGGGTTAAAGAAAATGTAAGATAGTTTAACCAAAAAAGGACTTGCTTTTTTGGCTAAAATTTGTATAATGTTAGTCGGACATAGGGTAAGCAACTCAAAGGTGAGGCTTATGAATCCAGGAGGCAGGAGTAGTATGAAAATTCGGAAGATACTGGGAGGCCTGGCCTGGTTTATGCTGGCGGCGGTGTTGGTTCTGTTCAACGCGTCGGCGGTGGAAGCGCAGGTTTTGGAGCCGATGGAAACCCAGGAGATGGTATGCCGTATATCCTGTGAGCAGCAGTAGGCTTAGCTCAGAGCATGGCCGGGAACGCAAAAAGCGTCCCGGCTTTTTTGGTGCGCGGGGCGCGGGGGGCGGAAAAGGCATACAGCACAACTTTTGCAATGTAATCAACAAAAACAGATATGGATATCCTGACGGATGGGTGGTATGATAAGACCATCAGAAACAGGCAGTCATAGCAACATAGATCAGGAGGAAAAGGTTATGCGTTTACTGGACAGTGAATTGAAAGACAAGAGTGTTTGGGAGAAGGCGGGGATCGAGCTTCCGAAGTTTGACCGTGAGGCCATGAAGGCGGAGACTGCGAAGACTCCCCAGTGGATACACTTCGGTGCCGGAAATATTTTCCGCGCATTCCCGGCTGCCCTTCAGCAGAAGCTGCTGAACGAGGGCATCGAGAAGACCGGAATCATCGTGGCGGAGGGTTACGACTACGAGATCGTGAAGAAGGCGTACCGTCCTCAGGATGACTTAAGCCTGCTGGTGACGTTGAAGGCCAACGGAACCATCGAGAAGACCTTGATCGCGAGCCTGGCGGAGTCTCTGACCGTGGACCGCCATGATGAGGCCGACTGGAACCGCTTGAAGGATATTTTTGCCAGCAAGACCCTGCAGATGGTCAGCTTCACCATCACCGAGAAGGGCTACAGCCTGACCGGGGCGGACGGCAGCTACCGTGCGGACGTGACCGCCGACTTTGAGGCCGGCCCTGAGCGCGCGGACAGCTACATCGGCAAGCTGGCGGCTCTGTGCTACCACCGCTACATGAACGGCAAGCTGCCGGTGGCCATGGTGAGCATGGACAACTGCTCCCACAACGGAGACAAGCTCTACGCGGCGGTGCACGCCTACGCGGCAGAGTGGACCAAGAGAGGTCTGGCTGAGGAGGGCTTCTTAGGCTACATCGAGAACCCCGCATGCGTGTCCTTCCCCTGGAGCATGATCGACAAGATTACCCCCAGACCGGACGACAGCGTGAAGAAGATGCTGGAGGAGGTAGGCTTTACGGACACCGAGAGCATCGTGACCAGCAAGAACACCTACGTGGCTCCCTTCGTGAACGCGGAGGAGATTGAGTACCTGGTGATTGAGGACGCATTCCCCAACGGCCGTCCGGCCCTGGAGAATTCCGGCGTGATGTTCACCACCCGCGAGACGGTTGAGAAGGTGGAGCGCATGAAGGTTTGCACCTGCTTAAACCCGCTGCACACCACCCTGGCGATCTACGGCTGCCTGCTGGGCTACACCAAGATCAGCGAGGAGATGAAGGACGCGGACCTGGTGAAGCTGGTGGAGATCATCGGCTACAAGGAGGGCCTGCCGGTTGTGACTGACCCGGGCATCCTCTCCCCCAAGAAGTTTATCGACGAGGTTCTGCAGATCCGCGTGCCCAACCCCTTCATGCCGGATACGCCCCAGAGAATTGCCTGCGATACCTCCCAGAAGCTGTCCATCCGCTTCGGCGAGACCATCAAGGAGTATGCGGCGAGACCTGAGCTCTCCGTGTCCGACTTAAAGTTCATCCCCATGGTGCAGGCCGGATGGTGCCGTTACCTGATGGGCGTGGACGATCAGGGCAACACCTTCACCGTCAGCCCGGATCCCATGTACGAGTCCATGGCCGAGCTGTTGAAGGATGTGAAGCTGGGCCAGAGCTGCGACGTGCACAAGGTTCTGGAGCCGATCTTAAGCAACGCCAAGATCTTCGGCGTCAACCTGTATGAGGTTGGCCTGGGCGAGACCGTGGAGGGAATCTTCACCGAGCTGATCGCCGGCCCCGGCGCTGTGAGAGCCACCTTAGAGAGACATCTCGCGGAGGCGTAATCGCATAGTAAAACAGTGATTTGTTTAAATCTCCCCCAATGCGGGGGAGATTTTTCTGCGCGAAAGTGAGGTGGGATCTGCGGCGCTTTCCCACTTTTGTGGCGGCGGACAGCTGGAAAACTCCTTTTTTTAACAGAAATGTGGGAGAAATTAATGATTTCGTAATGGATTTGTCATATTTTCATGTACAAAATGGAAAAACTGTGCTATTATAGTGGGAAACGACGGATGGGGCCATAATCCGCTTTGAAAATACAGGCGTTTGCCTTTTGAATATAGATAACATGCCCGGCAGGGCGTAATTGAATATTTGAGAAAGACAGAGGTTACGTATGAGAAAGTGGATAGCGGCAGGCGTGCTTGCACTCGCGCTGACCGGCTGCACCCGATACGAACCGGTGGAGGATATCCCAGACATAGAGGCCAGTGAAACGCAGGCAGAGTCTTCTGCGGCGGATGAGAGCACGGAGGCCGAGACGGAGGAAGCCGAGGAGGCAGCCATCTCGATCTCCAACTACCCGGAGCGGGAGCGCGTGAAGGTAAAAGGAATTTATGTCTCGGCCTATGTGGCGGGCACCGGTGATATGATTGACCGAATTATCGAGCAGATGGACCAGACGGAATTAAACGCCATGGTCATCGATGTGAAGGACGACCAGGGGCGGATTACCTTCGCCATGGACGCGCCCACCGTCAATGAGATCGGGGCAACCAAGGTGTTTATAAGGGACATGCCGGCCCTGATTCAAAAGCTGAAGGAGCACAACATTTATCCCATCGCTCGCGTGGTGGCGTTCAGGGATCCGTATCTGGCGGAGCAGAAGCCGGAGTGGAGCCTGCACGTGGCGGACGGGAGCATTTACCGGGACAACAAGGGTTTGGCCTGGGTCAACCCCTACCGGCAGGAGGTCTGGGACTACCTGGTGGAGGTGGGGAAGAAGGCCGGGGAGATCGGCTTCTCCGAGATTCAGTTCGACTACATCCGCTTTGCGGTGGACAAGACCATGAAGGATGTGGTGTTCGACGAGGCGGACACAAAGGGCCGCAGCAAGGAGGAGACCATCACGGAGTTCATCACCTACGCCTACGACCAGCTGGCCAGGGAAGGCCTCAATGTGTCGGCCGACGTGTTCGGGACCATCATCCGCAGCGGCGAGGACGCCGAGGCCGTGGGGCAGGACTACGGGGAGATGGCAAAGCACCTGGATTATCTGTGTCCCATGATTTACCCCTCCCACTATGGGGATGGGAATTTCGGCATCGAGCACCCGGACATGCAGCCATATGACACCATCCTCAACGCGCTGAAGGGCTCTAAAGAGGCGCTGGCCGCGGGGGAGAGCGAGGGCAGGAAGGCCATCGTGCGGCCGTGGCTGCAGGATTTCACCGCCTCCTATCTGAAGAATCACATCGACTACGGGGATGAGCAGGTCCGCGCCCAGATCCAGGCGGTGTACGACGCGGGCTATGACGAGTGGCTGCTGTGGGATGCGGGGGTATCCTACCACTATGGCGGCCTGCGCACGCCGGAGGAGGCAGCCAGGGAGGACGAGCGCATTAAAG
This sequence comes from uncultured Clostridium sp., assembly GCA_900555045.1. Classification (GTDB taxonomy): domain Bacteria; phylum Bacillota; class Clostridia; order Lachnospirales; family Lachnospiraceae; genus Enterocloster. The sequence continues at coordinate 1,737 of USJW01000172.1, read as the reverse complement.
AATCCCGGGCAGCCGAGGAGCGCGCCGCAAAGGAGAGCCAGGTTGCGGCTGAGATGACGTCAGAGGCGGGATCGGGAGATGAGGGCGCGGCGGGAGTTGAAGCTGGAGCCAAGAACGCGACAGAAGTTGGAGCGGGCGGACAGCCTTAAAATGAGGGGGAGCGTACAGCCGGAAACGGTGGCCGGGCATAGAGCCCTGCGCCGCGCAGTCCGTTGACCGCTGCAGCCGTGTTCGTATGGAAGATTGCAAATATGTGTATGATAAAGGCAGACAGGGGGAACTTAAAAGGTCCCCCTGTTCAGATTGTAGACAAAGTTATTTTTCGCGTCGAGAGCTCGAGGGCGAAGCGCCTCGAACTGGAATCACGTAGGCGGAATTCACTTCCGCCGCAGTGCAGAAATGGCGATTTTTAGGGGCTGAAAGCCCTTGTACGAGGAAATCGTCATTTCATCCTTCAGCAACTAAAATTTATGGCAGCGCCATAAATTTTACAGAGTGGCGACTGTGTCGACACTCGGAGAATTTCTCCGCGACTAGAGCCGGTGCCGCGGCTTTGGCACTCACCGGCCTTTAGCCCCTGCGCTTCGCGTACCAGCCCCAGTGGCCCCGCCCGCCTCTTTGTGTTCCCGCGCGTTTCTTTCGCGCCCTCAATCTTTTTCTTATTTCCCATTCACTCTTTCCTCCTTTCCTGAATACACTATACTGAATCAATCAAACAGTGAGGTCAACATGAATCGTCAGCCCTACTATTTAGACAACAATGACGAACCCTCCATCGTCAGCACAACCGCGGTGGATAACGATGCCCAGATTCCAGTGATTCCCCTTCCCAACCCCGGCGAGGGCGGCCCCGTGGCGGACGGCAATAATTCTGTACCGGACGCCAACACTCCGGTGATCCCCCTCCCTAATCCCGGCGAGGGCGGCCCTGTGGCGGGCGGCAATCCCCCCATCTTCCGGCCCATCATCCCCGGAACCGGCGGCAGCGTGACCATCATCCCGGGAGTCACCTTCCCCTGCTTCTCCTGTGACAACAACAGCTTCGGCAGAGTCCGCTTCTTAAACGCCTCCAACGGCTATCAGCCCTTCTTCGTCTACCTGGGCAACTGGCTGGTGGCGAGCCGCTTCGGAAACGGGGACATGTCCAACTACCTGCAGGCCACCAGCGGCAGACAGACCGTGACCATCGCCGGCGCCAACGGCTACGTGTACGTCCAGAAGCAGATCACCGTCCGCGCGGGCAGCTCCATGACTGTGGCCATCATCAACACGGCCAGCGGCCTGGACATCATGGAGATTTCCGACATTTCCTGCAACGCCCCCTCCGGCACCAGCTGCCTGCGGGTCGCAAACCTCTCCCTAAACCTGGGGCCCTTCGACGTGTCCATCGGCAGCCAGAACAGCACCTACACGCCGTTCACCAACGTGCGCTACCGGGAGATCACCCCTTACACCAGCTTCTACCCCGGCTGGTACCAGCTCTATATCTCCAGAACCGGCTCCATGCCGGGCGTGTCGGTTGCCACCGCAGCCGCCAACATGAGCGCCAACACCTCCTACACCCTCTACATTTTCAACGCCGCCACCGCAGCGGACGGCCTTAGAACCATGGTGGTTTCCAACTAGAAATAGTGGAGATGACTGAGCGGTCCTTTGCTCTGCACACGGAAATTTAGAGCATGAAAGGGATTTTGAAACAGTAAAAAACTCTATATATCGGGAAGTATATAACGTACA
>USJW01000171.1 GCA_900555045.1 uncultured Clostridium sp. | reverse complement strand
TATCCAGCAGAAACAAACAAAGTGGAATGTGATCAGTATACCGAAGAAACGGCGGATGCCGTGACTTTCTTCTCCCTAGTCCAGATTGATGATCATCGGGAAGGAGGCGCGGTAGCCGTACTGCTGCACCTTGCCCTCGGCGGAGCTCTGGGCCGCCAGCTCGGTGGCGCCGCTCATCTGGTACAGGAGGGACTCCTTGGTCACCATGTCCACCAGGATGAAGCCGATGGCGGACTCGTCGGAGCCGACGCTTGTGAGGCCGGTGAACAGATAGCAGCGGTCGTCGTTGTAGATGATGATGTCGCCGCGGCTGGGCCTGAATTTGTCCTGGTTGGAGAAGTTGAATATTCCGTGGACGTACTGGCCCTGGTTGTTGATCTGCTGCATCACAAACCCTTCCGGCTGCACGCGGTCTACCCAGTCCGGCACGGTCTCCATCGTGTAGTGTGTGGACTCGCCGGTGGTCGCGTTGACGATCAGCACGCCGTCGGCCTCCGGAAGGCTGAACAGCCAGCGGTTCTTGTAGGTGGTTAACACCCAGTAGGGCACGCCGTCGTCGTCCAGCTCAAAGGAGTAGTCGGTCAGGCCCTTAAAGAGTCCGCCGCCGAACAGGCGTACGTGGCGGTTTAGGTCGTCCAGAATGTAGGCGTTGGCCTGGTATTTGATCTTGTGGTCCGTGACCAGGGTCACGTCGTTTACGTTGTTGGCCGCCACCACAATGTATCCGGCGGAGCCGTCCATGTTCTTGAGCCATTTAAAGAAGCCGGAGTGCTCGAGGGGCACCACCCAGACTAACTTTCCGTCCACCTTCTGGATGACGGGGGTTCCAAGCATCACCTGGCTGCCAAGGCCGGGGTTTTCACCCACCTTCTTGTCCGCCAGCTCCCGCGCCAGGTCCTTGTCCACGATGGGAAGCTGATTTAAGGCCAGGGGCTGTACGGTCTCATTGAACTCGGAGACCTGGGGCGAGCCCAGCTGGTCGCGGTATGCCTTGTAGTTGAACAGCGGCATGGAGATCAGAGTGACGGCGAAGTAGAGAACCCACAGGATCGCCAGCAGCACAAAGCCCTTTTTCACGCTCTTTACACTGCTGTCGATGGAGAGCTGCATGCGGCCGTACTCGTTGGTGTTGATCCGCATGCTTCCCAGACAGATAAAAAAGTTCAGAATCACGTAACAGCTGATGACAAAACACCAGGTGAAGGCTCCGTCGGAGTACAGGGGATTTAGGTTAGGTCCGCGCACGATGACGGCCAGCACAAAGAAAATTGTCAGGGCCAGGTTGAGAAGCAGTTGTCTTTTCTTGTTCATAAATTCCTCCTGGTTGAAAAACGCTTTAACGGTTTTATAACAAGTATTATAGCGCATGGGGAGAAAAGCACAAGTTAAAATTGTATATTTAATTTGTTTACTTGTCCATGTGATTGCTCAGCATCCAGTAGTAATATGGCCTGTTTTCCAACTCCTTAATCACCATTTTGATCATTTGCCGCTCCGGCGCCGTGACCTGTATTCCCTTGGGATAGATCAGCACCTTGTAGATTTTCGGGTGAAACTTGAGCGGGATCAGGGCGATGCTGTCGTCCACATAGCTGTACGGCGAGAAGCTGTAGGCATTGTTGATGCGCAAAAACGTATTCCACAGCTCCAGGCTGTCGTTGGTGAGAATCTGCTGCGGCTTAAGGCCCATGGCAGGGAGCAGATCCTCCAGAATCCGCTCGCGGATCATGGGCAGGCGGGAGATGGAGAGACTCATCTGGTCGAGCAGCGGGTAATCCGCCTCCTGGAGAACTCCGTCTTCCAGATTCAGCATGCTGTAGACAGGATTGTTTTTCGCTATATAGAGCATCAGCTCATACTCTTTCACAATGGAAATGTTCACATCCGCCAGCACCTCCTTTGGATTACTGGAATAGGAAGTGATAAAGCCGAAGTCCAGCTCCCCGCTTAGGACCATCCGGTATATTTCCCTGGATTTGAGAACCTCCGGCTGCAGGTTGATCTGGGGGTAAAGGCGGATAAATTCCTGCATCACTTTTGCGAATATCGCCGCGTCGCTGGACAGGATTCCCATGTGAAACACGTTCGCCTTGCCGCTGTAAAGGTCTCTGTACAGCGCTTCTTTTAATTCCAGTATCTTTTTACAGGTGTCCACATACTTCTGCCCGGCCTCCGTGATGGTCAGCACGTTGTTGGCCCGGTGAAACAGCTTCAGATTCAGCTCCCTCTCCAGCTTGGACAGATAGATGCTTAGGGTCGGCTGGGAGACGTGCAGCTTCTCGGCGGCCTTTGAAATATTTTTCTCGTTTGCGATCTCCACAATGTATTCCAGATGGTGCAAATCCATAGTGTTCCCCCTCCTTGGTTATAGCGTATGGCTATACTGTCATTTATAAACTAAAGTGTACTTTTTTTCAACAAGAATCTATAATAAATGCATAAAAGCTCGCGAGTAAATGGAAGAGAGAGGATATAGAATATGATCAATGTACAGGCAAACTGTTCCAGCAAAATGACAGAGGAACAGATGCAGTCCATCCGCGGCATGGGCATCGAGTATCTGGCGGTGAATTTTCTGCCCGACGACGCGGACTACGACGGAATCATGCGGTTTCAGGAAAAGGCCTCAAGGTACGACTTAAAGATTGCGGACGCCGGCTGCCCGAACCTGCAGAAATGCCCGGAGATCCATCTGGGAAAGCCGGACCGGGATCTGTGGATCGACCGGTACAATGCGTTCACCAGGGCGTTAGGACGGGCGGGAGTCCATGTCAATTACATCGCATGGCAGCCCAACGGCATCTTCAGGAGCCGCATCGACGCGGGAAAATATAACCGCGGCGAAAAGTCCTTTATCTGCGACATGGAGGAGATCCTGTCCAGGCCGATTTCCAATGACAGGGAGTACGGCGAGGAGGAGATCTGGGCCAACTTTAAGTACTTCATGGACCGGGCGCTCCCCGTCTGCGAGGAGGCGGACGTGAGGCTTGCCCTTCACCCCAACGACCCGCCGGTGCCGTCCTTAGGCGGCGTGCACAGCCTGATCTGGAATACGGAGTGCTACAAAAGGGCCTTTGCCCTGGTGAATGGCAGCCCGTACCTGACCATGAAAATGTGCATCGGCTGCTGGCTGGAGAGCGAGAGCTTCGGCGATCTGATGGAGGACATAAAGACCTTCTGTGAGCAGGATAAGATCTCCGTGGTGCACTTCCGAAATGTCAGCTCCACCATGCCGTATTTCGAGGAGACGCTGCTGGAGGACGGGTATGCGGACATGTATGCCATCATGAAGCAGCTGGTGCGCTGTAACTATAACGGGCAGCTGAACATTGACCATCCGTTCTTCAACCAGGACGGAAAAGGGATGTCCGATCTGTCGGCGGCCTACTTTATGGGATACATGAAAGCGCTTCTTCACAGTGCGGAGGAAGAGGTACGCAGAGAAAAACTCTAAAATCAGATGAAATAGGGGGAGAGAAACCATATGAATACGCAATTGGTAATTACGCTGTCAGTTTTGCTGCTGATGATCATCGGCTTTCTGTGCGGCAAATTCAAACTGGGCCTGGTGGCCATGACCGCGTCCACCGTTCTGTGCCTGACCGGTGTTTTGACGTTCAATGAAGCTTACGCTTCCTTTTCCAATACCAACGTGGTGATGATCGCAGGCATGTTCATCTTAAGCGGCGCTCTGAGCAAGACAAGCCTGGTGCCGAAGATGAAGGAGATGCTGATGAAGCACTCCGGCAAAGGGCAGCTGATCGTGTTTGCCTACATGCTGGCGTGCGTGGTGATCATCCAGTTCAGCATGCCCACGGCCCTCATCAGCATGTTCCTGCCGTTTATGGCCGCATTTGACGAGAAGAGCAAGGTTCAGCCGTCCCACCTGCTGTTCCCGGGCGCGGTTCTGGCCCACTGCGTTCAGGGCCTTCTGCCCGGCGCATACTTTGTGATGATCAACGGACTTCTGGAGGCCAACGGCGCGACCCAGATGATCGAGGCGTTGGACTACAGCAAGATGCTTCTGCTTCCGTCCATCCTGGCCTTCGTCTACATCGTGTTAATCGGCTGGAAGATGCTTCCCGCCAACCGCATTGAGAACCTGACCATCAAGGCGTCCGGCGACGGCAAGCCGCTTCTGACTCCCGGACAGGAAAAGATCGTTTACGTGATCTTCGGGTTAAACTTCCTGGGAATCCTGTTCCAGAAATACCTTCCGTTCCCGATGTACATCCTTCCGGTCATTGCGGTGCTTATTCTGACCTACTTAAACATTCTGAACCTGAATGACATCAAGAACTTTATCAATCTGGACACGATTTTCATGCTGGCCGGCGTGATCCCCCTGGGAACAGCCATGCAGAAGACCGGTGCCGGAACCGTGGTGTCCAACTTCATCATGACGCTCCTGGGCGGCGATCCCTCCCCAATGCTTATGCTCTTTGCGTTCTACTTTGCGGGCGCCATTCTGACCCAGTTTATGAGCAACACCGCCTCCCAGCAGGTGTTCGTGCCGTTGGCCGTCGTGACGGCGCTGTCCCAGGGACTGGACCCCAGACCGTTCACCATGGCGATCTTCGCAGGCTGCACCGCAGCTATGCTGACCCCAACCGGTTCCCCCTCCATCGCCATCGCGTTCGGAGCCGGACAGTACAAGGTGAAGAACATACTGATGACCTTCGGGCCGCTGTGGATAATCTATGGAATTGCAGTGTGCCTGTCGGCGAATTTCTTCTTCCCTATCGTGTAAGGGATGAAGCGGCAATAAAATCTCACAGCCTCCGGGCGGATGCGGGAAACTGCGTCCACCGGGGGTTGTTTGCATCGGGTTTTGGTGCTATCCTTTGAGGGGAGCGGTCCCTGACATGTAAGATTTGGCGTAGGGCGCTCCGGACAAAAACACAGCGGTTTTGAGAGGAATACGGAGAATGAAGGCAGAGGCAGATTTTTTGATTAAAAACGGCCGGGTTGTGGACCCGTCCCGGGGAATAGACCGGGTGATGGACGTGGCGGTCCGGGGAGGCCATATTGTAGAGACCGGCGGGGAGGGTGCGGCGTGCACTCATGTGATCGATGCCTCCGGCTGCATCGTGGCGCCGGGGCTGATCGATTTTCACACCCACATCTTTTACGAGGGCAGCGGCATGGGCCTGCGGCCGGATTTCATGGCAGCCCAGGGCACCACGGCGGCTGTGGACGCGGGGACTGCAGGGACGGTCAACTACGAGGCGTTCTACAAGACGGTGGTGGTCCACTCGGCGCTTCGCCTCAAGGGATTTGTCACGGTCTACTCCGGCGGCCAGCTGGACACGCGGCTCTGCGAGGACTTTGACCCGGCGCTCTACAACCTGGACCGCCTGGAGCGCGTGATCGACCGGTACCGGGACAATATTCTGGGGCTTAAAATCCGCATCTCCAGGGGCATCGTGCCGGACGAGCGGGGCCTGGACTACCTGAAATATGTGGTGGAGCTGGCGGAGGAGCTGAACCGGAAGCTGGGGACGGACCTGCGCGTGTGCGTCCACGCCACCAACCCGCCCTGCACGGCGGGGGAGTTGGCCGGCTGCCTGCGGCCGGGTGATATTTTCTGCCACTGCTATCACGGAAACGGGAACGGGATCGTGCGGGAGGACGGATCGATTGATCCGGGCGTACTTGCGGCCAGAGTCCGGGGCGTTCTGTTCGACGCGGCCAACGGCCGGAGCAATTTTGACGTGGGCACGGCCAGGCGGGCCATGGCGGCGGGATTTCTGCCGGACATCATCAGCACGGATTTGACGGTGGACAAGTTCAACATACCGCCTTACGTCAAGAATCTGCCCACGCTTCTGTCCAAGTATCTCTCCCTCGGCATGAGCCTGGAACAGGTGCTGCGGGCGGTGACTGAGGTCCCGGCCCGGGCCATGGGGCTTGCGGGGAAAATCGGTACGCTGGCGCCGGGGGCATGGGCTGATCTGGTGATCCTCAGACTGAAGGAGCAGCGGGTCGTCCACAGGGACTGGAAGGGCGAGGAGCTGGCCGGGGATGTGCTGCTTGTTCCGCAGCTCACCATGTGCGGCGGGGAGATTCTGTTCAGCCAGACGGATTTCTTTTTGTAAAATACAGGAAACAGGGAGAAAACATTATGATTGAGATTGAAGATTTTGAGAAAGTGGACATGCGCGTGGGGACGGTGATGGCGGTGTCGGTGAACAAGCGCGCCAGGAAGCCGGCCTACAAGCTGACCATCGATTTCGGGGAGGAGATCGGCGTCAAGAATTCGTCGGCGCAGGTCACGGCGCGGTACACGCCGGAGGATCTGGTGGGCCGCCAGGTGGTGGCGGTGGTCAATTTCCCGCCCCGCCGGATTGCGGATGTGAAGAGCGAGGTGCTGGTGCTGGGCAGCGACTCCGAGCAGGGGATCGTGCTTCTCACGCCGACGGAGGCGGTGAAAAACGGGGATAAGATCTGCTGACCGGTGGGGCCTGCGTTTCGGGAGACCGGCTGTGGCAGAAGGAATGTTTTTTCGAAACAGACATGAAAAAACTGAAAATTTCGACAGTTTATACATTATAAACTAATAATATTTAAAAATTTTGAAAAAAGTATTGACAAATGACGCGAGAATGATTATACTAAAACCATAAAAAGAGAGTAACAAAAAAA
>USJW01000170.1 GCA_900555045.1 uncultured Clostridium sp. | reverse complement strand
AGGGTCGGTGCCATTGGCAATGCGGATTGTTGCATTGCCCAGAGATATTTCTATGCTGACAGAAATATCTGCAATACAGGTTGGACTCGCAGGCGCCGACTGGCATAGAAGCATCCGCTCAGGATTCGCTGCTTTTGAATGAACGTTTAAGCGGACCACTTCCTGAGCCGGTGAAGGCTCCGCTTTGGAAATTGACTCAGGGATTTCACAGCAGGCCTTTCTCCTGAGTCTACTGACCCAGTTGTAAAAGGTTCCCGGATGAATTCCGTGCTCCTTACACCACTGATAATCGGAGAGCCCACTGTTCCTGCATTCCATAATTAGTTGGAGCTGCTGATCAGCTGGGACTCTGGCATTGTAACTGGACATTTTCGATCCCCCCATAAATGTGTAGTGAAATGCTCGCACCTATCAATGAAATGTATCGTATACCAAAGAGAAGTGCTTGCATCTAGCTATCTATCATTATGAGGTATTTGGCGGCAAAGCGCTAGCCACCCTAATATTTGGCGCTTACTGAGTATACCACCAAATTAAGTGTATCCAGTTTTATGGGGTATCTGAAAGAGAAATCAGCATTGATGATGTTTGATCGACATGCAAATTTAAAATATAAGTTTGGAAATCGACATTTCTGGTCGGAGGGATACTACGTAAGCACAGTAGGTTTAAATGTAGACACCATCCGGAAATATATACAAGATCAGGAGAAGGCAGATATTATGCAAGACAAGTTAAGTTTGAAAGAATACGAAGACCCTTTTAAAGGTTAGTCGGTATTACGAATGCCCTTTTAAGGGCTGCAACGAGTGAAAAGCATAGTGGCTTGAGCAAGCGAAAGCCAGCGCCTTGAGACGCTGGCCTAGCATCAAAGGGTTATACCCGTTCGTCGAGCCACCCGTTTTACGGGTGGCGGCGACTTAGGGGACTTTTTTCACAGCCCCTTGCATTCGTGGGAGTACTCACTATCTACCGTTTACAAATAGAGTTGTTCAAGCTACTATCTAAGAAAAGAAAGGCACACAAGAATTATGATATGGCATATACAAAATGGAGGTGCAAGTACCACATTGTGTTCACTCCTAAGTATGGATGAAAAGCGATTTATAATCAATATAAAGAACGCATTCGTGATATCATAAAAACCTTATGCAGATATTAAGTGAATAGAAAATGGGAAAATGAAGCTACAAGAAAAAGAACGAATGTTCCGTCTTGTGGCTATACATTATGAACTTACCATGTTATAATTTGACTTGTTAGCAGGAAAGTAAGCGCGACCGCAGGGAGCATTTGCTTTCACCTGACAAGTCAACGAGGAACAGCATGTTCCGAGTGATGCAAGGACTGCGAAGCCGTCTTTGTATCGTTTAGTGACCTTTAGGAATACTAATTCCACCAGGTTTTATATAGTGTTGCGATGTTAAAAAGAAGGTTTTAGTGACTTTCATTCGTAAAATAGCAAAAGTTCGTCTATTAGGCAGGGCGAAAATGGTTCAGATTACGAACTTCTGCCTAATAGACGTACTTTTTTCAGGGTCACCAAGGAGGTAAAAACACAACATGGCTAATCAAGGACAAACGCAATCCGTTCCGCTGATTGCTCATGAAACCGGCATAAAAAGCGATGCCGGATTCAAATTACACAGTGAATACCAGCCCACCGGCGACCAGCCGCAGGCAATTGAAGCCCTCGTAAAAGGCTTCAAAGAAGGCAACCAATTCCAGACTTTACTAGGGGTTACGGGCTCTGGCAAGACTTTTACCATGGCCAACGTCATCCAGCAATTACAGAAACCAACCCTCATCATCGCGCACAACAAAACCCTCGCGGCTCAGCTCTACGGCGAGTTTAAGGAGTTCTTCCCGGAGAACGCGGTAGAGTATTTTGTCTCCTACTACGACTACTACCAACCCGAAGCCTACGTCCCTTCCACCGACACCTACATCGAGAAGGATTCCGCCATCAACGACGAGATCGACAAGCTGCGCCACTCCGCCACGGCGGCGCTCTCGGAGCGCAACGATGTCATTATCGTGGCGTCCGTGTCCTGCATCTACGGCCTGGGCAGTCCCATCGACTACAAGAACATGGTGATCTCGCTGCGGCCGGGGATGGTGAAGGACCGGGACGAGGTGATCCACAAGCTGATCGACATCCAGTACGAGCGCAATGAGATGGACTTTAAGCGCGGGACTTTCCGGGTGCGGGGGGATGTGCTGGAGATCTACCCGGCTTACTCCGACGGGGAGGCGTACCGGGTGGAATTCTTCGGCGACGAGGTGGACCGGATCGCGGCCATCGACACGGTGACCATGGACGTGAAGGCCCAGCTGGGGCATGTGGCGATCTTCCCGGCCTCCCACTATGTGGTGCCCAAGGAGAAGATGATGGAGGCCACGGAGAATATCCTGGAGGAGATGAAGGAGCGGGTGGCGTTCTTTAAGAGCGAGGACAAGCTTCTGGAGGCCCAGCGGATCGCGGAGCGGACGAACTTTGACGTGGAGATGATGCGGGAGACGGGATTTTGCTCCGGCATCGAAAACTACTCCAGACATCTGACCGGCAGCGCGCCGGGGGATCCGCCGTGCACCCTGATCGACTATTTCCCGGAGGATTTCCTGATCATCGTGGACGAGTCCCACATCACTCTGCCGCAGGTCCGGGGCATGTACGCGGGCGACCGGTCCAGGAAGAGCACGCTGGTGGAGTACGGCTTCCGCCTGCCCTCCGCGCTGGACAACCGCCCCTTAAATTTTTCGGAGTTTGAGAGCAAGATCGACCAGATGATGTTTGTGTCGGCGACCCCAAATGTGTACGAGAAGGAGCATGAGCTCATGCGGGTGGAGCAGATTATCCGGCCCACAGGGCTTTTGGATCCGGAGATCTCCGTGCGGCCGGTGGAGGGGCAGATCGACGATCTGGTCTCCGAGGTAAACAAGGAGGTCGCGGGGCACCACAAGGTGTTAATCACCACGCTGACCAAGCGCATGGCCGAGGATTTGACGGACTATATGCGGGATGTGGGCATCCGGGTGAAGTATCTGCACTCGGACATCGACACGCTGGAGCGGGCCCAGATTATCCGGGACATGCGGATGGACGTGTTCGACGTGCTGGTGGGCATCAACCTCCTGCGCGAAGGCTTAGATATCCCGGAGATCACGCTGGTTGCGATTCTGGACGCGGACAAGGAGGGCTTCCTGCGCTCCGAGACCTCACTGATCCAGACGGTGGGCCGCGCGGCCCGAAATTCTGAGGGACATGTGATCATGTACGCGGACCGCATCACGGACTCCATGCGCGTGGCCATCGAGGAGACCAACCGCCGCCGCAAGATTCAGCAGGAGTACAACGAGGCCCACGGAATCACCCCCACCACCATCAAGAAGGCGGTCCGGGACCTGATCGCCATCTCCAAGGCGGTGACGGACAGCGACGAGAAATTCCGGAAGGATCCGGAGTCCATGGACGAGAAGGAGCTCAAGAAGCTGTCAAAGGAGCTGGAGAAAAAGATGCGCCAGGCTGCGGTGGAGCTGAACTTCGAGGAGGCCGCACGGCTGCGTGACCGGATGCTGGAGGTCAGAAAAATGCTGCAGGATTTGGAATAAATGGACAAGACTCCCCATTTCTGTCAAAAAAACTTAATATTGTTGTAAGGCGAATTAAATTGTTTATATCTGTAATGTTTTATATAATGAATGTAGAAAAAATTGTACAATTTTCATGAGTGATCAAAAGGAAATAGAGGAGGAAACCAAAATGATGCAAAAGAGAAAAAGTTATCTGATTTTTGCCCTGGCGGCCAGTATGGTGTTGGGGACCGCGTTCACGGCACAGGCGGCGGACACAAAGATCGACAAGGTGCGGCTGACGTTCTCCTACGACCAGGAGCCCAAGAGCGGCGAGGAGATCGGCAATATCCACGTGAAGACCGACAGCAGTGAGTTCCGCGTGGATTACGCCGAGTACACCAACGACGTGGACACGTGGAGCGTGGGCGATGAGCCGAGGGTTCGCGTGGAGCTGACGGCCAAGGACGGATACCGGTTCTACTACAAGTCCAAGAGCCATTTCAGTCTGACCGGCTGCAGCGCGGAGTTTGAGGACGCCGACATCTATGACAGCGGCTCCTACATGGAGTTGACCGTTTCTTTAAAGCGGATCGGCGGAAAGCTGAGCGGAGCGGAGAATCTGGAGTGGAGCGGAACCACCGCCTACTGGGATGAAGTGGAGGGCTCCAAGAATTACGAAGTGAAGCTGATGCGCGACGAGCGGACCGTGACGACTGTGGAGACCACAGCCACCGCCTACGATTTCGGCGGCTACATCAACAAGGAGGGAACCTACACCTTTAAGGTTCGCGCGATCTCCAATTACAACAACCGTGTGGGAGAGTGGTCTGAGGAGTCCCCGGACTATGACGTGGACGAGGAAGACACCTGGAGAACCGGCAGAGGCAGATGGATGTCTGACCAGAACGGTTGGTGGTACGCCTACGAGGGAGGCGGATATCCGGCTGACTGCTGGAAGCAGATCGACAACGTGTGGTACTACTTCAACCGCACCGGCTACATGGCGACCGGTTGGCAGAGAATTGACGGCACCTGGTATTACCTGGCTCCCAGCGGCGCGATGACCACTGGCTGGCAGAATGTGAACGGTGTCTGGTACTACATGGACGGCAGCGGCGCAATGCAGACCGGATGGGAGTACATTGGAGGCAAGTGGTACTACCTGGGCGACAACGGCGCCATGTATGCCAACACCACGACGCCGGACGGACACTATGTGGACGGCTCCGGTGCGAGAGTTTACTAGAAATATTTGAGGGCGCTTGGCAGCGCCCCCTGTGAAAGCTTTAAGGGCCCGGACCTGCGGAGAAAACCGCAGGCCGGGCCCTGTTTTTTGTTGGCATTTTGTGTGTCCGGTCAGTCGTCGCCCTCGAGGGCGTCCGCAAAGCTCTGGTACATGCGCCTCAGAGACGTTCTCAAAACCTCCGTCTCTGATTCCGTGACATTCTCATACTGGATTCTGTAAATCTCCTCTGAGATCTCGCAGATCACGGCGGCCAGCTGTTCTCCCTTGCCGGTCAGCCTTGCGGTCGTGACCCGGCTGTCCTCCCTGGATTTCTCTGTCTTCACATAGCCCAGTTCCACCAGCTTTTTGATAAGACTGGTGATGGTCTGGGGCGTCCGGTCGGTCTTTTTCGCCAGCTCGTTCATCGTGAGCTCCCCGCACTGCATGAGTGAAAAAATCACGTTTCCATGGGAGGTGTCAATCCCGCCAAGGCCCCTCCGCTTCAGCTCCTGGGCGATAAAGCGGCGCACCTGCTCATGGACCCGGCTGATCAGGGTAAATGTGTCATCCATCGCGCGCTCCTATTTCTTGTCCACGTCGATCATCGCCCCGGCCAGCTTGTGTTCCGCTTTTCCCTGGAGCATGGCGGCGCTGGCCAGATAATAGTGGCGCCCGTTGGCGCTGGTCTGGCGTCTGCCCAGCTCGATGAGCGCTTCCGCCTTGAGAAGCTTTGCCTGAGCGGCTGCCTCGCGGCCGCTGTCGATGACGATATCGCACAGCTCGGCGGTCCACTGCGCCTCCCCGCGGCCGAGGGCCTCACGGGCCTCCGCCAGAATCTTGTCCGTGCCGCCCATCATGGCGATGGTCTTCTCAGCCCGGTCCGTCACGTTCATATGGCCGAGCCGGGTGGGGTTGCCGTCGAACCAGCCCAGGTAGCCTGTAAAGATCGATCGCACCGACCACTCCACGGTTCCGTAGTACTCCTGGAGAAACGGGAGGTCCTTCAGCTCATCCGGCAATTTGACACATTCCACCAGCTCCTCCGGCGTTTTTCCCTCATTCATCCCCTCAAGCGTCTTTGTCAGGACGTAGTCGAGCGCGTCGCGGTAGGCCTTGAGCGTGTACTCGACCTTGTCTCTGCCGATCACGGCCCGCGTGTGGCCGGGGAGCAGGTACTCGGCACCCAGTTCGCGCATCTTGTCTAAGGATTCCACCCAGCCGTTGATATCCCGGTACTGGCCGCCGCGGATCGCATAGAGGTTGGGCCAGGACTCGTAGTAATTGTCGCCGCAGCAGAGCACCTGGTGCTGGGGGAACCACACGAAGATCTGATCGTCCGTCTCCCCGGGGGCCGCTGTCAGGCGAACCTTGATTCCATCCAGATCGAGCTCCAGAACCTCGTCTTCAAAAAACTCAGTGCAGGGAAGACTTCCCTTCTGGCTGTTGATCTCGTTTCGCGGTCCGATGCCCACACAGATTGTCTCCTCAGGTGTCAGGCCAACCCCAAACTGTTTGGCACCGCGCGCCGCGCAGATGTCCTTGATCATCCCCGTCTTGCCGTACTGGGGGTACGTGGGCCTGCGCCCGATGATCCGGGTGTCCGGCCCGGCAAATACGGAGGCGCCGGATGTGTGGTCAAAGTGAAAATAGTGGGTGTAGATAATCGTGCGGATCGGCTTGTCCGTGATTTTCCGGAATTCCTCCAAGGCCTCCTTCGCCGGTCCGATGCCGTTTAAGGTGTCCACCAGCACGCAGGAATTTTCCCCAACTACAAGGGTACACGTGCTTCCGCCGTATCCAAGTGCAAAATAGACGTTGTCGCAGATCTCTGTGACTCCCTTCGGAAACCCGGTCTCCGCCTGCCTTTTTAGTTTTTCTTCCCCTACATAAGTCATGATATGCCCTCGCTCTCCAAAATATATTGATGATACTATTAAGATACTTCGATGTCGAAGCATTGTCAAGTATTATATTTTTGCGAAGGGGATGAAGGATAGGGGGATGAAGGAGGAATGCGAGCGGGGGTGATTCGAGCGAGGGGATGAGAGTGGAGAAATGAGGGAGGGGGGTGAGGAAGGGGGATGAGGGCGGAGAGATGAGAACGGAGGAGATAAGGGAAGAGGGGTGAGAACGGAGGAGATAAGGGCGGAGGGATGAGAACGGGGGAGATAAGGGCGG
>USJW01000169.1 GCA_900555045.1 uncultured Clostridium sp. | reverse complement strand
GATAAATTTAACGAAAATACGTTATAATTGTGTTAAATTAGACCAGAATTGATTGCTTTTCTTTGGGTTTGATGATAGAATTTCAAAACATCACGTGTCAAATGTTGCGGTCATTTTTTGTTGCCTGCCACGGTGAGGGGTGTATATAATGTAATTTGTCGGGAATTTGAGATGAAAAACCGACAATTATGTAAATGGAAATCCTCCGGCAGGAAAAAACTGTAAATTATTTAAAGTGGCTGCCGAACAAAAACAATGAAGGGGAGGAAATGAGAATTGGCAGAGTTAAGTGTGGCGATTGTGGACGACAATCCGATAATTCTGAATACGCTGGATGAAATATTGAAGAACGAGGATGGCCTTTCGGTCATTGGAAAAGCGGAGAACGGTGAGGACGCAATCAACATGATTATGGATAAGACGCCGGACGTCGTGCTGCTGGACCTGATCATGCCGAAGATTGACGGGATTTCCGTTGTTGAGCGCGTGAAGAGTGTACACCCGGCGGTCAAGAATCCTGCGTTCATCATTCTGAGCGCGGTTGGCGGCGAGCAGATGGCGGAGGAAGCATTCCGGGCAGGCGCAAATTATTATCTGATGAAGCCGTTTGACCGGGAGGCACTGGTGAACAAGATCCGGCATATCGGCAGGCAACCTCGGGAGGAGCGGCCGAAAGAGGTAAAGCCGAGGGAGATGAAGGAGCAGACACACCTCAGCAAGGAGGAGTACATGGAGGAGCACCTGGAGACAGATATCACCCGGATGCTTCATGAGTTGGGAATACCGGCGCACATCAAAGGATATCAGTACTTGAGAGACGCCATCTCCATGGCAGTCAAGGACCAGGAAATGATGACTTCGGTCACTAAAATTCTGTATCCGACCATCGCGAAAATGCACCAGACCACAGCCAGCCGCGTAGAGCGGGCAATCCGGCATGCGATTGAGGTGGCGTGGGGAAGGGGCAAAATGGAAACGATCGATGAAGTCTTTGGTTATACCGTCAGCACGGGCAAGGGAAAACCGACCAATTCTGAATTTATCGCGCTGATCTCTGATAAAATTACCCTGGAATACAAAAAAATATAATATAAAAAATCCAGAAATAACTTCCTAATTACGGAAAAATAATGTATACTATAGAGTAACAGCCGTAATGGGCACCTGTTTTACAGGAGAGGGAGGTTTGGATGAAGAAGATATTGTTCATGGCTTCGGAAGCGGTACCATTTATTAAAACAGGAGGGTTGGCGGACGTTGTAGGGTCACTGCCAAAGTATTTCGATAAAGAATATTTCGACGTGCGGGTGATGATCCCCAAGTACCTCTGTATCAAACCGCAGTGGCGTGACCAGATGCAGTACGTGAACCATTTCTACATGGATTATCTGGGACAGAGCCGCTATGTGGGAATTTTACAGTATGAGTACCAGGGCATCACCTTTTATTTTATTGACAATGAGAGCTATTTTAGCGGTGAAAAGCCTTATGGCGACTGGTACTGGGATCTGGAGAAGTTCTGCTTCTTTTGCTGGGCCGGACTTTCCGCGCTTCCTGTGATTGGCTTCCAGCCGGATGTGATTCACTGTCACGACTGGCAGACCGGCCTGGTTCCGGTGCTGCTAAAGGACCGGTTCCACGGCGGCGAGTTCTTCAAGGATATCAAGTCCGTGATCACGATCCACAACCTGAAATTCCAGGGTGTCTGGGACGTGAAGACGATCAAGCAGTTCACCATGCTGCCGGACTTCTACTTTACGCCTGACAAGTTGGAGGCGTACAAGGACGGCAACCTGTTAAAGGGCGGAATCGTCTATGCGGATGCGATCACCACGGTCAGCAACACCTACGCGGAGGAGATCAAGATGCCGTTCTACGGCGAGGGCCTGGACGGCCTTATGCGCGCCAGGGCGGGCAATCTGCGAGGCATCGTGAACGGAATCGACTACGAGGAGTTTAACCCCGAGACGGATCCCCACATTGACCAGCACTACAACGCCAAGAATTTCCGCAAGGAAAAGGTGAAGAATAAGAAGGCGCTCCAGCAGCAGCTGGGACTCCCGGTGGACGAGAAGAAGTTCATGGTGGGCATTGTGTCGAGATTGACGGACCAAAAGGGTCTGGATCTGGTGCAGTGCGTGATGGATGAGCTGTGCAGCGACGATATGCAGCTGGTTGTGTTGGGAACCGGCGACGAGCGCTATGAGAATATGTTCCGGCACTATGACTGGAAGTACCACGACCGGGTATCGGCTCAGATTTACTACTCGGAGCCGCTGTCCCATAAGATTTACGCGGGCTGCGATGCGTTTTTGATGCCGTCGCTGTTTGAGCCCTGCGGCTTGAGCCAGCTGATGGCTCTGCGCTACGGGACCGTGCCGATTGTGCGCGAGACCGGAGGCTTAAAGGATACGGTAGAGCCCTACAACGAGTATGAGAGCACCGGAACCGGTTTTTCCTTCGCGAATTACAATGCTCACGAGATGCTCGGCAGCGTGCGCTATGCGAAGCATATCTATTACAACAAGCGGAGAGAGTGGAACAAGATGATCGACCGGGCCATGGCCAAGGACTATTCCTGGGGCGCATCGGCGGGTAAATACCAGGAGCTTTACGACTGGCTGGTTGGATATTAATGGGTTTAATGGATTTGGGCGCCCGGGCATATGTCCCGGGGGCCCAAATATGGATTAAGAGAGAGGCGAGATTGCAATGAAGCGTTGGAACGCTGTTTTGCCGGATAGCGGCGGGCGCAGGGAGGCGGCCAGCTGGGCTGCGGACGAGTCCTGGGTCCGGTGCAGGAATTATGAGCGGGATGCAGCGTATATGGAGTGCGTGAGGGATATCCTGGAGCATCCGGTTTTTAATTCCATGGATCAGTATATACAGCACGGGAACACTACGTGCAGGACCCATTGTATCCAGGTGTCCTACCTGGCGTACCGTATTTGCCGGCGCTACGGCGGAAATGCCAGGAGCGCTGCGCGGGCGGGGCTGCTGCATGATCTGTTTCTGTATGACTGGCACACTCATGCGCGGGAGACCGGGGAACATTTCCACGGTTTTACGCATCCGAGGAGGGCACTGGAAAACGCGGCGCGCAATTTTGAACTCACGGAGGAAGAGCGGGGGATTATCCTGCATCACATGTGGCCATTGACTCCCGTGCCGCCCACGAGCGCCGCGGGTTTTGCCATTGTCTGGGCAGATAAATTCTGCAGCACATCGGAGACGCTGGCGCGGCTTGGAAACTTGCGTCTGCTTCGCCTGCTGCAGCCGGCCAGACATTAGGCGCTGGGCCTTATGACAAGGGAGAATGAATTTTAGGAGACATTTGGATGAATATTTGGAATGAACTGCTGAGCAATCAGGTGTTGGTGAGTGCGGTCGTGGGCTGGACAGTGGCCCAGGTGCTCAAAACCATGATCGATTTTGCTTTAAACCGGAGTATCAACTGGGAGAGAATGGTTGGCTCCGGCGGTATGCCGAGCTCCCACTCTGCCACGGTGTGCGGCCTTACGACGGCTGCCGCGATCCGCTATGGCGTGGGATCCTTCGAATTTGCCGTGTGCTTCGTGCTCTCCATGGTGGTCATGTACGACGCCACCGGTGTCCGGCGCGAGACGGGCAAGCAGGCCAAACTGCTCAATTCTATCCTGATGGAGAACCCCTTAAAGCTCAACGCGGAGGTGCTGCAGGAGAAGCTAAAGGAGTATGTGGGCCACACGCCGCTTCAGGTGGTGGCCGGAGCAATTCTGGGGATTGGTCTGGCGCTTTTGATCAACCAGTATTATTGAGAAGGATCGGGGCAGTTTTTGGGGGAAATATCACATTAGCTCAGCGGGATGAGCGGGAGGAAACAGTACATGGGTATTTTTCAGATGATAAACTGCTTCTTTTTATACAGCTTTTTGGGATATCTCCTGGAGTGCGCGGTGCTCAGCGTGGAGAACCGGCGGCCGGTTGTGGACCGGGGCTTCGGGCATGGACCGTTCTGCATCATTTACGGATTTGGCGCGCTGGGCGCGAATATACTGCTGGCGCCGGTGGCGGGGCGGCCGATGGAGCTCTACACGGCGTCCATGGTGATGGCGACCACGATGGAGCTGTTCACCGCCAACGTCATGATTCGGCTGTTCGGGGCTTTCTGGTGGGATTACAGCCGCAAGCCCTTCAACTACCACGGGATTATCTGTCTTGAGAGCAGTCTGGCCTGGGGATTTCTGGGATTATTTTTCTTCTATTTCCTGGATGCGCGGGTGCGGCAGGCGGTGCGGATGATTCCGGGAGATTTGGACAGCATCCTGGCCGTGGGGCTGACGGTGTTCTATCTGATCGATTTTATTGTCTGCGTTCGGGCGCGGCTTGGAGGCGAGGACGATGACGAGCCGGTGATCGGCCGTCTGAAAATATATTGAATTGTGAGCGGGGGCTGCTGCGCGCGGCGGGTTTTAGACGACTGTGCGGCGGCCCTTGGGCGCGGCTTAAGCGGCCCTTGGACGCTTGGATGAGGAAAAGGAGAGTTAGAGGATGAGTACTGTGTTTAATGGCTGGAAGGTGGTGCTGGCGTCCGGGTCGCCCCGGCGCAAGGAGCTTTTGGCGCAGATCGGGATCGCGCCGGAGATTATCCCAAGCCAGGTGGAGGAGCGGACGGATGAGACTGAGCCGGACCAGATCGTGATGGAGCTGTCCCGCATGAAGGCGGAGGAGGTGGCTTCCCGCTGCGAGCCCGGGACGCTGGTGATCGGGGCGGACACGGTGGTGGCTGTGGACGGCGAGGTGCTGGGAAAACCCGGGACAGAGGAGCGGGCCAGGGAGATGATCGGAAAGCTCCAGGGAAAGGTGCACCAGGTCTACACCGGCGTGACGCTGCTACTTGTGTGCGCAGAGGGGGCAATCCATGGATGTACCTTCGCCGAGCGGACGGACGTTCATGTGTACCCCATGGAGGACGAGGAGATCGCTTCTTACGCCGCCTGCGGGGAGCCCCTTGACAAGGCAGGGGCCTACGGGATCCAGGGGCGCTTTGCAGAGTACATTCAAAAGATAGACGGAGATTACGGCAACGTGGTGGGGCTTCCGCTGGGGAGACTGTGCCATGAGCTCAAAAATCTGATGGAGGATGACGATAAATGATTAAGCTGATCGTATCAGACGTGGACGGGACACTGGTGCCGGACGGGACGCCGCTGGTCCCGGAGGAACTGTTTGACGTGATTTTGAAGCTGCGCGAGCGGGGAATCCAGTTTGCGATCGCCAGCGGGCGCCCATGGGCCAGCGTGGAGAGCACCTTTGAGCCGGTGAAGAAAAAGATTTTTTACATTGCAAATAACGGAGCGTACCTGGGATGCCATGGGCGCAGCCTGTTTGTGAATCCCATCGAGCCGGAGCTGGTGCGGGAGCTGATCCAGACGATCCGGCTTTACCCGGATTTGAATGTGATCGTTGCCTGCCAGGATGGAGACTACATGGACTCCAAGGACGACGCGCTCTACCGGTGGATGGTGGAGGGATATAAATTCAACATCACCCGCGTGGAGGATTTGCTGGAGGTGAAGGATCCGTGCGTGAAGGTCTCCGTGTACCGGGAGCAGGGCGCGGAGAGTGCCACCGCGGATATTCGAGCGGCATTTCAGGACCGGATGCAGGTTACGACGGCGGGGGATATGTGGGTGGACTTCATGGCCAAGGGCGTGAACAAGGGCCAGGCGGTGAAGATTCTGCAGGACAGCCTGGAGATTACACCGGAGGAGACCATGGCGTTTGGCGATCAGCTAAACGATATCGAGATGCTTAAACAGGCCTACTACAGCTTTGCGGTGGCCAATGCCCGGGAAGAGGTGCGCAGAACCGCGCGCTTCCAGGCGGACAGCAATGCGAACAGCGGTGTTTTAAAGGTTTTAAAACAGCTGCTTTGAAAGGAGTTTTAAAGATTGACTGACAGGCACCCCAACCGGAAGCGCTGGCTTCGCCCGATCACTGCAGCCCTGACGTGCGTTTTATTGCTCGCGCAGGCAGGCTGCAGCAAGGATACCTCGGTGCAGCCGGGGCAGGAGGAGATTAAACGCACCTACTCGCGAGGGCAGATTATGACCATCGCGGCCACAGAGCGGAACCGCTATCAGAATGTGTACACCAGCCGGATCTGGGACGTATCGGACGGGAACGGCGGGGAGAATTTTGAGGAGCGGATGATCGATCAGATCCAGCAGTTTTTTAAGGAGTTAGGCACGATGAACCTGCTTGCGCAGGACCACGGCGTGGAGCTGACCAGCCAGGAGAAGGATTCGATCAAGCGGCTGACGGAGCAGTATTGCGGGCTTTTGAGCAAGGCGGACCGGGAGTACATCGGGGCGGACCAGGATGAGATCTATGAGCTGTACTGCGAATATTACCGGGCGGACAAGCTGGTGACGGAGCTGACACAGTCCGAGAGCATGGAGATCAGCGACGCGGAGGCGAAGGTGATCGAGGTGCAGGAGATTGTGTTCGACGACCGCCAGAAGGCGGAGGAGGCGTTTGCGCAGCTCAAAGCGGATGGCGCGGATTTCGGGGCGATTGCCAAGAAGTACGTGAAGGACGGCGCGGCTGCGGTGCAGCTGGAGCGCAATGAGAAGCAGAGCGCGCTGGAGCAGGCGGCGTTCGCGCTGGAGCAGGATGAGATCAGCGGGATCATTGAGGATGGAAGACGCTTCTACATTCTGAAGTGTACCAACGCCTACGACGAGGCGGCAACCGCTGCCAGAAAGAAGAAGTTGGCGCAGGAGAAGAAAAACAGCGCCTTCCAGAACATCTATGAGCCGTTTGCCGATCAGCATGTGGTTGTGTTTGACGAGAAGGTGTGGGATGAGATCGATTTTGGCGGGGGCGAGGAGTCCACGACCACGAATTTTTTTGAATTGTATCACAGCTACTTTGCTGGCTGAGAAATAAAGGGCTGAGCCGCCGCGGCAGATATTACCGCTGCGGCTCAGATTTTTTTGAAT
>USJW01000168.1 GCA_900555045.1 uncultured Clostridium sp. | reverse complement strand
GAAATTTTACAAATATAGGAAAAGTGTGCGCAAATTTCGCTTGTAGCCACCTGCGCAGCGTGCTAGAATGGAGGGAGAAAAAGACGAAGGAGGGGGATTGTATGGCAAGAGACCGGATTGAGAGCAAATATTATCCCATCGCCCAGGGCGTTGAGCTGCACTACCTGGAAATGGGGGAGGGAAGGCCGCTCGTGTTTATTCCCGGGCTGACCTTTGCGGGGGAGATTTTTAAGGCGCAGCTGGAGTATTTTTCCAGACAGTACCGGGTGATCGCGATCGACCCCAGAGGCCAGGGACTGTCCGTAAAGACGGTGGACGGAAACGACTACATGACCCACGGCAGGGACGTGGCGGCCCTGATGGAGGGGCTGGACCTGCGGGAGGCAGTGCTCATCGGCTGGAGCACCGGAAACCTGGAGGTGTGGAGTTACATCCGGCAGTTCGGGAAAGAGCGCCTGCGCGGCGCGGTCACCATCGACATGTCCCCGCTGCCCCTGTCCCCGGATCCCCTTTGGTGGACCGAGGGCACGATGGAGGAGCTGTCCGAGGTGGCCACCCAGTGCCTGACAAGCCCGGAGGGCTCGCGGGCGTTTTTCAGTGACTACGCCACCGGCGTCATGATCCAGCACGAGATGGAGCCCGCGGAGCTTGAATACCTGTTGGACATCTCCGGCCGCACGCCCTACTGGGTCTGCAAGGCGCTGTTCTGCGACGCGATCTTTTCCAATTACCTGGAGACGGCGCGGGAGGTTGGCGCCGGTATGCCCAGCCTCATGTTCATCGCCGAGCACTGGGCGGACGTGGCGAAGCCTTTTGTGGAACAGCAGCTGCCCGGGTACGAGATCCAGGTCATGGGCGGACATCTGATGTTCTATGAATATCCGGAGAAGTGGAACGGGCTTTTGGAGGAGTTTTTAAACCGGCTGCCGTAGGGCGGCCGCTCTTTGGCGGTCCGCCGAAGTATGTAAAAAGGGGAAGAAGGTAGGTATACATGAAAATTTTGGTGATCAACAGCGGCAGCTCCTCCCTAAAATTCCAGGTGATCGATTCCGAGACGGAGCGCGCGCTGGCGAAGGGCGTCTGCGAGCGGATCGGCATCGACGGCGTGTTCAACTATAAAACCGACAACTACACGATCAAGGAGCCGGTTCCCATGAAGAACCACAAGGAGGCGGTGAACACGCTTTTGGGCATGCTGGTGGACCCGCAGCGGGGCGTGCTAAAGGATTTCTCGGAGATCGACGTGGTGGGACATCGGCTGGTGCACGGTGGTGAAAAATTCACCGGCTCCGTGGTCATCACGGACGAGGTCATAGACGCCATGACCGAGTGCAACGACCTGGCGCCGCTCCACAATCCCGCCAACCTGGTGGGCGTGGAGGCGTGCAGGGAGCTGATGCCGGACACGCTGATGGTGGGCATCTTCGACACCGCCTTCAACCAGACCATGGAGCCCAAGGCGTTTCTCTACGGACTTCCCTACCAGTACTACGAGCGCCACCGGATCCGGCGCTACGGCTTCCATGGGATCAGCCACAAGTACGTGTCCCGCCGGGCGGCCGAGTTCATGGGTCAGGACCCGTCCCGGGTGAAGACCATCGTCTGCCACCTGGGGAACGGCGCCAGCATCTGCGCGGTGAAATACGGGCAGGTGGTGGACAACTCCATGGGTTTTACCCCCCTTAGAGGGGCTGGTGATGGGGACCCGCTGCGGGGACGTGGACGCGGGGGCCTTAGAGTACCTGGCCAAGAAGGAGAACCTGGACATCCAGCAGATTGTGACCATCTTAAACCAGGAGTCCGGGGTGCTCGGCATCTCCAGCAACTTTTCCAGCGACTTCAGGGAGTTAAAGGACGCGGAGATCAAGTACAACGACAAGGCGGCCCTGGCCCGGGAGATTTTCGTCTACCGGGTGGCCAAGTACATCGGCAGCTACGCGGCGGCGATGAACGGCGTGGACAACATCGTGTTCACCGCGGGCGTGGGCGAGAACGACTCCGATATCCGCGAGCAGATCTGCGAGTACCTGGAATTCCTGGGAATCACCATCGACGAGGTGAAAAACCGGGAACAGGCCGAGGCCGTCCGGATCTCCGACGGCACCTCCCGTGTGAACGTGCTGGTGATCAAGACCAACGAGGAGCTCGAGATCGCCAGGGAGGCAGCGGCGCTGGCGGAGAAAATAAAGGGGAAGATGAAATAGAAGTGAAATAGAAAAGTGGGGCGGCGCAGGGATTGCGGCCGCTCACTCCATTTAAGGGAGGTGAACCCCATGCCATTCGAACTACTTAAACCAGCCGCAGACCGCTTCTCGTCGCTGCTTCAGGACATAATCGACGAGGCCTGGAGCAATTGCCGGTTCGAATCGCTGTTTGTGGAGAACGGGACATTTTTAGCGGGACTTGGGGGCAAAGCGGGAGCGCTCCACGAGGATCTAAAACGAGCGTTCTCTGCGGAGAACATGCGGAATCTGTTCCGGAATTCCAGGAAAAACGATGACTACGAATGGGAGCAGGCTGTGTTCGAGGGTCTGCGCACCCTGCTCGCGGGCTACGAGATTGATAACGGCATGGCTGAGAGCTGCGCTGAACATTTTGTGGTCATGCTTAAGGAATATGTCCGCAGGCACGACCCGCAGCTCTACGACCGGATATACCAGGCCGAATGGAGGGCGGAGATGCAGGAGGCCTTTGCCGCGAACGGCCAGACAAACGCGCAGATTCTGGACACCATAAACGAGATGAATGGAAAGTTAGACCATTTGAGCCGCCTGAGCGCAGTGCAGCCGCAGCCACAGTCGCAAGTCACGGAGCTCGCGCCCGCCCCGTCCACAAACCGTTCAAACTCCTCAAATCACTCAGGGCGCCAGAGACAGCCGAATCCGGAGACCGCAGGCAAATTTGAGTGGAACCTGGCGTGCATAGAGATCAAGGGCGTGTTTGGGCCGAAGGAGAAGCGGGGGGAGGAGGTCCGGTCGCTGACGGCCCTGTGGCAGAAGGAGCGCTCAGAATACCCGGGGTGGTATATCCTGCCGGTTGACAAGCGGGCGGAGCTCTCTTCGGTCACGCGGGGGTATGGAACTGCTCTCGGAGGAGGACCAGGTGACGCCCGGGGAGATGCTGGATTTTGCCTACGAGCTGGTGTGGCGCCATGAGACCGGCATGCTGGAGTACACGCCGTATCTTCTCCGGCAGGTCCGGGCCATCTGGGACCGCGCGAAGCCCGAACAGGACGGACGGTGCAGCCAATGGTTTTACCTGGGCCAGTGCCTGCTCCGGGAGTACCGTGAGGAGGGGCGGCGGGATGCATGGCAGGAGGTGTACGGTCAGCTTATGGAGCGCCGGGCGCTAGCGGAAAATCCGGAGCTGGCCGGCCAGGACCTGCGGCTGGAGCGGATCAAATGGCTGTACATGGATATGGAGCTCCAGGAGACACGGGAGGAGCTGCTTGGCTGGGAGATTCCGCAGATGCATTTTTCCCACCGCCTGCAGGCGGCCGGGCTTCTCATGGAGTTTGGCTGTCTCTCGGAGGCGTATAAACGGCTGTGTGACCTGGAGCAGGATGTAAACAGCGATCTCTCCGAAAACGAAAAGGCCAGGGAGGGGAGTCAGCGGGACCACCGGGAGCTCCACGACTACGGTCTGGCGGCCTGCATCCATCACCTGAAGGGGCTGTGCTTACAGAACCTTTCCTATATAAAGGAGTGGGAATCGGCAGAGGAGAAAATCGCGCAGGAGCAGATCTACGGGGAATACGAGGCAGCGGAACGCCTCAGCCCATACTTCAGCTTCCGAGACGTCCGCGAGGCGCTGACCATGGACCTCTACCGACTGCGGGAGCGGAGTGCGAGGGAGACGGAGCCATTTGAGATCAACCGGGAGTATATGACCCTTACAGGAGGCGACTGCGAGTGCAGCATCGCCTACGGCGCTTACCGAATCATGGACAGGGCGGCCCTGCCCCTAAGGGTGCACTGCGTCACACTGGTGAGCGAGCTGGAGCCAATATGGCTGGGATACCTGTTTTACCGCCAGCCGCACATCGGAATGTTCATGCTGCTTAGGGGGAGTAATTCCCGAAACGTGAAGGAGATCCTCACCAGGACGGGCCTGGCGCTCATGCCTCCGGAGCAGGCGGAGGAGCACATCCGCTATGCGATGGATGCCTTGCGCAAAAATATGGGTGGGATGACGTGCAGGAGAGAGGCGGAGAGCATCTACCGGCAGATCGCCGAGAACGGCGCAAATGTGCTGGGGCGCCTGGCTGCAAAGAGCGTCGATTACCAGCAAAAGGAGCTTGTTGTGCTTTTGGGGCAGCTGCTGGACCGCCGGTGCATCCGGGGAGTTATAGAGAAAAATCAGCTGATCGAGCGGATCCTTGGCAGCCTGTTCGACCGGGTGAAGGCCTCCATGTTCAGCGTGATACTGGAGTATCCCATCCTGGAACAGCACCGGATCGAAGACCGGGTGCTGGACGTAGAGCCCTTCGACTGTATGGGCTTTAAGGAGTTGGCAAAGCCCATGTATCGGATCAGCCGCCCGGAGCCGGAACGGATCGAACACCTGTTTTTGGTTGCCGGCGGCACTGCACACGCGCGCCGCTGTGTGATCTCCCGGCTGATCGCGCTTTGCCGGTTAAATCTGCTGTCTGAGCCGCAGCGGCAGCGCTTCGGGGAGCTTCTCTGGAGCACCTGCCGGGAATCCACAGGGCTTCCGGACACCACCGGTTACAATCCGGATGTGTTTCTGGAGCTCCCCCATCCCCCGCAGGTGGCCCCGGAGGAGCTTGTGAAGGAATACTTCCTGCGGACAGACTGGAAGCAGGAGAACGAGGAGGACGGGAGTGTCCACTTGACCTGGGGGAATATTCCGTATCTGAACCAGCTGATCTCGCTGCACCGCTATGTGGAAGGCCCATTCTGGGAGCCCGGGGAGGCGGAGACGCTGATCAAACGCCTGGCGCAGGTGTGGGAGGAGGCCAAGGCGGAGAGCGAGGGCGGGAAGCGCCGCCTGCAACTGGCGGATGGGGAGTACCGGAGACGCTGTGAAAAAATGATCCATGCCCTGGCCTCCTTCTCCGGTCATGTGCACGGCGGGCTGACAGACGACTCGCGGCAGCTCCTCATGAAGCTCGGGGAGGAGATGGGGCAGGAGGGCTTTCACACGCTGGTGTTCACGACACTCGCGGATGAGGCGGTTTTTGAGTCAATTGTGGACGGCCTTTACGACGAAAACCTGCACACTGTGATCGACGCGGCGGAGACGGCCTTTGAACTCATCATGGGAGGCGTGAGGGAGGCGGAGCAGACCATCCTTCCGGAGCTGGTGGGCATCGTCCGCAGCAGGAAGCAGCCGGCGCTCAGCTCGGCGTTAAACGTGCTCCACAACCTGCTCTACGCCGGGCGAGAGCTGCCGGAGCCGATCTGGCGGAGGCTCTGCCGGGCCATGGGGGAGCTGATCGCAGCCACGGACTACGAGAAAAACAGCGGCAGTGAGGCGCAGATCAAGCGCTGCATTTTAGCCAGGTCCTGCGGCGCGGACCTGGCCTTCCAGATGAACCTGTATTGCACCAGGCGGGGGCGCGAGGTTCCGCCTGAGATCCTTTTGTGGAAAGAGCTCTGCGCCGGTTCCGAGTTCGCGGAGGTCCGCGGGCAGTGGATCGGGGAGCTCTAAGGCGGGCAGAACGCTCCGGGCGCGTCGAATTCCCATATAGCCAATTTGCGGATAAGATGCTATAGTAGAAGGGCTTAGAGCGAAACAAACAGGAAGACAGGAGAATCATACCATGGAACATGAAGAGATAAAGCACAAGCGCCGCGTGCGCTACAGCGGAACCCATCCGAAGAAATTCGAGGAGAAATACAAGGAGCTGAACCCGCAGCTCTACCCGGATACCGTGGCCCACGTGATCGAGAAGGGAATCACCCCGGCAGGTATGCACATCCCGATCATGGTGAAGGAGATCATGGAATTTCTCTGTATAAAGCCGGGCCAAACGGGCCTGGACGCAACGCTTGGCTACGGAGGCCACACCCAGGAGATGTTAAAGCGGCTGGAGGGCCAGGGCCATCTGTACGCCTTGGACGTGGACTCCATCGAGATGGCCAAAACGGAGCTGCGCCTGCGCGGTCTGGGATACGGGCCGGACATTCTCTCGATCCGCCAGATGAATTTTGCGGATATCGACCGCATCGGCGAGGAGGCGGGAAAGTTCGACTTCGTGCTGGCGGATTTGGGCGTGTCCTCCATGCAGATCGACAACCCGGAGCGCGGCTTTTCCTTCAAGACCGAGGGACCGCTTGACCTGCGGCTGGACTCCAAGCGGGGCGAGTCGGCCTCCGAGCGTTTAAAGGGCTTGACCCGCGAGGAGCTTAGCGGCATGCTGACCGAGAATTCGGACGAGCCCTACGCCGGGGAGATCGCCCGGGCGGTGACCGGAGCGCTGAAAAAGGGCCGCGAGATCGCCACCACCAGCCAGCTGTGCCGCGTGATCGAGGAGGCGCTGTCCTTCATCCCGGAGCGCGACCGGAAGGAGGCCGTGAAGAAATCCTGCCAGAGAACCTTCCAGGCCCTGCGCATCGACGTCAACAGCGAGTTCGAGGTCCTGTACCAGTTTCTGGATAAGCTGCCGGGCGTGTTAAAGCCGGGCGGGAGAGCGGCTATCCTCACCTTCCACTCCGGCGAGGACCGCATCGTCAAAAAATCCTTCAAGGAGCTCAACCGGGCCGGGCTTTACGAGGCCGTGGCCGGTGAGGTGATCCGCCCGTCCGCCGAGGAGTGCCGCATGAACAGCCGCGCACACTCCACGAAGCTGCGGTGGGCGATTAAGAGCGCGGAGTGAGGGCTGCCCGTCTGAAAAATGTATTTCCCCGCGGGGAAAACCAATTCCCCCTCCGTTATTTCTAATATAGGAGGCAAAACATAAATGAAATTATGTGGAATATATGTACACGGCGGAGGGAAGTGGTCGATGGCATCGGGGGAATGTCATTTTAAAGGGTATAAGAAATAAAAAAT
>USJW01000167.1 GCA_900555045.1 uncultured Clostridium sp. | reverse complement strand
AGCGGGGCGGGGCGCGGCCGGATGTGTTGTCGAACCAGGGGCCGAGCCTGCGGGTTGGTTAGCGGCCGGGCGAGTTGCCGAGCTTGCGGCCGGGCCAACATTGGCCGGGGTGGGTTGCTGAGTCCCGGCAGTGGCGGGTTGCTGAGTCCCGGCGGGGCTGGGTTGCCCGGGAGACGGCATGGTTCCGGCTGCAGGTTGTTGTGACGACTGCGCTCCGGGACGCATTGTGCGGCGGGCGGCAGGTTGGGAGAGATCCGGCTGGCGAGTGGGCTGCGGACGGGTCTCCGGTTGCGGGGCCTGCGGACGCGCCGCGGGTTGGGAAGCCTGCGAGCGAGTCGCGGGTTGGAAAGCCTGCTGGTTGGCGGGCTGCGGGCGGGTCTCGGACTCTGCTGCGTTGGCTGCGGGCTGTGCCTGCGCATCCGGGGCGGCCGGAGCGGGAGCCGTAGTGCCGGCAGTTTCCGGCTGCATGGATGGCTGCGGCGGCTGCTCAATTCGCTGGCTCTCCGGCGCCTGTGCGGCGCGGGCACGGCTGTAGGGAGCTGTGTCTAGCGGGTTGATGGCACGGTTTTCCATCTGCTGTTCTGCCGAATGGCTGGAAATCTGGCTGTTTTCCGCTGACGGCATAGCGGCAGGGGTGGGCTGACGCTTTGGAACCGGTATAAAGCTCGGCTGCGGCGGTCGGTCCGCAGGCTGTCTCCAGCGCATAGGCGCGGTGGCGCCGAACGGCTGTTGGGCAGACGGTGCGGGGGGCTGTTGTTGGCGCGACGGGGTCGCCTGCACGGACGGCTGCAACTGGCGCGACGGAGTCGCCTGCATAGGTTGCTGCAACTGGCGCGACGGAGTCGCCTGCATAGGTTGCTGCAACTGGCGCGACGGCGTCGCCTGCATAGGTTGCTGCAACTGGCGCGACGGCGTCGCCTGCTGTGACCGCTGCTGATTCTGCTGCGCACCTGTCATGGACGGGGTTTGCTGGGAATTCTGTGTGCGCGGGTCGCCTGTCTGCGGACGCGCACCCCACTGGCGGTTTAGGTCGGTGCGGGAGCTCATGGGCTGCGGGTTCATTTGATACTGAGGGCGAGCGGTCTGAGCGCGATTTTCAGTCTGCGCCGAAGTGTTGGTTCGGCGGGAATTGGCGGCGTGGGACGGCTGTGCAAATGCCTCGCGCAGCGGCTTGCCCTGCCGGAATTCCTGTTGCCCCGACAGTTCCTTGGCGAGCTGCGGTTGTTCCGCTGCGACTTCTCTGCGCTCAGCCTCCTTCCGGACAATGGCTTCCTGCTCAGTTACCCCCTCGACGGACTCTTCCTGCATAGAATCCTCCGGCTGCGATGCGCCCGGCTCGGAATCGTTCGGCTGCATGTCGCCCTGCTGAGGCACATCCGGCTGAGACAAATCCTGCGCAGATTCTACCTGTAGAATCGCTTCCTGGGACGGCGTCTCCTGCACCAGTTCCTCCGGTTCCATCTCTCCCTGGGTCAAATGTGCTTCTGATGCTTCCCCTGATTTTTCCATTTCCTCGCCCGACACCCCGACAGCTTCATTCTGTAAGGAGGCGGCTTCTGCCTCCTCCTGGCGATCCGACGGGGTATCGTCCAGGCTTTCCCGGGAAAGCTGCGCTTCATCCGGCGAAGAACCGGCGGAGGCGGCGGGATCGCCTTGGGCCATCTCCTCCAGGGAGGGCAGATCCCCCTGGCGGGCGTCCTGCGGGCCGCG
The DNA here is from genome assembly GCA_900555045.1 of uncultured Clostridium sp. Classification (GTDB taxonomy): domain Bacteria; phylum Bacillota; class Clostridia; order Lachnospirales; family Lachnospiraceae; genus Enterocloster. Next base: position 5,336 of record USJW01000167.1, on the reverse strand, counting down.
GTTGCTCTCGATTTCGCGGTCCATCTCTGCGGCAATCTCCTCCGCCTTTTTATGTATCTCCTCGTCCTCGCTGGCATTTCGCAGGTTCTTGGCGGTCACGTCGGCCAGCTCGATCTCCGCCGCATGGGCCACGGCGTCCTCCCAGATAGTGGTGTAGCAGCGCCAGCTGTCCGACGGCTCGTGGATGGTCAGGCCGTAGCAGTAATCCATCCCCACCCCTGAATCGGCGGCATTGTCCACGTTTACCACGGTCCGGAATTCACCGGCCCCGCTGCGGATAAAGATGCTGCCGAGGCAGATCTCCTTCCCGGGAGCCAACAGGTACACCCCCAGATCGCTGCCTCCCACATAAACCTTTTTCACATTGACGCTGAGTTTACACTGCCCTCCCCTCGACTCCAGCTTGACAAAACCTATATTTTTACCTTTCACCTGGCCCTCATAGGCATAGATGTAGGAAATCAGTCTCCGATAATTTGACATACTCTCACTCCTCGCACGGTTAGTCCGCAGTCTGTCTCTGCTTTTTATTAATATTTTATGCGTTACCCCCTTGAAAGTATGTTAGAAAAATGTTATCCTGTATTTAAGAATTTTAGAAAAATATTTTCAGAACAACTTTTCCCGGCAGGGACCGCAGCTTACGAACACGATGTATTTATTTAATATATATGAAAGGCGGCAAAAACTATGAAAGTCTACAGAGCAAAAGACTACGAGGACATGAGCAGAAAAGCGGCAAATATTCTTTCCGCGCAGGTAACCTTAAAACCCGACAGCGTGTTGGGCTTAGCTACCGGCTCCACCCCCATCGGCACCTACAAGCGCCTGATCGAGGGCTACAAGAACGGCGATCTGGATTTCTCTCAGGTTAAGAGCGTGAACCTGGACGAGTACAGAGGCCTTCCCCGCGACAACGACCAGAGCTACTACTACTTTATGTACAACAATCTGTTCAAGGATATCAACATCGATCTGAAGAACACCAACATTCCGGACGGAACCGAGCCCGACAGCGAGAAGGAGTGCTCCCGCTACGACGCAGTGGTTGCCAGCATGGGCGGCGTTGATTTACAGATTCTGGGACTTGGACACAATGGACATATCGGCTTCAATGAGCCCGCCGACGAGTTCCCCAAGGGCACACACTGCGTGGATCTGACCGAGAGCACCATCGAGGCCAACAAGCGCTTCTTCGCGGATGTCAACGACGTTCCGCGCCAGGCTTACACCATGGGAATTCAGACCATCATGAGCGCCAAGAAGATCCTGCTTCTGGTCAGCGGCGCCGACAAGGCCCAGATTCTCCGCGATGTGATCTGCGGACCGATCACCCCCCAGGTGCCCGCCTCCATCCTTCAGCTCCACGGCGATGTGATTGTGGTCGCTGACGAGGCTGCACTATCCAAAATGGACTAATCGTTTGATCCTACCATAAAAAGTAAGAGAACGCCCCCGGCAGTCAATTGACCTCCGGGGGCGTTCTCCGTCTATAATCCGCAATTTCTATTATTTCTCTCTTCTATCCTAATCCTCAGCTGCAATCAGACGCTTGAGCTGCCGGGCACATTCTTCATAGTCCCGATCCCGGATTGCCTCATAGATCGACCAGTAGGCTTTTGTCCAGACATTTACATGGTCGCTCCCGCGGTCATTCAACCGGCTGCTTGCATTGCGCAGCATGTGGCGGCGAATGGAATCCTTGGCGATGGAAAAGGAATATCCCAAAAGATCATTGTGGGACATCCGGCACAGCTGTGTATGAAAATCCAGGCCGATATCCACGGTCGCTATGAACGACTCATGCGCCTGTTCGGGATCTTCAAGGGTATAATATCGCTCCAGCTCCTGCTCAAAGCGCTGACAGCACTCTCTCAAAATCTCCAGTTCTTCCTCCGTCCCTCGCTTGATGGCCAGGCGGGCACATTCCAGCTGAATGGCCCGGCGATACTCCGAGACATCCTCCAGCAGCTTGGCGCTCATATAAAAATCAGCAATCTCATGAATATGGTGGTCAAAGTCAAAGGAACGCACATAGGTGCCGTCCCCCACCCGTGTGTCCAGAATGCCCAGCGCATTCAGCCGCTGGAGCGCGATGCGCACCGTAAGGCGGTTTACGCCGAAGGTTTCCGCCAGCTCCCCCTCAGACGGAACCTTCTCGCCCAGAGGCCAGGTGCCGTTCAATATGAATTCTTTCATCTTTTCGAAAACCATGTCCGCAGCGGACACTTTTTTGATTCGATAATCTTTTTTCATCCGATCCTCCAGGCCCAAGGCCTCTTTTTGTCTTCCTCAATCATACCCAATGTGCCGGGTATAGTCAAGCAAATGCGGATCCGTACCCACACCGCACGGAGTCTTTTTCGTCATACTGTCTAATTTTTTCTGTATTTTTGTTGACACTTGGATATTTTTACTGTATATTAAATAGCGAACAGGTGAACAGGTGAGCTGCTCATCTAACAGTTAGGAGGAGTTGGTATGAATATTTGTGAGGTAGCAACAAAATATGGGGGATTGATAGGCGTGCAGAATCAGGGGATTCTCACATTTCGCGGAATCCCCTATGCCAAACCGCCGGTTGGTGATCTGCGCTTCGCACCGCCGGTGCCGCCCCAGGCCTGGGAGGGAACCCGCGACGCCCGGAATCGCCGTCCCATTGCCCCTCAGCCGGCATCCGATCTGGATCTGCCCATGGGGCCGGTGACCGCACCGCAGAGCGAGGACTGTCTGACTCTGACGGTCAACACACCTGCCCTTGACGGCGCAAGACCTGTGGCGGTGTGGTTCCATGGAGGGGCAAACTTTTGCGGCGGCGGAGACCTGGAGTGGTACGACGGAGGGAAGCTGGCACGCACAGGGAATCTGGTGGTGGTTGGCGTAAACTTTCGCCTGGGCGCATTGGGATTTATGATGTACCCCGGATTGAATGAGCAGAACCTTTCCATCTTAGACCAGATGGCCGCACTGCGGTGGGTGAAGGAAAATATTCGAGCGTTCGGCGGGGATCCGGAGCAGATCACCCTGTTTGGCCAGTCCGCAGGGGCCAACGCCATACTGCACATCTTATCCCTGCCGGAGTCGGAAGGACTGTTCCACCGGATCATTCTCCAGAGCCCCTCCATCAACCGCGCAAACCACACTCATGAAAATGCCTATTCCATCGGCAAAACGATTCTGGAACAGATGGAAATCGATACCAGCGCGAAAGCCGCAGTCGTTGCGGAAAAAGCACGTCAAAAAATTACCGCGGAGATCCTCTCGGCCAGCGCGAAAGCCACAGAGCTTATCGGCAAAACCTACGGCGGGATGCTGTTTAAACCGGTGATGGATCCGTGGAGCACGGAGGAGACGACCATCGAGGCGGCAGTGGTGGAGGCGGCGCGCAGGAGACTGCCCATTATGATCGGAACCACCCGCAGTGAATTCCAGGGGTTCAACCCCTGTCGCGATGCCCAGGGCCGAGCTCAAAACCTTCGCAATCAGATCCAACGGTTTGACGGGCCCGCGATGGCCTTCGCCTCCCGCGCCTCGGACGAGGGATGCCCTGTTTGGAAATACCGCTTCGACTGGAGCGCAGAAGGCAACCCCTTTGAGGCCTGCCATTGCATTGAACTGCCCTTTGTGTTCGGCAATCTGGAGACATGGGGCGATAAAGCCCTGATGTTAAAGGGGGCTTCGATGGAGGAGATGGAACGGCTTCGGGAGTATATCATGCCCTACTGGTGCCGGTTCATGGCCAGCGGAGAACAGCCAGCCGATCTCTGGCCCAGATACAGCAGAGAAAAACCCATCCACAAGATTTTTGACAACCAGGAGAATTGCTTCAAAGAAATCGTTCTGTAGCGCTGAGTGCACAATTTCATGAGAAAGAGAGGGATTACTTTATGTCAACAAATACATCCGCTGACGCCAAGCAAAAGCGCCAGTTTACTGTTCCGCACGTCCTGGTTCTAATTATAGCCCTGATTCTGATCTGCTGTGCCCTGACCTATATTCTGCCGGCCGGCATGTATGACACGGATCCAGCCACCGGCTACATCGTGCCCAACTCCTACCACCAGGTAGCGCGGACACCGGTCAGCCCATGGACGGCTCTCGTGAGCGTCACCGCCGGTATCGCCAGCCAGGGCACAATCATCGCACTGCTGCTGATCATGGGCGGCACGATCGCGGTGATCATCGACTCCGGTGCGGTGGACGCGGTGATCAATTATTCCGTTTACAAGCTGCAGGACAAGAGCATCAAGGTGCTGGTCCCGGCTATAGTGGTGCTCATGTCCGTCATCGGAGGACTTGCCGGTCAGGATTCCCTGGTGGCGTTTGTGGCCGTGGGGCTTCTGCTTGTGAAACAGCTGAAATTGGACCGCATCGCGGCCCTGTCCATTTTCTATCTGTCCTATCTGACCGGACAGGCGGCCGGCCCCACCATCGCCATCATCCTCATGGCCCAGGAAACCGCCGGTCTGCAGCCTGTATCCGGTCTGGGCGCCAGGCTGGTGATATGGGCTGTGCTGACCCTGGTCTGCGTTCTCTACACCACTCGTTACTGCCTGAAAATCAGCCGCGACCCCTCCAAGAGCATTTACGGCTGTCTGGAAGCTCCGGACGAAGAGGCACGCCTGGAAGCGCCCACGCTGGGATTTAAAGAGATCGCCACCGTGTGCTGCATGTTCGTCCCGTTCGCCATCTACGCCTACGGAGCCGCGTCCAAAGGCTGGGGCTTCTCCAACCTGATGGCCTTCGCACTTCTGGCCGTGCTGGTGGTAGGCATCGTGAACCGCATAAGCCCCAACAAGCTGGCTGCCATGTTCGTGGGAGGCGCCGCTTCTATGGGGGGTATCTGTCTGATGATCGGATTCGCCAAGGTGATCGGCACGGTTCTCACGGATGGCCAGATTCTCCACACCATCGCATTCGGCGCAGTCAGCGTGATCGGAAGGCTGGGGAGCGCTGTGACCGCCACCGGAATTTTTGTGTTCACCACGCTCTTTAACCTTTTGATCCCGTCCGGCCCCGCAAAGGTCCCTATGCTGATCCCGCTGTTCCTGCCGGTAGCCGATGCCCTGGGCATGAGCCGTCAGGTACTGTGCTTGGCCTTCCAGCTGGGCGACGGCCTGACCAACTACATCACCCCCGTCTCCTCCGTGCTGGCCGCCGCCCTGGCCATGTCGGGCGTCAATTACGGGAAATGGCTGAAGTATGTGCTGCCCTACGTGGGGATTACCCTGGCAATCTCTGTCGTGGCCCTCACCCTCCTTCAGTCCGTAGGCTGGGCATAAGATTTGATTTTTCCCATAAAAAGTAAAGAGAACGCCCCCGGCAGTCATTATCCA
>USJW01000166.1 GCA_900555045.1 uncultured Clostridium sp. | reverse complement strand
AATTGTTTTTTGTTGTTATTTTGTCGTTTTTGTGCTATTATTGTCGTAAATAGTCGAAAATAGGAAAGGGTAAAATCCATGTTGGCAATCGAACGGTACAACCAAATCCTCCAAATCCTGGGAGAACAGGGCCACGCCTCCACGGCTGAGCTGTGCAAGCGCCTGGGCGCCTCCCCCGCCACCGTGCGGAGCGACCTGGCCAAGCTCGAGAAAAAAGGCCTGCTGCTGAAGGCACATGGCGGGGCGATATTGCCTGGGGCGGCCGGGGCAGCCGGGGCCACCTATCCCGGCACCTCCGGGGCCGCCTATCCCGGCGCGCCGGATGCGCTGCCCGGCGAGGCACTCGCATCCCTCAGCTCCCTCACCACCTTCTCACCCCAGAGCGCCTACTCCTTCAAGACCCGCGAGAGCCAGAACGCGGCCGAGAAGCAGGCCATCAGCCTCCGGGCCCTTGAGCACATCGAGGACGGCCAGTGCATCATTTTAGACGCCAGCTCCACCGCCCTGACCCTGGCGCGCCGCCTGACGCGGATGAAAAAGCTGACTGTGGTGACCAACGGAATCTACACCATGCTGGCGTTGAAGGACATCCCCGGAATCACGGTGATCCTGACCGGCGGCATCGTCACAAACGGCTCCGGCTCCATCGAGGGTCTCCTGGGCAGCTCCATGCTAAAAGGGATCAACGCGGACATCGGATTCTTCTCCTGCCACGGCTTCACGCTCGAGGAGGGCCTCACGGACTTTAACCTCTACGAGATCGAGTTGAAAAAGCAGATGCTCTCCCGCTGCCACTTTAAGGTGGCCCTGGTGGACTCCTCCAAGTTCGAGAAGACCTCCACAGCCAGCTTCTGCCCCTGCTCTGAGATTGATCTGTTATTGACGGACGACAAGGGGGAGGAAGGGATTCTGGAGAGGTATCGGAAGGGTGGGGTGAATTTGGAGGTGTGCAGCTGCTCGTGAGAGCCGGGGGAATGGGAGAATGGAGTGTTCCGTCCTCTCGGCCCTCACTTGCTGCGCCAGCGTCTCATTGCATCAAAAACAGGAGCTTTAAATCTACCTTCCGGTACAGATTTAAAGCTCCTGTCTCCTGTATGATCCAAAATTCAGTAAGGATCGGTTGGTTTCTCAACCGGTTCGCAACCTCAGCTGCAAAATCCTCATTTCTCTTTTCTAACCCTTCACTTGTTAAAAATCCCCTTTTTCTTCGGCTTCTCCGCCTCAGGCGAGGGCCCTCCGTTCATGGCCTCGTCGAACTTGCGCAGGGCCTCCTTTTGGGCCTGGTTCATGCGCTCGGGCACCTGGACCACCAGGGTCACGTAGTGGTCGCCGCGCACGTTGCGGTTGCGCAGAGAGGGAACGCCCTTGCCGCGCAGGCGCACCTTGGTGTCGGTCTGGGTTCCGGCCTTCACCTCGTACTCCACCTCGCCGTCCACGGTCTTAATGCGGATGGGGCCGCCTAAGGCCGCCTTGGCGAAGGAGATGGGCACTGTGGAGTAGATGCTGGTGTCCTGGCGCTTAAAGATCGGGTGCTGGGACACAACGGCCTCCACCAGCAGATCGCCCCGCTCTCCGCCGTTTACGCCCGGCTCGCCGCCGCCCACCTGGCGCACGGACTGGCCGTTGTCGATGCCCGCGGGAATCGGCACTTTAAAGCGCTTGCGCACGGTCTTGTAGCCGGTGCCGTAGCAGTCCGGGCAGCGCTCCTTGATAATCTGGCCGGTGCCGCCGCAGTCCGGACAGGTCTGCACGTTCTGCACCTGGCCGAAGAAGGACTGCTGGGTGTACATGATCTTGCCCTTGCCGTTACACTTGGGGCAGGTCTGGGGCGATGTGCCCGCCTTGGCTCCCGTCCCGTGACAGCTGGTGCAGGTCTCCTTAAAGTTGATCTCTATCTCTTTTTCACATCCGAAAATGGCTTCCTCAAAGGACAGACGGACGGATGTCCGCACATTGGCTCCGCGCATCGGGCCGTTGTTTCTTCTGGTGGACCGGCCGCCGCCGAACAAATCTCCAAAGATATCGCCGAAAATGTCGCCCATATCTCCCGAGAAATCGAATCCGCCAAACCCACCTGCTCCGGCGCCTGCGCCCGGGTCAAACGCAGCATGGCCGAACTGGTCGTACTGCTGACGCTTCTGAGGATCGCTGAGCACACTGTAAGCCTCGGAAGCTTCCTTAAATTTGGCCTCGGCCTCCTTATCCCCGGGATTTGCGTCCGGATGGTACTTCTTGGCCAGAGCTCTGTATGCTTTTTTCAGAGCATCGTCGTCCGCTGTCTTCGGAACGCCCAGAACTTCATAGTAATCTCTTTTACTCTCTGCCATGTTGTCTCTACCTCTTATCGAACCACGCCGTATGCCGGACCAGGGTCCGGCATACGGCAGTCAGCTATTTTCTCGTTGTATTATACTTCCTTAAAGTCGGCGTCCACCACGTCGTCGTTCGGCTGTGCGCCGCCCGCCTGAGCGCCGCCCATATCCGGGCCCGGTCCTGCCTGGCCTGCCGCCTGTGCCTGCTCGTAAACCTTGGCGAACAGCTTCTGTGCGCTGTTCATCAGCTTCTCCTTGCCGGCCTTGATGTCCTCCACCTGAGCGTCGGTCATCTGCTCCACCGGAGCGCGGTTGATGGCTTCCTTGAGTGCATTCAGATCGGACTCAACCTCCGCCTTGTCGTTTGCGGAAATCTTGTCGCCGACCTCCTCCAGGGCCTTCTCGGTCTGGAATACCATGGAGTCCGCGTCGTTTCTGGCGTCGATGGCCTCCTTGCGCTTCTTATCCTGAGCCTCGTACTCAGCAGCCTCCTTCACGGCCTTCTCGATGTCGTCGTCGGACATGTTGGAGCCGGAGGTGATGGTGATGTGCTGCTCTTTGCCGGTGCCCAGATCCTTTGCGGATACGTTCACGATGCCGTTGGCGTCGATATCAAATGTAACCTCGATCTGCGGGATTCCTCTTCTTGCCGGCGGAATTCCGTCCAGACGGAACTGGCCGAGGGTCTTGTTGTCTCTCGCGAACTGACGCTCACCCTGTACCACGTGGATGTCAACAGCCGTCTGGTTGTCGGCAGCGGTGGAGAAGATCTGGCTCTTCTTGGTCGGGATGGTGGTGTTGCGCTCGATCAGTCTGGTGGCTACGCCGCCCATGGTCTCGATGGATAAGGACAGGGGGGTAACATCCAGAAGCAGGATGTCTCCCGCACCGGCGTCGCCCGCCAGCTTGCCGCCCTGGATGGCCGCGCCGATTGCAACGCACTCATCGGGGTTAAGGGACTTGCTGGGCTCCTTGCCGGTCAGCTGTTTTACCTTCTCCTGAGCCGCGATCATACGGGTGGAGCCGCCTACAAGCAGCACCTTGCCAAGCTCGGAAGCGGTGATTCCGGCGTCGCGCAGCGCGTTCTGTACTGGGATTGCGGTCCGCTCTACCAGGTCATGGGTCAGCTCGTCGAATTTCGCACGGGTCAGGTTCATATCTAAATGCTTCGGCCCCTCGGATGTAGCGGTAATGAAGGGCAGGTTGATGTTGGTGGTGGTGGCGGTGGAAACTTCCTTCTTCGCCTTCTCAGCAGCCTCTTTTAAGCGCTGCATCGCCATCTTGTCGCCGGAGAGGTCCACGCCCTCGGCCTTCTTGAACTCGTCGATCATCCACTGGGTAATCCGGTTGTCGAAGTCGTCGCCGCCCAGACGGGTGTCGCCGTTGGTGGACAGAACCTCGATAACGCCGTCGCCGATCTCGATGATGGAGACATCGAAGGTACCGCCGCCCAGGTCGTATACCATGATCTTCTGCTCTTTCTCATTGTCCAGGCCGTAAGCCAGCGCAGCCGCGGTGGGCTCGTTGATGATACGCTTTACTTCCAGACCTGCGATCTTTCCTGCGTCCTTGGTTGCCTGGCGCTGTGCGTCGTTGAAGTACGCGGGAACGGTGATTACGGCCTCGGTTACCGGCTCGCCCAGATAAGCCTCAGCGTCCGCTTTCAGCTTCTGTAAGATCATTGCGGAGATCTCCTGGGGAGTGTACTTCTTGCCGTCGATATCAACCTTGTAGTCGGTTCCCATGTGGCGCTTGATGGAGGAGATGGTCTTGTCGGCGTTGGTCACTGCCTGACGCTTTGCCGGCTCGCCTACTAATCTCTCACCAGTCTTTGTGAATGCCACTACGGACGGCGTGGTGCGCACGCCCTCTGCGTTTGCGATTACGGTGGGCTTTCCGCCTTCCATAACGGCTACGCAGCTATTTGTCGTACCTAAGTCAATACCAATAATCTTGCTCATTGTCTTTTCCTCCTAAATTCATTCTGAAATCTATCGTAAAATGGTTGTTAATTGGCAACTTTTACCATGCTGTGCCGAACCACGGTGTCGCGGTACATGTAACCCTTAAGCAGCTCCTCAGCCACCACGTTCTCGCCCAGGCTCTCGTCCTCCACGTGCATCACCGCGTTGTGGAAGTTGGGATCAAATTCCTTTCCCTTGGCCTCGATGGGCTTCACGCCGGCATCCTCCAGTGTTTTCTGGAGCTGCTTATATATCTTCTCCATACCGTCCGCAAACGGGGTCGCTTTTGCATCCTCCGGTATCGAGGCTAACCCTCTCTCAAAATTATCGACCACGGGGAGCATCTTCTCGATGATGTCCCGGGCGCCCATCTCATACATACTGGACTTTTCCTTCTCGGTCCGCTTGCGGAAGTTCTCGAACTCGGCCATCTGGCGCTTCACCCGGTCGGTCAGCTCCTCGATCTTCTCATCCCGCGGATCCTTTTTCTTCTTAAAGAAGCCCTTCTTCTCTTCCTTGGCTTCCCCGGCGTCCTTCTGCGCCTCCTCCGCCTGCTCTCCTGCCCCGGCGTCCTCGCCCGGTTCCTGGGCCTTCGCAGCGTCCGCAGCAGTTTCCTTTACATTCTCAGCGGAAGTCTCCTCTTTATTCTCCTCCGCTGCCTGTTGGTTCATCTCTTCTGTTTTCATGTCTTCGCTGTTCACCGTTTATCACCTTTCATCCTTTTTAAACGCCACATCCAGCTGATTCATCAAATCCTGAAGCGTTCGCAGCACCTTCTCGTAATCCATCCGCTTGGGGCCGATGATTCCGATGGTTCCGCGCAGGCCTCCGCCCAGATCGTAGTTGGCGGTGACCACGCTGCAGTCCTTCATGGACTGGACCGGCGTCTCGTCTCCGATATATACCTGGATTCCTGACTCGCTGTCCGAATTGGCGTTGAGCTCCGACACAAACTCCTGCAGCACCTCCTGGTGCTCCAGCGTGCCGATCAGCTGGCTGGCCTTATCTCCCTCGGAGAGCTCCGGGTACTTGAATATGTTTGTGGCGCCGCTGGTGTAGATCTGGAGATCCTCGCCTCCGGCCCGTATTGCCTCGGCCACCTCGTTCAAGACCAGCTCCACCACCTGGCGGTGGACTCCCGCGTCCAGCTTCAGCTTGCTGATCACATCCAGGTTGATCTCCTCGATGGTCAAACCGTTTAAGCTGCTGTTTAAGAGGATGTTTAAGTTCAGTAGCTCCTCCTCAGTCAGGGAATCGCTGATGTCGATCATGGTGTTCTTGATAATGTTTCCTTCCACCACCACGACCACCAGGAGCTTGTGCTCCTCCATCCTGGAGAGCTGAATGAATTTCAGCTTGGTTTTGTGGTAGCTGGGTCCGCTGATCATGGCCGCATAGTTGGTGTTGCTGGCCAGAACCTGGGCCATACGCCGCAGCACCAGCTCCAGCTTGTCGACCTTCTGAACCATCATCTCCTTGAACTCGGAGACCTCGTTGTCCTTCTCCAGCTCAATCTGGTCCACGTAAAAGCGGTAGCCCTTGTCGGAAGGAATCCGTCCCGCGGAGGTGTGGGGCTGAATGATGTAGCCCATGTCCTCCAGGTCGGACATTTCATTTCGGATTGTGGCGGAGCTGAGTTTTAAGTCCGAATACTTGGAAATGGTTCTGGAACCAACGGGTTCTCCGGTTTCCAGATAGTTCTTGATGATCGCTTTCAATATTTTTACTTTCCGGTCATCCAGTTCCATTGCCATGCTCACCTCCCACCTTTCCGTTTCATGTTATTAGCACTCGATTAATTAGAGTGCTAACATCTACATTTCATAATATATTCCTTTTTGATATATTTGTCAATATGAAAATCTAAAAAATTTGGTTGGGATTCGGCCGGGCGCTGGCGGATGAGCCCTGGATGGGCTTTAAATGAAATCCTCTAAAATTCTCCATATAGTGGGGTTTTCTCCCACTTTTGATGTAAAAATCCCGGTCAAAATCGATGTTTTCTCCCATTTTTCACAAGTTTGTAAAGGCTGCTTAACCATTTATACTTGACATTTAACAATTTTGTAATATAATTTTAGGTACAATATGTATGTTTATTGTCGTCTGACTGAGAATGTGAGGTAATTTATGCGAATATTACATAGGAAGGTCTTTGCAGCTCTGACGTTGGCCGGATGTGTGTTCTGTTCTATGCCCGCTTACGGGGCACAGGGACATGTGGTAGAGCCGATTTCGGACTCCGTGGCGCACATTGACGTGACGGACACCGCTGTGGGGACCAATGTGACTGTGGCTGTGGAGGCGGACAAGGCTGAGGTGAAGGACGATTCCGTCAAGGCTGCAGCCTCGAAAGCGGATACCAGCGCGTACACCTACGACGAGGACGGGTACGTGAACGCGGGCCCCGGCGCTGTGAAGCGGGAGGCGGACACGGAAAGCGGGCGCTCCCTGGGAATGTTCACCATCACCGGATACTGCGGCTGTGAGGCCTGCTCCGGCGGCCACAACCTGACCTACTCGGGAACCGTGCCGCAGCCGAACCACACGATCTCCGCGGATTTAAACGTGTTTCCGCTGGGGACAAAGCTGATGATCAACGGAACGGTGTACACCGTGGAGGACATGGGCTCCGCTGTGACCGGAAATAAGCTGGATATCTTTTACGCGTCCCACGACGAGGCGCTGGCGGCCGGAACGTACACGGCGGAAGTGTTCAGTGCCGATTGATTTAAAAAAGAAAATTAGAAATTTGAGATAGGCGGAACGCCTGGACGGGATTTTACCGGACAGGCGTTCCTCTTTTTTGGTGAATCGATCGGACGGTTCTTGCAGTTTTCGGGAGGTGATTCTGTGTAATGGGACGCTGGTGCAGACCGCGGGGAATCACATGCCAATAACATTCCGTG
>USJW01000165.1 GCA_900555045.1 uncultured Clostridium sp. | reverse complement strand
ATCGATTGAATATAGTTTGCAAGAGACAAAGAGCGCAACAACTATAGCGAAAGCTAGGATTGTTGCGCTTATTTTTATATCTAAATTTACAAAAATATACATTTATATCGAGGAGGGGGATTTTATGGGAAGGTACGTTATCGCTCTGGATCAGGGCACAACCAGCTCGCGCTGTATTCTCTTTGACGAGAACGGCGCGGTCTGCAGTCTGGCGCAGAAGGAGTTTGAACAGATATTTCCGCAGCCGGGGTGGGTGGAGCACAATCCGATGGAGATCTGGTCGTCCCAGCTCTCCGTGGCCATGGAGGCCATGGGGAAGATCGGGGCGCACTACAGCGACATCGCGGCCATCGGGATCACCAACCAGCGTGAGACGACCATCGTCTGGGACAAGGAGACCGGGGAGCCGGTGTACAACGCCATCGTCTGGCAATGCCGCAGGACGGCGGACCGCATCGAGCGGCTGAAGCAGGATGGGATGGAGCAGACGATCATCGACCGCACGGGGCTGATCCCGGACGCATATTTTTCCGGGAGCAAGATCGAGTGGATTCTGGACCATGTGGACGGAGCCAGGGAGCGGGCAGAGCGGGGGGAGCTGCTGTTCGGGACCGTGGACACATGGCTGATCTGGAATTTGACCAAGGGCTGTATCCATGTGACGGATTACACCAACGCCTCCAGGACCATGCTGTTCGACATCCACAGGAAGCGCTGGGACGACGAGATTCTGGAGTATTTTCGCATTCCAAAGTCCATGCTTCCGGATGTGAAGCCGTCCAGCTGCGTCTACGGCTACACGTCCTCGGACGTGATGGGCGGAAAGATCCCTATCGCCGGGGCGGCGGGGGACCAGCAGGCCGCGCTGTTCGGGCAGTGCTGCTTTGAGGCGGGGCAGGTGAAAAATACATACGGCACCGGCTGCTTCCTGCTGATGAATACGGGGAGCCAGGCGGTGAAGTCCGGGCACGGGCTGTTGACCACCATCGCAGCCAGCACCCAGGACGAGACGCAGTACGCCTTGGAGGGCAGCGTGTTCGTGGCTGGGGCGGCGGTCCAGTGGCTGCGGGACGCCATGCGCATGGTGCGCACGGCCGGGCAGACGGAGGAGTACTGCCAGGCCGCAGAGGACACCGGCGGCGTCTACGTGGTGCCGGCCTTCGCCGGGCTGGGAGCGCCCTACTGGGACCAGTACGCCAGGGGAACCATCGTGGGCGTCACCAGGGGCACCAGCAAGGAGCAGTTCATCCGGGCGGTGGTGGAGTCCATGGCCTACCAGGTGTACGATCTGATCGAGGCCATGGAGCAGGACTCGGGCATCCGCTTAAAACAGCTGAAGGTGGACGGCGGCGCCAGCGCCAACAACTTTTTGGCGCAGTTCCAGGCGGACCTGTTAAACACGCCCATCGAGCGGCCGGAGTGCATCGAGACCACGGCCCTGGGCGCGGCCTACCTGGCCGGCCTGGCGGTTGGATACTGGAAGGACAAGGCGGAGATCGCGAAAAACTGGAAGAAGGACCGGGTGTTTGAGAGCACCATAGAGGAGGCCCGCCGGAAAAAGCTGGTGGCGGGCTGGAAACGCGCCGTGCGCTGTGCGCTTTACTGGGCGCGGGAAGAGGAAGATTCATTTGAGGATGGAGGAGCGAGATGAGACAGATGGATTATGATGTGGCGGTGATCGGAGCGGGCGTGACGGGCTGCGCCGTGGCCAGGGAGCTGGCGCGCTGGGATTTAAGGGTCTGTGTGCTGGAGAAGGGCGAGGACGTGTGCTGCGGCACCTCCAAGGCCAACAGTGCCATCGTGCACGCCGGGCACGACGCGGAGCCGGGCAGCTTAAAGGCCAGGTTCAACCTGGAGGGGAACCGCATGATGGGGGATCTGGCGAAGGAGCTGGATTTCGACTTTGTGCGCAACGGTTCCCTGGTGCTCTGCCTGGACGAGACGGATCTTACGGCCCTTCGGGCGCTCTATGAGAAGGGCGTGAAAAACGGCGTGGAGGGATTAGAACTCCTCGACGGGGATCAGGTGCGGGCCATGGAGCCCAACATCTCAGAACGGGTTTGCGCCGCGCTCTACGCGCCCACCGGCGGGATCGTGTGCCCCTTTGGGCTGACCATCGCGCTGGCGGAGAACGCATGCGACAACGGCGTGAAATTTTCCTTCCTGACGCCGGTGGAGGCGGTGAAGCCCGTGGACGGCGGGTATGAGCTTATGACCGGCGGCGGGAACACCCTGACGGCCCGGTACGTGGTCAACGCGGCGGGCGTTTACGCGGATGTGTTCCACAACATGGTCAGCGGAAAGAAGATCCATATCACCGCCAGAAAGGGCGAGTACTGCCTGTTGGACAAGGAGGCGGGCGGCCATGTGAGCCGCACGATTTTCCAGCTCCCGGGGCGGATGGGAAAGGGCGTCCTCGTGACCCCGACGGTTCACGGAAACCTGCTTTTGGGCCCCACCGCGGTGGACGTGGAGGACAAGGAGCAGACGGCGACCACGGCCGAGGGGCTGGCCTCCCTGACGGAGAAGGCCATGGCCGGGGTGGACGCAATTCCGTTTCGCCAGGTGATCACCTCCTTTGCGGGTCTGCGGGCCCATGAGGACGGCGACGACTTTGTGATCGGGGAGCCGGAGGATGCGCCGGGATTTTTCGACGCGGCGGGGATCGAGTCTCCGGGCCTCACCAGCGCTCCGGCCATCGGCGTGTATCTGGCGGGGCTGATCGCAGAGAAGTCAGGGGCGGCGTTAAATGAGCGCTTTGAGGGCAGGCGAAAGGGGATTGTAAGGCCCCAGGAGCTTGACCGGGGAGAGCGGGAAGCGCTGATAAAGGAACACCCGGAGTACGGGACCATCGTCTGCCGGTGCGAGGGCGTGTCTGAGGGCGAGATTCTGGACGCCATCCACCGGACGCTGGGCGCCGTCTCCCTGGACGGGATCAAGCGGCGGGTCAGACAGGGCATGGGGCGGTGCCAGGCGGGCTTCTGCACCCCAAAGACCATGGAGATTCTGGCGAAGGAGCGCGGCGTGGCGCTGGAGGAGATCTGTAAAAATGAACCCGGTTCCCACATGTTGACCGGTCGTAAATAGGAGGGCAGTTTCATGACACAGCACGATATTGTAGTGATAGGGGGCGGCCCGGCGGGGCTGGCGGCCGCGGTGGCCGCGCGAAAGGCCGGCGTTAAAGATATCCTGATCCTGGAGCGGGACAGCTGCCTGGGCGGAATTTTGAACCAGTGCATCCACAACGGCTTCGGGCTGCACACCTTTAAGGAGGAGTTGACCGGGCCGGAGTACGCGGACCGTTTTATCCGGATGGCAGAGGAGGAGCAGATTCCATACAAGCTGAATTCCATCGTGATTGAGATCAGCCCGGACCGTGAGGTGACCTTTATCAACCGTGAGGATGGCCTGACCACGGTGAAGGCGAAGGCGGTGATTCTCGCCATGGGGTGCAGGGAGCGCCCGAGAGGGGCTTTAAATATACCGGGATACCGGCCAGCGGGAATCTACTCCGCGGGGACTGCCCAGCGTCTGATGAACATTGAGGGCTACAGCGTGGGCCGCGAGGTGGTGATCTTAGGCTCCGGCGACATCGGCCTCATCATGGCCAGGAGAATGACGCTGGAGGGCGCAAAGGTGAAGCTTGTGGCGGAGCTCATGCCGTACTCCGGCGGCTTAAAGCGGAACATTGTCCAGTGCCTGGACGACTACGGTATCCCCTTAAAGCTGAGCCACACGGTGGTGGACATCGAGGGGAAGGAGCGGGTCACCGGCGTCACCATCGCCAGGGTGGACGAGAACCGAAAGCCCATCCCGGGCACCGAGGAGCACTACAGCTGCGACACGCTGCTTCTGTCGGTGGGTCTGATACCGGAAAATGAGCTGAGTAAGAGCGCGTGCGTCCGGATGAACCGCGTCACCTCCGGCCCGGACGTGAACGACCAGCTGGAGACCAGCGTGGAGGGGATTTTCGCCTGCGGCAACGTGCTCCACGTCCATGACCTGGTGGACTATGTGTCGGAGGAGGCCACCCTCGCGGGGACCAACGCGGCGGCGTATGTCCGCGGCGAGGAAAAACGCGCCGCTTCCCGGGAGGTGGCGCTTCGGGCCGAGAACGGCGTGCGCTACACGGTTCCCCAGACCCTGCGGCCCCGGGAGATGGCGGAGACGGTGACTGTGCGGTTTCGCGTGGCGGACGTGTACAAGGACCGGTATATCAGCGTCTACTACGACGGGGAGCGGGTGTACCACCGGAAGAAAAAGGTGCTGGCGCCGGGTGAGATGGAGCAGGTGGTCCTAAAAAAGGAGAGCTTTTCCGGCTTCCCGGATCTGCAGGAGATTAAAATTTGTACGGAGGTGGAATAATCAATGATGGAAGTCAGAGAATTGATCTGTATCGGCTGCCCCCTGGGCTGTCCGCTGACCGTGCGGATGGACGGCGGGGAGATCCAGGTGTCCGGAAATACCTGCAAGCGCGGGGAGAGCTACGCGAGGGAGGAAGTGCTCAGCCCCACCCGGATCGTCACCTCCACCGTGCCGGTGAGCGGGGGCGAGATCCCCATGGTGTCGGTGAAGACGCAGGCACCGATCCCCAAGGAGCGGATTTTTGTGTGCATGGACGAGATCCGCAGCATCCGCGTGGCCGCGCCGGTCCATATCGGGGACGTGGTCATCGAAAACTGCGCCGGGACAGGGATTCCGGTGATTGCCACGAAGTGTGTTGAGGAGAGGAAGACAATATGAAGATAGCGGCGGTTACCATCCGTCTGTACGCCCCGTGGGTCCACTCGCTGAAGGAAAAGCGGATGATTGTGAAGAGCCTGGTGGCCAAAATTCAGAACCAGTTTCATGTCTCCGCCGCGGAGGTGGAGGCGCAGGACGTGCACCAGACCATCGTCATCGGCGTCGCGTCCATCGTCCCCCACGCGGCCCGGGCGGACCAGTTCGCGGAGGAGCTCGTCCGGTTTGTGGAGGCGAACACGGAGGCGCAGCTGATGGAGGCGGAGACGGAGATGCGCTGAGATGGAGATGCGCGGAGACGGAGAGACACTGAATCGGAGAGACGCTGAAACGGAGAAACGAGACACTGAATCGGAGAGACACTGAAACGGAGAAACTCTGAATCGGGCTGGAAAAACCTGGAATTTAATGAAAGCCCTCCGTGATGGGATTGTAAAAAGCGGCAGATTGTTGTATACTTGGTCCATGAAACGGCAAGGGAAAGGATGAACAATTTGCAGATTATCTTGATCAAACTGGCGATCATCATCGCGCTCTGGTCCGCGGGGATGGTGGCGCTCAACCAGATATTCAACATGATTTTAAAGCGCAAGGAACAGATTCACATCAAGTTCCTGCGCAGCATCTCCAAGGTGATTCTCTCGATCACCGCGGGAATCTGCGTGAGCAGCCTGTTCACCACCACCAAGGCCCTCAGCGCCACGCTGCTGACAAGCTCCTCGCTGTTAGTGGCCATCGTCGGCTTCGCGGCCCAGCAGGTCCTGGCCGACGTGGTCAGCGGGGTCATGCTCAGCTGGTCCAGGCCCTTCAACCTGGGCGAGAAGATCAACATCAGCAGCCTGGGGATCTCGGGGATCGTGGAGGATTTGACGGTGCGCCACACGGTGATCCGCACCTACCACAACAGCCGCATGATCATCCCCAACAGCGTGATCAACAAGGCCATCGTGGAGAACAGCAACTACAACAACGACTACATCGGAAACTACATGGAGATCTCCGTGAGCTACGAGAGCGATCTGGAGAAGGCCATCGACATCATGCGCCGCACCATCGAGGAACACCCGCTGGTGGTGGACGTGCGGGAGGACAAGACCGAGGGCGACAAGGTCAAGGTGTCGGTGAAGGAGCTGGGGGACGACGGGATCATCCTCAAGTCCACCGTCTGGACCCAGAACATCGACGACAACTTTGCGGCCTGCAGCGACATCCGCAGATTGATCAAGCAGCACTTCGACGCAGCAGGAATCCAGATTCCGTACCGCCATCTGCAGGTGGTGATGGATGCGGGGAGCGGGGAGAGTGCGAAGAAATAGTATGGATAAAAAGGGCCGGCGGGTTAAAAAAACTCGCCGGCCCTGATTTATACCGTTGTCACTGTTTCATCTTCATCTTTTCTTCCTCGATCGTGAGCCGGGAATCCTCAAGCGACGTGCCGATCACCTTCATCAGCACCTCCTGGTTCATGGTGGGGGAGTAGTAGAAGCCCTGCTGGTACTCGCAGCCGAACTTGTTGAGCGCGTTCAGCTGGTTCTCAGTCTCCACGCCCTCCGCGATGATATGTAAGCCAAGGTCTGAGGCAATCTGGATCAGGCCGCCGAAGATGCTGGCGGAGCGGGGCTCCGTCTCCAGCTGCCAGACGAACATGCGCTCCAGCTTTAAGGTCTGCACGGGCAGATCCAGAATGCTTGAGATCGGGGTGTAGCCGGATCCGAAGCCGTTGAGCACCAGCTCCACGCCCATGTCGGCCAGCTCCTGCATGATGATGTTGATATTTAGGTAGGCGGAGCCTAAGGCGCTCTCGTCCAGCTCGAAGGCCAGCTTGCCCGCGGGAATCTGGTAGGTCTCCATGATCCGCGCCACCTCGTCTAAGAAGTTCTCCTGCAAAAACAGGATCGGGGACACGGGGGTGCAGATGGAGTCGAACTCCTTGCCGGCGGCGATTAAGTCCGCGATGCAGCGGCCCACCTGCTCTAACGCGTAGTAGCCGACGGCCCGGATCTGTCCGGAGTCCTCGGCGATGGGGAGAAATTCGCCGGCGCCCACTAAGCCGATGCCCTGGATAAAGATCCGCATGTAGAAATCCGCGCGGGTGAAGCGCCCTTCCTTCACGTTGTAGGTGGGGCGGTAGCGCACCTCGATCTCATGGTTCTCAATGGCGGTCTGCAGATAGAGAGCGATGGTCTGCCTGCGCAAAAACTGGCTGTGCAGTGTGCTGTCGTAAACCACCAGCTGGTTGGGACCGGACTCGGCGGCGCTGGAGACGGCAAGATCCAGGCGCTTTAACATCTCGTCGGCGGTCTGGGCATGGCCCGGGTAGGAGCAGACGCCGATCTGGGCGGAGCAGAGGCAGTCGATACCGCCGATGGTCCACACGTGGTCGAAGCGCTCTAAGATCTCCTCGCCAAGCTCAGCGGCCCGCCCCTCGGAGAACTGTTCCAGGATGATAATGAATTCCACACCGATGTGGCGGTAAACGCTGCCGTCCGCCATATCATTTAAATAGGAAGTGATCTGTCCGAGCAGTTCCTCACAGTAATCGTAGCCGAAAATTTTGTTCAGATGCTTGAAATTTTCCAGGTAAAGCTTCATCACGACGCCCTTTGAAGCCGGTCCGCCCGCCATAATCCCGTCCAGCTTGCCGCGCAGTCCCATATTGGATTCAAAGGTCAGCCCGGAGGCATTTTCCTCCGCCTGATCCGGCGATTTTTTCCGCCGTCATAACAAGCTTTCACTACTTTCTTTGCCACTTCTGCATCTTTATGGTAGAACACAGGAACCATTCCGG
>USJW01000164.1 GCA_900555045.1 uncultured Clostridium sp. | reverse complement strand
GCCCGGTATTCAACTATACCCAGGCCAAATATCTGGTGGATTAAGAAAGGGGCGGATCGGTTATGAATCACGATATTGATATCAAGAAGGTACGAATTAACTGTTTCAGACAGTCCAAGGTAAAGGGCGAGTTCATGCTGCAGATGCGTGTGCCGGGCGCTCTGATCGAGGCAAAGCATTTGAGCATGGTACAGGAAATCTGCGAGCGCTGGGGCAACGGAACCTTCCACATGGGAACCAGACAGACGTTAGATATTCCTGGAATCAAATATGAGTACATCGACGAAGTAAACAAGTTCATCAAGGGCTACATCAAGGATGTGGACGTGGACATGTGCGACGTGGACATGGAAGTGAACGACCACGGCTACCCGACCATCGGAGCGAGAAACGTGATGAGCTGTATCGGAAACGCGCACTGCATCAAGGGCAACGCGAACACCTACGAGCTGGCGAGAAAGATCGAGAAGATCGTGTTCCCGTCCCACTACCACATCAAGGTGGCAGTGGCCGGATGTCCCAACGACTGCGTGAAGGCAAACTTCAACGACTTCGGAATCATGGGCGTGAACAAGCAGGTTTACGACGTGGACCGCTGCATCGGCTGCGGCTCCTGCGTGGAGGCCTGCCAGCACCATGCGACAGGGGTTCTGAGTCTAAACGCTAACGGTAAGATTGACAAGGACACCTGCTGCTGCGTGGGCTGCGGCGAGTGCTCGCTGATCTGCCCGACGGGCGCGTGGACCAGAGGAACCAAGCAGCTGTACCGCGTAACCCTTGGCGGCCGTACCGGAAAGCAGAACCCGAGAGCGGGCAAGCTGTTCATGAACTGGGTGACCGAGGATGTGATCCTGGCGATGTTCGGCAACTGGCAGAAGTTCTCCGCATGGGTACTGGACTACAAGCCGGAGTACTTACACGGCGGCCATCTGATCGACCGGGCCGGCTACAAGGAGTTCAAGAAGCGCATCCTGGAAGGCGTGGAGCTGAACCCGGAGGCAAAGGTAGCGGACGACATTTTCTGGGCAGAGAACGAGCAGCGCGGCAACATGCACGTGATGCCCATCTCCCAGCACAAGACGGCTGGACCTCAGGAATAAATCTGAATAAGAATTGAGACGGGGAGCCACAGCACGAGGGTTTAGAGCGTGCTGTGGCTCTGACGCATGATTCCCCAAGGCGCGCGGACGAAAATTTTATCCCGCGGGGGAGTTGCATCTCTTGGCCATGTCCTGTATGATGGAACAGGACAGGCGGAGGCCTGAGTGACAGATAAAAAGGAGACGAT
This sequence comes from uncultured Clostridium sp., assembly GCA_900555045.1. Taxonomy (GTDB): domain Bacteria; phylum Bacillota; class Clostridia; order Lachnospirales; family Lachnospiraceae; genus Enterocloster. The sequence continues at coordinate 6,503 of USJW01000164.1, read as the reverse complement.
TTAACATGAAGTTAGATGAATCAAGACAATTGTACGACCGTTCTGCGGACGTGTTTCCGGGGGGCGTCAACAGCCCTGTCCGGGCGTTCGGCTCCGTTGGGGGAACGCCGGTGTTCGTAAAGCGGGCGTCCGGTTCCCACATCTACGACGAGGACGGCAATGAATATATCGATTACGTGGATTCCTGGGGCCCCTGCATCTTAGGACATGGCTGCGAGCCGGTGATAAAGGCGGTGCAGGAGGCATGCGCGGACGGCCTTTCCTTCGGCGCGCCCACCCGCAAGGAGCTGGTTTTGGGTGAGATGATCAAGGCCTGCATCCCGTCCATCGAGATGATGCGCATGGTCAGCTCCGGCACTGAGGCCGTGATGAGCGCCATCCGGGCGGCCAGAGGCTACACCGGGCGGAACAAGATCATCAAGTTCCGGGGCAATTACCACGGGCACTCCGACGGGCTCTTGGTGAAGGCGGGCTCCGGCGCGCTGACGGGCTCCGCGCCGGACAGCGCCGGCGTTCCGCGCTCCTACACAAAGCACACCCTGCTGGCGGACTACAACGACCGTGAGTCCGTGACCCGGCTGTTCACCCAGTACCCCGCAAAGATCGCTGCGGTGGTGGTGGAGCCGGTGGCGGCCAACATGGGCCTGGTGCCCCCGGAGCCGGGATTTTTGGAATTCCTGCGGGAGATCACCACAAAGAACGGCGCGCTTCTGATCTTCGACGAGGTGATCACGGGCTTTCGCATGGGCCTTGGCGGCGCTCAGGGCTACTACGGCGTGACCCCGGACATGACCACCCTCGGAAAGATCGTGGGCGGAGGTATGCCCATGGGCGTCTACGGCGGGCGACGGGAGATCATGGAGGTGGTTTCACCGGTGGGAAAGGTCTACCAGGCCGGAACCTTATCGGGCAACCCCATCGCCACGGCGGCGGGTATCGCCACGCTAAAGATTCTGATGGATCGCCCGCAGATTTACGAGGAGCTCACCGCCAAGGCTGACCGGCTGACCGGCGCCTTAAAGGAAGCGCTGCCCCACGCGCAGGTGAACCGGGCGGGATCCCTGTTCAGCGTGTTCTTCACCGAGAAGCCGGTGACGGACTACGAGAGCGCCCTGACCTCGGACACCGGGCTTTACGGGCGATATTTCCACTATCTCCTGGAGCACGGCATCTACACCGCGCCGTCCCAGTTTGAGATTCTGTTCCTCTCCGCCGCCCACACGGAGGAGGACATCGAGAAGACGTGCCGCGTGATCGAGGATGCGGCCAGGGAGGTAAAGTAATGGAACTGACAAACAGACCGAGAAGACTGAGAACCAGCCCTCTGCTGCGAAAGATGGTGCGGGAGACCAGGATGGACAAATCCTCCCTGATCTACCCCATGTTCGTTCGCGAGGGGCAGAATATAAAGGAGGAGATCCCCACCATGCCGGGCCAGTACCGCTACAGCTTAGACCGGCTGCCGGAGGCCTTAAATGAGGTGGCGGACGCGGGCGTGCCAAGCGTGATGCTTTTTGGAATTCCGGACCACAAGGACGAGTGCGGGACCGGGGCCTGGAGCGAGGACGGAATCATCCAGCGGGCCTTCCGCCTGGCGAAGAAGGAGGTCCCCGAGCTGTACTACATCGGCGACGTGTGCATGTGCGAGTACACCTCCCACGGGCACTGCGGGATTCTGGACGGGAAGTACGTGGACAATGACAAGACTCTGGAATATCTGTCGCGGATCGCGCTCAGCCAGGTGCAGGCCGGGGCGGACATGGTGGCGCCCTCGGATATGATGGACGGCCGGGTGGCGGCGATCCGGGAGCGGTTGGACGCAAACGGCTACTGCACCGCGCCGATCATGTCCTACGCGGCGAAGTACGCCTCGTCCTTCTACGGGCCCTTCCGGGATGCGGCCGGATCCGCGCCCGCCTTCGGGGACCGGAAGAGCTACCAGATGGATTACCACAACCGGAAGGAAGCCATCAAGGAGGTATTCTCCGATCTGGACGAGGGAGCGGACATCATCATGATCAAGCCCGCGCTGTCCTACTTAGACGTGATCCGCGAGGCGGCGGACCAGATCTGCGTGCCGGTGGCGGCCTATAGCGTCAGCGGCGAGTACGCCATGGTGAAGGCGGCGGCCAGCCTGGGGTATGTGGACGAGGAGAGCATCATCTGCGAGACGGCCACCAGCATCTACCGGGCGGGAGCCGGGATTCTTCTGACGTACTTTGCGAAGGAGTTGGCGAAGTTTATGGACGAAGGGCGGATCGGATAGAGACAGCGGGGCAGAAGGAGGCAGTACATGACAGAAATTAAGCGGGTATCGATTGTTGGAATGGGCGCGATGGAGATTTTGTACGGTGAATTTTTTGGAGAGCGCCTGGGATGGGACAAGGTGACCTTTCTGGGGGATGCAGGGCGGGTGAGGCGGTTTAAAGAGAAGCAGATCACCTGCAACGGCAAGGTTTGCCCCTTCCGGATGGAGGACGCCTCCCTGCCCGGGGAGCCGGCCCAGCTTCTGATCTTCGCCGTGAAGGCCACGGGCCTGGAGGAGGCCATCCGGCAGGTGAAGGGCCGGGTGAATAGGGATACGGTGATCCTCTCCGTGCTCAACGGCATCTCCAGCGAGGAGATCATCGAGGAGCAGCTGGGCGCAGGGGCGGTGATCCACTGCGTGGCCAAGGGAATGGACGCGGTCAAGCTGGGGGACGCCCTGACCTACTCCCACTTGGGGACACTGTGCCTGGGCATCCCGAAGGGGGATGCGCGGCGGGAGGAGAAGCTTGCGGCGTTGAAGCGCGTGGTGGATCTGTTCTGGCGCAACGGCCTGCCCCATGAGATAGACCCGGATATTCGGCAGGTCATGTACTGCAAGTGGATGATGAACGTGGGAATCAACCAGACCATAATGGTGGAGGAGGGCACCTACCGCACGGTCCAGCAGCCCGGCCCGGCCCGCGAGATGATGAAGGCGGCCATGGCCGAGGTGATGGCTGTGGCGCAGGCCGAGGGCGTGGACGTGACCCAGGAGGACCTGGACGAGTATGTGGCCCTGGCGGACACTCTGAATCCGGACGGCATGCCTTCGATGCGCCAGGATGGCCTGGCGGGGCGGCCCACCGAGGTGGAGCTGTTTGCAGGCACTGTGATCCGGAAGGCGAAAAAGCTGGGGATTGAGGTGCCGGTGAATGAGGAGCTGTATCGGAGAATTAAGGGGATGGAGAGGAAACGTGCTGAGTGAAGGCGTCAGATTAAATGATACATATACGCTGGTGAGCCAAATCGGCTCCGGCGGCGGAGGGATTGTCTACAAAGCATACCATGAGCGCCTGAAGACATATGTGGTGGTAAAACAAGTCCGGGAGAATGTCAAGGGCATATTGGACGGCCGGGCGGAGGCGGATATTTTAAAGAACATTAAACACAGCCGTCTTCCGCGGGTGTACGATTTCTTAGAACTGGACGGGGAAATTTTTACCGTCATGGATTACATCGAGGGGATGTCGTTCGACAAGGCGATTGCACAGGAGGGCCGGTTTTCGGCGAAAGAGGTTTTCCGGTGGTCGCTGCAGCTGGCGGATGCGCTGTGTTACCTGCACAGCCAGACTCCCCCAATTATACACAGTGATATAAAACCTGCGAATGTGATGCTGACCCCGGAACGGGATATATGCCTGATTGACTTTAATGTGTCGCTGGCATTTGACCAGGGAATGAGAACTTCTACCGGTGTCAGCGGCGGATACTCGCCTCCGGAGCAGTACAGGGATTCCAATTATTATGTGAATTTTCTTAAGAAGCACAGTGAAATTTCCGATGACGTCTCCACGCTGCCCATGACCGGCATGGAAGCGACGGAGGCGATGGGCGATGAGACCCAGGCCATGACCGTGCAGGGCGAATGGGGCGAATCCAGCGAATCGGGGAAGCGGACGGAGCGTCTGGAGCTGCAAACGATGGGCAGAGGGGTGGATGAGCGGTCCGATATTTATAGTCTGGGGGCGACGCTCTATCATCTCCTGACCGGGGTAAAGCCGCCTGTGGCGTTCCAGGACATTGTGCCAATCACCGATTTTGATATCGAGCTCGGCGAAGGGTTCCGGTTGATTCTCACCAAGATGATGGCGCTGGACCCGGAAGACCGCTACCAGAACGGCGGAGAACTTTTGTACGCCTTGGAGCACGTCTATGAGCTGGACTCTGAGTACCAGACCTTTTACAGAAAAAGGAAACACAGGAAATACATGATTGCGGCACTTTACTGTGCCGGTCTTTTGGCTGTGGCAGGCGGCTGGCAAACAATGAAGCGGGAGACGCGTTTGGAGTACCGCCAAGCGGTGGCCCAGGCGGATGAGTTGATCCGCCAGGAAGCGTTTGATCAGGCTGAGGAAAAGATTCAGGCGGCAATTGCGCTGCTTCCGGACCGGGCGGAGGCCTATGAAAAAGAAATTTACCGGCTTTATTCCATGAGAGACTATGAGGGGGCAATCCGGGCAGGGCAGGCTGCAACTGACCGGCTCCGCGAGGTTTCCGGAGGGGAAAAGGACGATGATATACAGGGCGATATTTTCTATCTGATGGGAAATGCCTACTATGAACAGCAGGATTATATGAATGCTGCGAACTTCTTGTCGGAAGCAATCGGGAAGAACCGCAAAAACAGCCTGTATTTCCGCGACTATGCGGTGGTTCTGGCTAAGATGGGAAATACAAAAGAGGCAGAGAATGTCCTGCAGGAGGCGATGGATTTAGGGCTTGTGCGGAATTCGATTTATATGGTGCAGGGTGAAATCGCCGCCTCCAAAGGGGAGTTTGACACGGCAATTGAATGTCTCAATGCCTGTATCGGGACCACTGAGAGCCAGGAACAAAAGCGGAGGGCAGTCCTTCTCTGCGCGCAAATCTATCAACAGATGGGGGAGCCGTACCTGGACGAGGAGATTCAACTTTTGGAACAGGCGGAGCGCACGCTAAGCCTCGAGACTTCCCTGAACCTATCGGAGCAGCTGGCGGATGCCTATGCCCGGAAAGCGAAAAGCGCGGAGCCGTTTGCGCAGGAGTACTATCAGAAAGCGCTGGAGCGATTCGAAAAACTGTATCAGAGCGGTTATTCGACACGGCAGATGATGGAGAATATAGCGATCATTTATCAGCAGACCGAGCGTTTGGATCAGGCGCAGGAGATGCTCTTAAAGATGGCGGAGGCGTATCCGAAGGACTACAGGGCTTATAAACGGCTGGCTTTCCTGGAAGCGGACAAGCAGCAGACGCTTGCAAATGAAGACAGGAATTACGGGCAGATGAGACAGTATTATGAGAAGGCGCTGGAGCTTGGCAAAGCAGAGGGAGCGGCAAAGGATGTGGAGTTGCAGATGTTGGAACATATGATGGATGATCTTCAAAAAGGAGGCTGGCTTTGAGACAGAACCGTGGTGGCAGAATCAGATGGGCGATCGCTGTGATCTGCCTTGGAGTTATGATGTTGCTCGCTGCCTGCAAAAAGGCGCCGGAGGACATCGCCAGGGAGCAGCTGGAGTTGGGTGAAAAATACCTCTCAGAGGGGAACTATGACGAGGCAATCGTAGCGTTTTCCAAGGCCATTGAGATCGAACCGAAAAATGCAAAGGCATATGAAGGGCTTTCTAAAGCTTATGAGGAGAACGGCGACTATGAGCTGGCGGCCCAGACGTTGAGGGAGGGGAAGCAGGCTCTCGGGACGGATGAACTGGACAGCCGAATCTCAGAGATAGAAAAGATCATTTTGCAGCAGGAAAATCAGAGGACAGGGGAGGAGTATGCGGGCCGGATTGAGGAGCTCTTGAGCGCGTTTCAAGCGGAGGAGGTCCAGGAGGAAGGCCTCTGGAAACTGGATGATGATTTTAATGAGTGGGCTGCGACGCTGAAGGAACCGCTGGTTTTGTCGGAAAAGGACGGGCAGTATTTGGTGATTTACCCGGGCGGTTATATTTATTATGGACAGATGCAGCAGGGAAAGCGCTGGGGAGAGGGAATCTGGTGCTTTGAGGGGAATGGCAAAGCCCGCTGTTTTGACGGCCAGTGGAGGGATGATAAGCCGAATGGGGCCGGCGTTGTCCGCACGTATCAGGATTTAGAAAAACTTGAGCAGGCGGAGGGAAAGACATACAGCCATTCGTCGGTATATACGGGAAATTTTACAGACGGAGTTTATGATGGGGCGTTCAATATTGTCTGGTATATGAACACTGGAAAGGTTCATGAGTGGGATGCAACCTATCTTGGAGGAGCACTGCAGGCGATTGATGGGGAAAATGCGGCATACTGTAAGCAGTGTGATGCGAATCTGCGCGCGAGTGAAACGATATCTCATGTATTCGGCATAGATTGATAAAATAGGGAGGAAAACGATGGAAGTACTTGGGCTCTCTTTAGGAAAAATCCTGTTTCTTTCCGGCGCACACGCTGATATCCCACGGCTTTAGGCACTTGCGTATTGGCATGCTTGTTATCCAGATTATCAATGCGCCTTGCCA
>USJW01000163.1 GCA_900555045.1 uncultured Clostridium sp. | reverse complement strand
GTCCTGATGGCTATTGTGGAGATGAAGATAACGGGCAGACTTCTGCCTGGTATGTATTCTCGGCATTAGGTTTCTATTTAAGGACTATATCGACCACTACAAGGGTTTAGACGTTTACAAGGAGTCGGAGGGCGGTAAGCAGGTCTACCAGTGGAACTATGAGGACGGCTGCCTGCTCCTTGGCTGTAAAAAAATGTATGAGGTCACCGGGGACGATTTCTACAAGGACTATATTGTGCGGTTCGTGGACCCCTACGTGGATTCCGACGGAAATATAAGCAGCTACGTGCTGACGGACTACAACTTAGACTTCGTGAACTCCGGAAAGCTGTTCTATTTCCTGGAGGACGTGACCGGGGACGAGAAGTACCGCAAGGCCACCGAGCGGATCATGACCCAGCTGCGCTTCCACCCCAGGCTCAAAACCGGAAATTTCTGGCACAAGCTGATCTACCCGTACCAGGTGTGGCTGGACGGCCTGTACATGGGCCAGCCCTTCTACCTGGAGTACGAGAACCGCTACAACGGGAGAAAAAATTACTACGACATTGTGAACCAGTTCAAGATGGTCCGCAAATACCTCTACGACCCGGAGACCGGGCTGTACCACCACGCCTACGACGAGTACAGGGAGCGCGACTGGGCGGACAAGGAAACCGGGCTGTCGCCCAACTTCTGGCTTCGCTCCATCGGCTGGTTTTTGATGGCCCTGGTGGACTGCTACGAGATGGCCAGTGAGGAGCTCTACGACTGCAAGAGAACCTTCGGCGACCTGTACCGGGAGGCCATCGCGGGCGTGCTCAGATGGCAGGACGCGGACAGCCGTCTGTTCTACCAGCTGATCGCTCTGCCTGAGGTGGAGGGAAACTACCTGGAGACCTCCGGCTCGCTGATGGTTGCCTACTCCATCTTAAAGGCCTGCCGCCTTGAACTCCTTCTCCCCGACAAGTATCTTCACATCGGCGAAGAGATTTTCCGCGCCGTTCTGGACCGCCAGCTGACTTTCCACGACGGGCACTGCCATTTAGGCGGGACCTGCGAGGTTGCCGGGCTTGGGCCGCGGCATGAGCGCAACGGCAGCGTGGAGTATTACCTGTCCGAGAAGGTGGTGGAGGATGACCCCAAGGCCCAGGGTGTGCTGATGATGACCTACGGGGAGTATCTGCTCACCCACGGGGACCCTGAAATTACAATAAAGGAGTGACGAGTATGACAAGTGGCGCACCTGTGGCCAGCAGGAAGAAAGCCCTGAGGAAATTTTATAAGAACAACCGCGGCCTCCTGTTTGTTCTTCCGTGGCTGATTGGATTTCTTATATTCAAGTGTTATCCGTTTTTATCGTCCCTGTACTACAGCCTGCTGGACTACAATCTGTTCAAGGGCTCGGCGCCCTTCATCGGGCTTGACAACTACAGGAAAATACTGGAAACAAAGCGGTATATCACCGCGTTCAAGGTGACCTTCAAGTATGCCCTGATCACCGTGCCGCTAAAGCTGGTATTCTCCCTGTTTATCGCCTACATCCTGAACTTTAAGATCAAGGGCGTAAAGCTGTTTCGGACCATCTACTACATCCCGTCCATCCTCGGAAGCTCCGTCGCAATCGCGGTGGTGTGGAAATTCGTGTTCCAGTCCGAGGGACTGATCAACCGGATTCTCATGGGCTTCGGCATGGAGGCGGTAAACTGGCTGGGCAGCGCCAAATACTCCATCTGGGTCATCTGCCTCTTGCATGTGTGGCAGTTCGGCTCCGCGATGGTCATCTTCCTGGCCGCCCTCAAAGGGGTTCCCCAGGACTTATACGAGGCAGCGCAGATCGACGGCGCGGGAAAATGGACCCAGTTTTTCAAGGTCACCATCCCGTTAATCACGCCGGTAATCTTCTACAACGCAGTCACCCAGATCTGCACCGCGTTCCAGGAGTTCAACAGCGCCTACCTGATCACCAAGGGCGGCCCGTTAAATTCCACCACCCTGATTTCCCTGCTGATCTATCAGAGTGCATTTAAATCGTACGACATGGGACTTGCAAGCGCGATGGCATGGATGCTGTTCATCATCGTTGCAATCTTCACGGCGATCGCATTTTTGAGCCAAAAATACTGGGTTTACTACTCAGATGATTCGAGGTAAGGCATATGGAAGGAAATAGACGTATATTAACTCGAAAAAGAAAATACCTCCTGTCCACCATCGTCCGGTATTTCTTCCTGGTCCTGGTGGGAATCGTGATGATTTACCCCATGCTGTGGATGTTCGGGGCCTCCTTAAAGGCCGACAACAACGAGATCTTCGCCACCATCAGTTTTATCCCGAAAAGCCCCAGCCTAAACGCCTACCGGGCGGGCTGGTCGGCCACCGGCTACAAGTTCAGCCTGTTTATGATCAACACCTACAAGGTCGTGATCCCGAAGGTGATCTTCACCATCATCTCCACGACTATCACGGCCTACGGATTTTCCCGGTTTAACTTTATGGGCAAAGGCCTGCTGTTCGCCATTTTAATGTCCACGCTGTTCCTGCCCCAGGTGGTGCTAAATATCCCCCAGTTCCTGCTGTTCACGCAGTTGGGTTGGGTGGACACCTACAAGCCCCTGATCGTGCCCACGCTGTTCGCCAGCGAGCCCTACTTCGTGTTCATGCTGATCCAGTTCATGCGCACTGTGCCCAGGGAATTGGAGGAGGCGGCGGAAATCGACGGCTGCAACATGCTCCAGCGCCTGGCCTACATCATCGTCCCGGTGGTGAAGCCGGCCATCGTGTCCTGCGGGCTGTTCCAGTTCATGTGGTCCTCCAACGACTTCCAGGGCCCGTTAATCTACATCAACTCTGTGGCGAAGTACCCTGCGTCCCTGGGACTGCGGCTGATCGCGGACAGTGAGACCGGCTTTGAGTGGAACAAGATCCTGGCGCTGTCGGTGATCTCCATCATCCCCACTCTGATCGTATTCTTTATGGCTCAGGATCAATTTATCGACGGCATCGCCGCAGGAGGTGTGAAAGGCTGATGAAGCTGACAGGAAAAATTATCTTTATTACTTCGAGAAATGCCACTCTGGAATTAGAGAATTATGGAAAATACCATGCAAAGGGCCCGTACGAGATCTACTTGAACGGCAAATCCTGGGGCACCTCCGAGAAGGTGGTCCAGGGGCTCTACGGGCTGACTCCGGACACGGAGTACCGGCTGGAGTTGGTGTGCGGGGGCGAGACCTCCGAGGCGATCCTGTTTCGGACCGACTATGAATTTGTGACGTTGAACGTCCGGCGGTTCAACGCGGTGGGCGACGGGATCCACGACGACACCGCGGCCATCCAGGCGGCCGTGATGGCCTGCCCACCCAAAGGCCGTGTGTACCTGCCCAAGGGCACCTACCGGGTCACCAGCATCTTCTTAAAGAGCAATATCGTGATCGACATCGACCGTGAGGCCACCGTGATCGGCACCTTGGAGCGAGCGGACATCGCGGTTCTCCCGGGCATGACCCAGAGCTACGACGAGCAGTCCGACTACAACTTAGGGAGCTGGGAGGGGAACCCCTTAGACATCTTCGCCAGCATGTTCACCGGCATAGGCGCAGAGAACGTGGTGATCACCGGCGGCGGCACCCTGGACGGCCGGGCGGACTTTGACAACTGGTGGGAGGACGACCGGGCCAAGATCATCGCGTACCGGCCCCGGATGATCTTCCTAAATAACTGTAAAAACGTGACAGTCGAGGGACTGACCATCCAGAACAGCCCCTCCTGGAATCTTCACCCATATTTTTCCAAGGGAATCCGGTTTATCGGCCTGACCATCCTGAACCCCTGGAACTCCCCCAACACCGACGGGATGGATCCGGAGTCCGTGGACGGCCTCGACATCATCGGAATCCACTACTCCCTGGGGGACGACTGCATCGCCTTAAAGTCCGGGAAGTTCTACATGGGCAACAAGTACAAGGTGCCCTGCCAGAACATCGAGATCCGCCACTGCCTGATGGAGAACGGCCACGGGGCCGTCAGCATCGGCAGCGAGATGGCGGGCGGCGTGAAGCACGTCCACGCCACGGACTGCGAATTTTCAAATACCGACCGGGGGCTGCGGATCAAAACCCGCCGGGGGCGCGGCAGGGACGCCGTGGTGGAGGACATCTGCTTTGAGAACATCGAGATGGACAACGTGAAGACGCCCTTTGTGGTCAATTCCTTCTACAACTGCTGCGACCCGGACGCCCACTCGGACTACGTGAAGTGCAAGGAGCCGCTGCCGGTGGACGACCGGACCCCCGCGGTGAATCAGCTGGCCTTCCGAGGCATCCGCTGCCACAATACCCACGTGGCCGCCGCCTTCATCTACGGGCTGCCGGAGCAGAAAATCGACTCCGTGGAGTTCACGGATGTGTCAATTGACTACGCCGAAAATCCGGTTCCCATGGAGCCCGCCATGATGGACGACATCTCGGAGGACATCACCAACATGGGGCTCTACATCAACAACGTGAAGCGCCTGGAGCTAAACCGCGTGACGGTTGAGGGGCAGATCGGGGAAAAACTGGATATCCACAACATCGATGAGACGCTGATCGACGGGGAGACAATTCATTAAATTTCATTCATATATAAGGAGGATTCATACAATGAAAACGAGTTATGAGAAAAACTACTATGTGGTGAAGGCCGACGAGGTTGAAAAGCAGTTCGACGCGAACGGCTTCTCCAAAACCGAGCTTCTGCCGGGTGTCTACGACGGCGGAATCCGCAGCTTCAAGTGCTTCTTAAAGGCCGGCTGCAAGGTCTCCCCGGAGCTGTACGCGGACAAAACCGTGGTGATCTTCTTCGGCCAGGGCCTGGGCGAGCTGGAGGACTGCGACGGCGTACATAAAATCACGGAGCTGGCATTCTACGTTCCCTTCATGGACAAAGAAGCCTACGAGATCCGCGCCACCGAGGACATGGAATTCGTGTTCAATGTGGTCGAGATGAACGAGTGGGATAAGGAGGGCTTCGACGCCTGGCACATCCGTCTCCCCTACTTCCGCCTCCACAGCGAGTGCACCCAGTACATTCAGGACTGCAAGGGCCCGCACACGGAAGCCAGAATGATCCTCTGCCCCAAATGGTGCGGAAGAATCCTGGTCGGCACCACCAGAGCCAACGGCGAGGGCACCATCGAGAAAGGCCATCCGGCGGTTCACCAGTGGAACTACTGCGTGGGCAACTCCGATTTCTCCATGAGCGTCGGCTACAAGGCGGAGAACAGCATGGAGACCGTGAACCACAAAGCGGGCGACTGGAGCTTCATCCCCGCGGGCGCGGACCACGACCTAGTCTCCGAGCCCGGCAAGGAAGTGTACTACGTGTGGTTTGAGCACTACACCAACGAGAAGCAGTTGAAGAGAGAGGATTAAGCCATTGCATTCACCCATAGCGCTGTCCGTGCCCTGGCGCGGGCGGCGCTAAAAAAATGAAAGCGGAGATAGACGCAAATGAACAATTCTACGGCAGACATGACAAGAGGGCGTATCGGAAAGCAGATCCTGATATTCTCTCTGCCGCTAATCATCGCAAACACACTACAGCAGGTCTACGGCACGGTGGACACGGTGGTCCTGGGGATGTACTCCGGGATCGACAGCCTGGCGGTCCTCGGCACCTCCTCCTGGGTCATCTGGTTTATCGTGTCGGTGATCACCAGCTACTCCCAGGCCGTGAGCATGGTGATCGCCAAATACTTCGGTGCCTCCCGCTACGGCGAGGTGCGCCTCACCATCGCCACCGGTCACATCGTGGGCGCCGTCCTCTGCGCCGCCATGCTTCTCGCAGCTCTCCCCACCACCGGGCTCATGCTCCGGCTGCTCAACACGCCCCCGGAGATCATGGAGGAGGCGGAAATTTACCTGCGGATCGTCCTGTTCGGCGTGATCAGCCTCATGGTCTACAACCTGGAGGCCGCGGTTCTGCGGGCCGTCGGCGACAGCCGCACGCCCCTTCTTTCGATCCTGACGGCAGCCGTGGTAAACATCGGCCTGGACGTCTGGTTTGTGAAGGAGCTGGGCATGGGCGTGTCGGGCGTGGCCTACGCCACGGTGGCGGCCCAGTGCTTTTCCGCCCTGGTCTGCCTCGTCAAGGTGCTAACGATTCCGCAGCTGCGGGTGGCGCGGGGGGACTGGCGGGTGGATCCCTCCATTTTAAAGGAGACCGGCTACCTGGCTGTCCCGATGCTCATCCAAAGCTTTGTGATCTCCTTCGGCGGCTTTGTGGTGCAGAACAAGATCAACGGCTACGGGACCGTGTTCGCGGGCGGGCTCAGCGCCACCGGGCGCTTCTTCGGCCTGCTTGAGACCTCCGCCATCGCCCTCGCCCAGTCCGTGTCCATCTTCGTCAGCCAGAACAAGGGCGCCGGGCAGTTCGAACGGATCCAAAAGGGCGTCCGCCTGGGCGTGGCCGTCTCCCTCGCCATCGCCGCCGTCCTCTGCGCCGGAATGTTCCTGTTCGGCAGAAATATCCTGAGCGTGTTCGTGTCCCCGGCGGAGGCGTTAACCTACGCGTACGAGTACCTGTTGGTCATGAGCGTGGGGCTGTTCATCATGTACCCCATGTACGTGCTGCGGCAGGCCATGCAGGCGCTGGACAACGCGGTGATCCCCATGATCGGCGGCGTGGTGCAGCTCGTCATGCGGGTGTTCACGGCCCAGTGCATGACAAGATTCATGGGCGCGAGCGCACTGTACTACTCCTGCCTCCTGTCATGGATCACCTCGCTCATCATCATGTGCTATTTCTACCCGATACAGTTTAAAAAATGCAGAATAAAGGTCACTCAGTGGCACAGCCAGGCCACTTGAAGAAAGGGGATAATATGATCGTAGCAACCACAGGTACAAAGAATCCGGACGGGGAATTCCTGGTCTACCACGGCCCGTACAGCCAGATTATACCGGCGCTTGCCCGGGACGGATACCGCGCGGTGGAGCTGCACATCGCAGACTCCCGTGAGATTGACAGGGAGGAGCTGTGGGCGCTTCTGGCGGAACACCATGTGGCGCTCACCTCCATCGGGACGGGGTCCGTGTACGAGTCCAGACACTACAATCTGGGCGACCGCGACCCGGCCATCCGCGAGGCCGCGGTGGAGCATCTGCGCCAGCACATGCTGACCGCACGCCCCCTGAAGGCCCTGGTGATCATCGGGCTGGTGGCCGGAAGATTCTCCGACGCGGACAGCCCGGAGCAGTTCAAGGAAAACCTGAAGGATAGTTTACATAAGCTTGACGCCCTGGCCGTCCAATACGGCGTGCCGCTGGGCTTTGAGATCATGAACCGCTTTGAGAGCGATTACCTGACCACCATCGCCGAGGGCTGCGCCTTCTTAAAGGAGGAGAACTTCCAAAGCATCAAACTCCATCTGGATACCGTGCACATGAACATCGAGGAGGCGGACATCGGCGCCGCCATCCGGTCCGCCAAAGGATTTGTCGGCCACGTGCACATCGCGGACAACGACCGGTATTACCCGGGCCACGGGCACTATGACTTTTATGAGACGATAAAGGCGCTTGATGATATCGGATATCAGGGCGCACTGGCGCTGGAGACCAACAACTTGCCGGATTACCGAACGAGTGCGGTTAGGAGTTTGGAGTATGTGGGGAGGGTGTTGGAGAGGGTGAAGATGGAGCGTGGGGCAAGATAGGTAAAAATACCGGCTTTCAGAGTTTGTCGAGTAAAGTGTGTAAATTTTTTCATTTTTTATCGGCGGTCAAATTGACCGCCGATTTTCAGAGAGGGAGGACACTCCAGATCGGAAGAGCACACGTCTGA
>USJW01000162.1 GCA_900555045.1 uncultured Clostridium sp. | reverse complement strand
TGCTTTTAACAGATTCGAAAGACCTTCTATGTTTGAATCACTCTCACCGGTAATAGCATTTAAATCTTTTAAGGCCTCCTTGTTCACCACATCCTTCACCACCTGGTCGTCCACCACCATGATTCTGGTGGCCTTTGTCACCAGGCTCCAGACCGCCGCCACCTGTCCGTGGATCAGACGATCGTCAATCCGTACATTCACAATCTCCATCATTGCTGCTTCTCCTTCCCTTCTTGCCCTCTCACCGAAACAAACACCGGCGAGGTCCATGCTGCGTCCCCGTTCTTCTGCCAGATGCGCAGGCGCAAATTCCCGTCCTGTTCCATCTGAATCTTCTTTTTATATGAAACCTCGTAGGAGCTCTCCGGGTAAGCCTTCCCCACCCGGAACTTGTAGGCGTTGTGCCACCAGGGATCATCCCGGTAGTGGGTGATGTCGCCCCATGTCTCCCTCGTCAGCCGTCTCACCTCATCCCAGAGCGCCACCACCTTGGAGCTCTCGAACAGCTCCCGGACGGAGAGCGGATACTCGGTGCCGTCGATGGTCAGGCGCATGATGCTGTCCGCGTCCGCCTCCACCTCGAAGATAAACCCTTCCGTGGTCACGTTGCTGGGGCCCATCCACTTGCCGGTGGCCGTGGACTGGTAGGTGGTCATGGCAAAATCACAGCTGTTTTCGTCCACATGGGTGATCTCCTGGCCGTAGTTGTTCCAGCACTTTTCGATGCCGAGAAGCCGGCCGTCCACCTCCAGACGCCCCGTCCACTCCTTCAGCCACTGGTCGCGGTAAACCCGGGTGTCCGGGCCCCATCCCAGCTCCAGCCGGAATTTGAACCGCACGGTGCCCTGCGGCCTCTCGCGCTCCCACTTGCCGGAGTGCACCACCATCTCCTCGAGCACGTTATCCCGCAAAATCTCCACCCGGTCCACAGCGGATGTGCCCTTCACGTGAAGCTCCAGCTCCACCTCGCCGCCGGTCTCCACCTCGCCGCCCATGGGCACACCGTCCACCGTGAAGTCCACCTCGATGCGGCTCTGGGACACCCCGTAGACCCGCCGGTTCACGAACGCGTCCCAGATGGCCTCCTTGGTGTTGTCCGCCGCCAGGGCGCACATGCTGCCGTGCTCAAACACGCCGGGAACGCTGTGGTTGTCGCCGGCCGCGATGATGCCCACCTTGTAGCCCCGGTTTAACCCCTTCTCGTAGGTGGTCTCACCGGTTCTGGGGCCCATGTGGACGTGCCGGTTCATGGACAGCGGGCCGTCGTCGTTCTCGCTGGAGCCATGGCTGGAGTAGATCTCCGCGAAGGGGGAGAACTGCTCGTCATGGGTGTCCCAGTTCTTTCCTCGGGACCCCGGCTGATAAGCCATGTGGTGGGGGATGCCGATCACGTCGCTCCCCTTGAAGCTCTCCGCCAGCTCCTTATAGCGCATCGGGTGCCTCTGCTGCCCGTCATTGTCCCGGAAGAACACGTTGTGGTCCCCGTCCAGACCGGCGCCCTGCCACTCGTACCCCATGAACATGGGGAAGCCCTCCTCGTTGGCCTTCTGGGTGAACGCGCGCAGCGTCTCCCAGTCCCCGGCGACCACCTGGTCGTCGTAGCGGTCCTCCACCGCCAGCCCATACTCCGTTGGGCGCATGTAAAACGGATAGTAGGCGATGGGCCAGAAGTCCATCTCCTTCTTAATCTGCTCATACCACTGCGGCAGCGCCTCCATCTGCTCGTGATGGAGGTTGCTGTGCATGTCCGTCCAAAGTTTTCTATACTTCATCGACAATATCTCCTCTAGTTTCCACAGGCCCCCTGACCGCCTCCGGCCGGATCTGCGCCCTGGCCCACTCCTCGGGCTTCTTTGCGCGCCCCCACTGGGTCAGGCGTTTCTGCCTGGCGCAGAGCGCCTGTTCATTTTCGATCAGCCTTCTGATCTCCTTCTCCCCCACAAAGCAGCTCTCCCGCTCTGCCGGGTCCAAAACATCGGCCGCATGCCGATCCGCCAGGTTCTCCCGCTCGTCCGGGTCCGCCTCCAGATCGTACACATACCGCTCGCCGCCTGCCCGCAGCTCCTTGTACCGGCCGCAGACCGCGGCCTGGGCCAGGATGCGCTCATCCCCGCACTCCAGCATCTGCTGGGCTCTCACCCACCGGTTCTCATCGGTGGGGTTCCAAAAATCGATGGCGCGGCCCCTGTGCCACTCGAAAGCCTCGTCCGCCCCGGAGGCCGCAAGCACCGTGCGCGACACGTCAAGCAGGCTCACCGTCCCGTGAAACACGCCGCGCGGGATATCGGTCCCCGCGGCCAAGAGCGGCACCCTTAAGGCGTCCTCGTACATGGCCTGCTTTCCAAAAATTTTGCGCCTGCCCAACTGCTCCCCGTGGTCCGAGGTGTAGACAAACAGGTGCTCCCGGTCCGCGAACGCCTCCCGGAACCGGTCGTAGACAGATCCCACGTAGGAATCCAGCCGCTCCACCAGCCCGCAGTAGGCAGCCGTGCAGTTTCTGATCCGCTCCCCGGCGCACTCCTGCAGGTAGCCGTCGTAGACGGGCAGCGCCGGAATCCCGGCCCATGCCTCACACTCCTCTGGTGTAAAGCGCTCCTGGTATTTCCGGTACAGCGCTTCCTCGCAGGCGAACGGGAAATGGGGGCTGTAAAATCCCACCACCAGAAACAGCGGCTGCTTAGGTCCGCTTCTCTGCCATGCGTCCAGAAATTCCATGGCGGCTTCATACACCTGCCGGTCGTAGAGCATCACCGGCGAGCAGCCCGCCCCCACGGCCTTCAGACAGTTTTTCCGGTTCGTGGTCCCCATGTAGGCCCCGAACTCTGTGCGGTTCTTCCCGCCGGTCCCCCAGTACTGGGAGGTGATGTCCCCACAGAGCCGCTCGTCGAACCCGTGCCTCTGGTCGTCCCCCTTAAAGTGCATCCGCCCGATCAGGACGGTCCGGTACCCCAGACGCCCCATCTCGTGGGCGATGGTCGGCATGTCCACCGGCAGCGAGGAATCATTGTTAAAAATCCCCAGATCTGACGGCAGCTGCCCCGTGAGGAAGGACATCCGGGAGGGAACGCACAGGGGCGCGTTGCAGTAACACCTGTCGTAGAGCTGCCCCTCCCCGGCGATCCGAAGAAGCTTAGGCGTGTCCACCCGCGGGTCCGAAAATCCAGTGTAGCGCATGCCGTGCTGGTCCGACATGACCAGGCAAATATCTCGTCTTCCCATATTTAAATCCTTATAAGGCCGGATTTTGTCTCCGCAATCCGGCCTTTCACATTACATGATTCCAAGAACTACCATCACTGCCGCAAACACCACGATTCCGAGAACGATCTTGGTGGCGGACCATTTCTTCTTGTCCATGAGATACCAAACCGCCAGCGTCACAAGGAGCGGCAGCACGCCGGGCATGATCTTGTCAAAGATCTGTTCCTGCAGGGAAAGGGTCATCTCGCCGCTGACGAACTTGAAGATCACGTTTGCCTTCACGGTGGTGGCAGCCACGCCGCCGATGACGATAAGTCCCATCATGGTCAGGCCGGTGGTGATTTTGTCCGCCAGCGCCTTGTTGGTGAAGAACAGGTTAGCCGCGCCGATTCCCATGTCGTAGCCCTTGTGGAACAGGTACCACTGCAGGCCCACGATGGTGACGAGCCACACTGCGCAGAAGAACAGCGGGCCCACGGGGTTTCCGTCGTTGATACACATGCTCATGGCGATACTCAGAAGGATGGGGCTGTATGTACCGATCAACATGGAGTCGCCGATTCCGGCGAAGGGTCCCATCAGCGCGTTCTTGGTGTTGACGATCAGCTCCTCGTTTACGTCCTCGCCCTTGGCTCTGGCCTCCTCCATGGCGATGGTGATGCCGGGGATCAGGGAGCCAAGCTGCGGCTCGGTGTTGTAGAACTGCATGTGGCGCTGTAAGGATCTGCGGTACTCCTCCGGGTCATTCTTGTAAAGCTTCTTTAAAATCGGCTCCAGCACGTGGCAGAAGGCCAGTCCCATCATACGCTCAAAGTTCTGGGTTGCCTGCGAAAAGAAAATATAGGACCACGCCGCCTTGTCGATATCCTTGCGGGTTAAAATTGCGTTCTCATTCTTACTCTTCATAACAGTCGTCCTCCTCCTCTACGTTCTGAGCCGCCTGGGGAGCAACAGCCTTCGCCTCTCCCTGTGCCATCACGAAAATAAATGCCACTGCGGTTGCAAAGATCGCCAGCGCCGTCACGGACATGCTGGTGGAACCGATGAGGATCCAGCCGAGCAGGAACAGAACCAGCATCCACTGCTTGGACAGGGACTGCTTTAGCAGCATTGCAAAGCCCAGCGCCGGGAGCAGCTTGCCTGCCACCTCAAAGAAGTGCAGCAGAAGCGCCGGCATGTTGTTGATCAGCATCTCAGCCAACGGGGTTCCCAGATAGCAGATTAACATGGCGGAGCCCGCTCTCAGCACGAAGCTGGGCACAGCCGCCAGATAAGTGGCGCGGTGGATTCCGGCGCCGTCTCCCATGTCGGCGGCCTTGTCGCCCATATGGGGGAAGTAGGCATTGATTGTCATGATAAAGTTGAACAGGCCGAGACCCAGCATACTTAGCGGGACGGACAGGGCAACCGCCTGCTCGCCTGTGCCGCCTGCCGCCAAGGCCAGCGGGATGCCGATGTAGGCCGCCCAGTTCACGTCCGCGGGCATCGCGCCGCCGGGCGTAATCTGGCCGATGAAAAGCGCCTGCACCATCGCGCCCGCGATGACGCCGTTTCGCACGTCGCCCAGGATGATACCCACAATCAGACCTGCCACCAGGGGCCGTCCGATCATATTCCATCCACCTGTCACACCAAAGAACCAGGGCGTCCGCTTACTTCCCAGATAAGCGAACAGCCCGATCAGCAAAGCTTGTAATAATGTCATACCGTCTTCCTCCTATCCCTACTCTTCATAGTCATCGTCGTCATTGCCGGATGCCTCAAACCGCACCATGGCTTCCTTCCCCGCGGCCAGCACGTCCATCGCAAGGACGGACACGTCATCCTCCGCCATCCTGGCCATGTAGCCCTGCAGCACCGAGGGAAGATTCGCCCCTCCGATCACCTCCAGCGCACCGTTTCCCTCCAGCTTCATGCGGATGGAGACGTTGAACGGGGAGCCGCCCGTGAGATCCGCAAAGATAAGGATCCCGCTGCAGCCCGAAAGCCGCTCTGCAGCCGCCTTAAGCTTCTCCGTCAGGGAATCCACCGAGTCCTCGGGCAGAAAATCCACTGCCTCATAGTTCTCCGGCTCCCCGGCCAAAAGCCTGAGCCCGCTGGTAACCCCCGTGGCAAAGCTGCCGTGCCCTGTCACAATCATACCTACCATTCTCGTTTCACCCCCTTGTCATTCCTGCACTGATATAATCATCCGGATTTTTGGAACTGGCCTTGTCACATTCCTTCCGGTTGACTTTCCACTCCGGTTTTACGGCGATGGGCCCCGAGAGAAGGGGATCCTTCGTCGTCACCTGGTACTGCTCAAGTCTTCGCCTCATATCCTGCAAAGCTTCGCCGTACTCCGGCCTCCCGGCCAGATTGTTGCGCTCGCCCGAGTCGTAGGCCAGGTCGTAGAGCGCCTCCTCCCATTTCACCTGCCCGTCCAAATCCCGCTCCGACAGGTAATTCTTGGAGGCGGACTCGTCGATGTTGGACCGGTTGATCTTTAAATAGGAGGGGTCAAAATAGCGGATGTATTTATAGCGCTCCGTCCGCACGCAGCGCACCGGCTCGTAGGAGGTGTGGAAATTGATCTCCGCAAAGATGTCCTCCCGCACGCTCTCCCGCTCCCGACCAAGCAACGGCGCGAGGGAAACGCCCTCCAGATAATCCGGCTTCTCAAGTCCCAGAAGATCGCACAGCGTGGGGAACACGTCCACGTGGGAGGCCAGGGCGTCGATCACGGTGCCGTTGGCCGCAGCCCCCGGCATGCGGATCATCAAGTTGACCCCGATTCCGCTGTCAAAGAGCGTGCACTTTGCGAAGGGGTAAGCCAGCCCGTGGTCCGTGGTGAACAAAATCACCGTGTCGTCCCACAGCCCCTCCTCCTTCAGGCAGCGGATGACCTGCCCGAAACAGGTGTCTGCGCTCTTCACGCTCATCAGATAGCCCGCGAAGTCTGCCCGCGTCTCAGGGCTGTCCGGGATGGGGTGCGGGGGAAGCGCATAGTCCGCTCCGATGTCGTCGTCGATCTTGTCCGGGAAGCGCCGGTGGGTGGCGTACATCCCGTAGGAGAGGAAAAACGGCTGGTCGCCCTTCCGGTTTCTGAGGAACCGGCACGCCTCCATGGCATTCTCCTTGTCCCAGTCCACCAGGTCCTCCTGCCGGTAGCCGGCGTTGTCCCGGGTCAGCTCCTCCTGGTAGCCGATCTGCGCAGCCCCCTGCTCCAGGTCCAGATACCATCCGGCCTCGTGCTGGATTCCGCAGAGCGCCGTGTGGTAGCCGTTCCGGTTTAAAAACTGTACCAGATGGCGGCTGTAATCCATGGAAAAGCCCCGCTGGGCCAGCCCCAGCATGCCCGTCTGGTGAGGGTATGTGCCGGTCAGCATGGCCGCCCGGCTGGGTGAACAGGTCGGCCCCGTGCAGTACGCGCTGCGAAACACTGCCGCCGACTTAGCGAACCGTTCCATCTCCGGCGTCGGGACCTTATAGCCGTAGGGGCTCAAAACCCGACCTGAATCATGGGTATGAATGTATAATACATTCTTCAACCACTGCACCTCCTTGTCCGTCTGAGTAATTGTGCACTTTTGACACATTCTAAGCACATATCTCTAATATAAACCACACCTTATCCAATGTCAATACATTTAGAGAAATAAATGTATTATCATTTATCGCCACAAATGTAAGCAAATCAGACACACTATTTGTATATACCTATGAAATGTATTGTCAATTTATTTTAAATGTATTACAATACTAAAAGAGTGAGCATTTTAAGGCATATTGCGCACACAGGAGGTTCACGCATGGCAGAAAAACGGATTGCCCAGTACAAGCAGATTGAGAACGATTTGCTTCAGAAAATAAATCTCGGATACTATAAGAAGGACGACTTGATTCCCACGGAGATGGAGCTGTCCAACACCTACCACGTCTCCAGGGTCACAGTGCGAAAAGCCACCGACAATCTGGTGGCAAAGGGGCTTTTGACCCGCGTGGCCGGGGTGGGCACCTTTGTCTGCCATCCGGCGGTCACCCTAAACCCCAGCTCCATCCAGGGCTTCTCGGAGGTGATGGCCGACCAAAAGATCTCGGTCCACACCGACGTGCCCACCTTCACGCTCCAGAGCGCGCCCGCCAACATCGCGTCGATCCTGGGGATCGAGGCCGGGGAGCCCATCTACTTCATCGAGCGCATCCGGTACGCCAACGACGAGATTTTCCAGTTCGAGACCACCTACATGTCCAGCCGCCTGTACCCGGACATCTCCATCCAGGTGTTAAAGCAGTCGAAGTACCAGTATTTCGAGAATGTGAAGGGGTTGAAGATCGCCTACAGCAACCACACGGTGACGCCGCTGCACCCTACCAGGCGCATCGCTGATTTGTTCGGTATTACGTTGGATACGCCCATTTTGCGGGTGGCCAACACTACTTATCTGGTCAATGGGCAGGTGATGGATTATACGGAGTTGACTTTGAATTCGCCGAAGTATCAGTTGACGTATGTGAAGAAGTAAAAAAAGGGGGATGCATCCGTTCGTGAGAGCCGGGGGAGCGGGGGAAGGAGGTTCCGGGTCTCCGCGGTGGGAGAGTCTAGGGTGTAAGGGTCGGGAAAAGACGGGCACTGCTCCGAGCTACGGCGCAGCCCTGATGGCTGCCCCTCCGCCTCCGCTGGCGCAGGGCGTTGAACGCACCTGCGCCATCCCGACTTTTCGC
>USJW01000161.1 GCA_900555045.1 uncultured Clostridium sp. | reverse complement strand
GGGGACGGAAGCTGGGGGGAGAAAAATGCAGGCATAAATAGTGAAGTTTTTTTGGGGATTTTTCCATTCAAGTTATGGGAGGGGTACGTTATACTATAGCCATAACAAACAGCAACACAAAAAAGGACTATATAAGTAAGAGGAGGATAATGGAATGATGAAAAAACGTTTGTTGAGTGTGGCTCTTGCGGCAGCCATGGTGGGAAGCCTTGCAGCGTGCGGCGGCGGTTCTTCTGCCCCGACGGGAACTGACACGAAGGCTGCGGACACTACGGCGGCTCCGACCACAGCGGCGGACAGCAGCGCGGCGGCGGACACCGCGGCGGCTTCCGGAGAGCAGGTGACCATGAGGTGGTCCATCTGGGACAAGGATCTGACCGTCTACTACGCACCCCTGGTGGAGGCCTTTGAGGCCAAGAACCCGAACGTGAAGATCGAGCTTGTGGACCTTGGAAGCAGCGATTATCAGACGGTTCTCGGAACCCAGCTGACCGGCAGCGGCTCCGACTTTGACGTGGTCACGGTGAAGGATGTCCCCGGCTACACCACCCTGGTGAACAAGGGCGTGCTTCTTCCGCTGGACGACTACATCGCGAAGGACTCCGTTGACCTGGGCGCCTACAAGGGCCTGACCGATCAGATTAAGGTGGACAATAAGCTGTACGAGCTGCCCTTCCGCAGTGACTTCTGGGTTCTCTATTATAATAAGGATGTGTTCGACAACGCGGGCGTGGCTTACCCCACCAACGATATGACCTTTGAGCAGTACGACGAGCTGGCCAGAAAGCTCACCAACACCGAGCCCGGCTCCGAGGTTTACGGCGCGCACTACCACACCTGGAGAAGCGCGGTTCAGCTGTTCGGTATCCTGGACGGCAAGCACAGCATCATCGACGGACAGTACGAATTCCTGAAGCCCTACTATGAGCTGATCCTGAGCGAGCAGGAGGACGGCGTATGCCAGGACTACGCCACCTTAAAGACTTCCAACCTGCACTACTCCGGCGCGTTCTCCCAGGGCAAAATCGGTATGATGAACATGGGTACCTGGTTCATCTCCACCCTGATTGACAAGGTTAAAACCGGCGAGTACACCGACTGCGCCAACTGGGGCATGGTGAAATATCCGCACGCTGAGGGCGTGGAGCCCGGCTCCACCCTGGCGACCATCACTGCACTGGCGATTCCGGCCAACGCTCCCCACAAGGATCTGGCCTGGGAGTTCGTGAAGTTTGTGTGCGGCGACGAGGGCGCAGAGATTCTGGCTTCCACTGGCACCATCCCGGCGATCATGACCGACGATATCGCCAACATGGTGAGCGCCACCGAGGGCTTTCCGGCGGACGAGGGCAGCAAAGAGGCTCTGCAGACCGCGAATCTGTACCTGGAGATGCCGGTAAATCCGCACAGCTCTGAGATTGAGACCGTGTTAAACGAGGCGCACGACAACATCATGACCGGAAACGCCACCATCGACGAGGGCATCGCGGACATGAACGAGAAGGTAAGCGCAATTCTTGGAAAATAATAACAAACGCTACATCAGGGGCAGGCGGGGTAACAGTCGCCTGCCTCATTTAAGAAAATGAGCAGTGAAAAAAAGGAGGATAAGCTTATGGCGAACCAGAGAAGCGCGGACCCGGTTCAGGTGAAACAGAAGCTGACGGTGCTGAGCACCCAGCTAAGCGGCCTGGAGGATGAGCGGGCTGCCTGCACGGATCCGAAAAAGCAGAAGCAGTTGGAACGAAAAATAGAGAAGGTGCATGACAAGATTCGGCAGACCAAGACCGGAGAGCGGTTCAGCCGCCAGACGAAGCGGGATTTTGTGGCGTATACCTTCATCGCCCCGAACTTCATCGGGTTCGCCATCTTCACCCTGGGGCCCGTGATCTTCGCGTTTGTGTTAGCCTTTTTAAACTGGGACGGAAACAACCCCATCTCCTTCGCGGGGCTGGAAAACTTCGCGAAGATGATCGGAAACCAGCGGTTTATGGCCTCCCTCAGAAACACCATCGTGTACTGTCTGGCCACCGTGCCCCTGACGCTGGCGGCGGCTCTGGGGCTGGCGGTGATCTTGAACCAGAAGGTGAAGGGCCGCAATTTCTTCCGGACGGTCAGCTTCTTCCCCTACGTGGCCTCCCTGGTGGCCGTGGCGGCGGTCTGGAACATGCTGTTCTCCCCGGCCAAGAGCGGCCCCATCAACATGATTCTCTACAACCTGGGCGTGGCGGCCAAGAGCCTTCCCAAGTGGTCTGCGGATAAGGACTGGGTGATGTTCACGGTGGTGCTGTTCTCCGTGTGGAAGAACATGGGCTACTATATGGTGATCTACCTGGCGGGCCTGCAGGGCATAAACGCCGAGCTGTACGAGGCCTCCAGCCTGGACGGTGCCAACACCTGGCAGCGCTTCCGCTACATCACCTGGCCGCAGCTTCAGCCCACCACCTTCTTCGTGACCATCATCCTGACCATCAACTGCTTCAAGGTTTACGACATCGTGTACATGCTGGCAGGCGGAAATACGGGCGTGCTCAACGAGTCCGCCATCGTGCTGGTCTACCACATTTACGAGGAGGCGTTTAGAAACTGGAATTTGGGCTACGCCAGCGCCGTGTCCATGGTCCTGTTCCTAATCGTTCTGGCGATCACCCTGGTGCAGTTTCGGGGCGAGAAAAAATACGCAAATTAAGGAGGGGAACAGAATATGAAAATCAAGAATACAAAGACAAGAACGCTTCGAGTTGTCCTCTATGTGGTGTTAATCGCGCTGGCGCTCCTCATGCTGGTGCCCTTCGCCTGGATGCTGTCGGCCTCCTTCAAGCTGGACAAGGACGTGTTCATCTTCCCCATCCAGTGGATCCCCACAAATCCCAGATGGCAGAATTACATCGATATCTGGCACAAGATTCCGCTGCTAAAGTTTGTGATAAACACCGTGAAGCTGACCCTGATCGTCACCTTTTTGCAGCTGCTCACCAGCAGCTTCGCGGCCTACGCGTTCTCAAAGCTTCAGTTTAAGGGCAAGAACACGCTGTTTCTGGCCTACATCGCCACCATCGCCGTGCCGTGGCAGGTTTACATGGTGCCCCAGTTCATGATGATGCGCGGCATGGGCCTGGCGGACACCCACTTGGCCATCATCTTCCTCCAGGCCTTCTCCGCCTTCGGCGTGTTCATGATGAAGCAGTTCTATGAGGGAATCCCCACGGAGCTGTGCGAGGCGGCCCGGATCGACGGGATGAGCGAGTATCAGATCTGGTACCGGATCATGCTCCCGCTGTCCAAGCCGGCGCTGTCCACGCTGCTGATCTTCACCTTCGTGAACACCTGGAACGACTTCCTTGGGCCGTTAATCTACCTGACCACCGAGTCCAAGAAAACCCTGCAGCTGGGACTGCGCATGTTCATCAGCCAGTTCGGCTCCGAGTACGGCCTGATCATGGCGGCCTCCGTGCTGAGCCTGATCCCGGTTCTGATTGTATTTTTGTCCCTCCAGAAGTACTTTGTCGAGGGCGTGGCGGCCACCGGCGTCAAAGGATGAGCGCAGTTGCCGGCGCCCCCTCTCGGCATATGTGCGGTTTTAAGTGAATGACGAAAAGAAAAGGAGATTGTGACGATGAGCTGGATAAAATTACAAAATTTGGAAAGAAAGCCGGAGATCACGGGCGAGGAGGTGGAGGCGGCGCTGGAGTTCGCCGCCGGGCAGGTGATCCGGAACCTGCCGCGGTTTACAGAGCAGTTCCAGAAGGCCTACAGCGAGGACGGTTTCTACGCGCCCACGGAGAATGTGGACTGGACGCCGGGGTTCTGGACCGGGGAGATCTGGCTGGCTTACGAGTACACAGGCGATGAGGACTTAAGGCGCGCCGGGGACATCCAGATGGAGAGCTTCCTCCGGCGGATCGAGACAAAGAGCGATGTGGAGACCCATGATCTGGGCTTCATGTACTCCCCGTCCTGCGTGGCCGGTTACAAGCTGACCGGGAGCCAGGTGGGCCGGGAGGCCGCGCTGAAGGCGGCGGACCAGCTGATCACCCGGTTCCACGAGAAGGGGGAGTTTATCCAGGCGTGGGGACCGCTTAACGCGCCGGACAATTACCGGCTGATCATCGACTGTCTGCTGAACCTGCCGTTGCTCTACTGGGCCACAGAGGAGACGGGGGACGAGAAGTACCGTGACATCGCACAGCGCCACATTCACACCGCGCTGTCCAATGTGATCCGGGAGGACTTCTCCACCTGGCACACCTTCTTCTTCGATATGGAGACCGGGGCGCCGGACCACGGGGCCACCTGCCAGGGCTACCGGGACGGCTCCGCCTGGGCGAGAGGCCAGGCCTGGGGTATTTACGGCACGGCCATCGGCTACAAGTACACCCGCAGGCCGGAGTACATCGACATCTTTAAGGGCGTGACCCGGTATTTCCTGGAGCATCTGCCGGAGGATCTGGTACCCTTCTGGGATCTGGAGTTCGGCGACGGGGACGCACAGCCCAGGGACTCCTCCTCCGCGGTGATCGCCGCCTGCGGCATGCTCGAGATGGTGAAATATATGGAGCCGGAGGACAAAGCCTACTACACCGGGATTGCCAAAAAGCTGTTAAAGTCCGTGGTGGACCACTACGCGGTGAAGGACCCGCAGGAGAGCAACGGACAGGTTCTCCACAGCACCTACTCCAACCACTCCCCGTACAACACCTGTAACCACTACGGGGTGGACGAGTGCAACATCTGGGGCGACTATTTTTATATGGAGGCGCTTATGCGCCTGCACAAGGACTGGCAGGTTTACTGGTAAAGGAGGACTGGGAGATGACGAAGAAGGAACTGTTTGCGGGCTGGAACGAGCGGATGTTCATGGACGACCCGGCGGCCATCGCCGCCTACTGCCGCGCGTACTGGCCGCAGGAGTGCGAGCACATCGTGCGGGTGGCGGACGAGGTCTGCCGCGGCTATTTCCTGTTCGATTTAAAGTGGGATATGGAGCGGACCTGGGAGCCGGTGGAGTTTGAGGGCGGCCAGGTGGATTGGGAGTACAAGCCCGGGGACGACCCGGAGTTCATCTACCAGTTCAACCGGCACCGGTTTTTCATCTGCCTGGGCCAGGCCTACTGGATCACCGGGGATGAGAAGTACGCCGCACATTTCGTGCGGCTTCTGATGGACTGGATCACCAAGATCAAACGGACGCCGGAGACGGAGAAAACCACCTGGAGAATTCTGGAAGTGGGAATCCGCGGGGAGTTCTGGGTCAAGGCCATGCAGTATTTCAAGGACAGCCCCCTGGTGACGGACGAGGTAGCGGACGCCTTCTACAATTGCCTGGTGGAGCACGCGGAGTTCATCATCCAGATGCACTCCCCCTACCGGTACATGAGCAACTGGGGAGTGATGGAGAATCACGGGCTCTTTGAGATCGGCGTGGCCATCCCAGATGCAGAGAAGCGCAGGCGCTACACCTCCATCGCGCTGGAGCATCTGGAGGTGGAGGCGCGGATGGAGATTCTGCGGGACGGCGTCCAGTGGGAGCAGTCGCCCATGTATCACAACGAGGTTCTGCACTGCTACGAGGACGTGCTGATCCTGGCGTCACGCAACGACATCGACGTGCCGGACACCATATTGAACGCGGTACACCGGATGGCCTACGCGGACCTGGCCTGGAAGAAGCCGGACCACCACCAGTTCATCATGGGGGACAGCGACGACACAGACCTCCGGGACTACATCAGCGTGGCGGCGTTCCTCTTTAAGGATCCCATGTTAAAGCACGGCGGATTTCCCCGCCTGGACTTTGAGAGCGTGTGGGACCTGGGAATTGAGAGCCAGGCGCTCTACGAGCAGATGGAGATTCAGGAGCCGGACTTCACGTCCATCGCCCTCCCGGACAGCGGAAATTATTATCTGCGCTCCGGCTGGGGGGAGATGGCCAACCTGCTGCATTTCCACTGCGGCACCCTGGGCGCCGGACACGGGCACTCGGACAAGCTGCACATCGACCTGGTGGCGGGCGGCGAGGACGTGCTGACCGACGCGGGGCGCTACAACTATGTGGCGGGCCCCGGCCGCTTTGAGTTCAAGGACCCCACGGCCCACAACACCGTTACCGTGGACGGGAAATTCTTCACCGTCTGCAAGGACTCCTGGGAATGCTCAAAGCTGTGCCAGCCGGTGAAGCAGCAGTTCTTCACCACCGACGACTACGAGTTCGTCCAGGGCGGACACCTGGGCTACATGGACATGGAGCAGGGCGTGTTTGTGAACCGGAAAATTCTATACATCAAGCCCGATATCTATGTGATCATGGACGAGATGTACACCGGGGGCGCCCACGGGTACGACCAGTACTGGCACTTCAGCGAGCGCGGCACGCTGGCTCTGGGCGAGGCCTTGCCGGTGCGGGAGCCCGTACTTCCGGGCTTAGAGTCCGCCGGGGACCCGGATCCCACCCTGCATAGGGGCGGAAAGGACCTGGCCTTCGACCTGGATCACATCGGCACGGAGCCGGTGCAGACCGCGGTGTTCGAGGCAGCCGGTGTGAGGGCCCGGATGTACTTCATGACGCCGGGGGCTGAGGGGGAGATGTACACCTCCCGGATCTCCAGGCACTACAACCGGGCGGTGGACCGAAGGAGCATCCGTGTTCACAAGGAGGGGAAGGGCTTTACCTCCTTTATGACCGTGATCTGCGCAGGAGATGCCCTCCTGACGCCCGAGGTGAAGCTCACCAAGCTGCCGGTGAAGTCGGCGCTAAAAGGGATCTACTACCCCTCGTCCATGGCCGAGGCGCTGAAGATTGAGGTGCGCGGGAAGGAGTACGTGGCGGTGATCTGCCACCAGGAGGTAAACTCCCCCACGGACCTGGTGGAGGTGGACGGCTGCCTGGGATTCGGGAACGTGATTGTGTTTGACAAGAGTAAGGATGTGCTGGTGGGGACGGTGATGAACTACTAGGAGGAGGGAAGGGCGCGGCCGCCGGAGGATTTCCCGTGGATTTTCCCGCAAGTAATTGGTTACAAACCCCGGAATTCATGGTAGAATAAAAAGAGTATGAAATTTAATTCGGAGGTGTGACAATGAAAAAGTGTGTGAAACGGCTTTTGGCCTGTGTCCTCAGTGCGGTGATTCTCGCCGGTGCGGCCCCGGTGATCCCCCAATCCCCCTTCGCCATCGAGGCGGAGGCCCACTCCGGCCGGACCGACTCCCACGGCGGCCACAAGGACAACAAGAACAAAAGCGGTCTGGGAAGCTACCACTACCACTGCGGCGGCCATTCGGCCCACCTGCATGAGAACGGCGTGTGCCCCTACGACACGACGGTGGCTGAGACGAAGCCCGCCCCCACGGAGGCGCCGACCACCGCAGCTCCCACCCAGGGCGCGTGCGCGGACGGTCATCACTGCACCGGCATAGGCGACGGCGCCTGCGGCTGGAAGCTGGACGGAGACCACCACAAATACCGCTGCGAGGACGGCACCATGGCCCACGACTGCTGGAAGCAGATCGACAGCTGCTGGTACAGCTTTGACGAGAACGACTGCATGCGCACCGGCTGGTACGATTGCGACGGCGAGCGGTACTATCTGGGAACTGACGGGAAGATGGTGACCGGGGAAGTGACGGTGGACGGAGCGAAGTGGTGCTTTGATGAGAGCGGAAAGCTAGTAAGGTAGAGTTGAAGTTGTAGAAGAAAAAAGGCGGCTCGGCGCAGCTCCGTATGGGGGAGCAGCGCTGGGCCGCTTTTGTGTCGTGTTCTACAGACCGTATGTCTGGAATAACTGTTCCCTTACCTTTTCGTCGCTGGTCACCTGACGGATCAGGTCTGGGCGGTTCTCGTCCAGAAGTTTGCTGATCAGGGTGGAGAGGCGCTCAAAACCGCGCGTTTCCCCTCTGCATTCTCCGTCCGCAATCAAATCGTCGATCGCCTTGCACATATCCGGTTCCTCCTCTCCCTCTTCCTCCAGCAGCTTTAGCAGCCGCTTCTGTTCTCCAAT
>USJW01000160.1 GCA_900555045.1 uncultured Clostridium sp. | reverse complement strand
AAACGATAAAAGAATATCCAACTAGGATGAAAATAAGGGGTAAACAATATCCTGGTGTTCCATTCTACGAAAAGTGCCTTTGTGCTATTATGTAACAAACGAAAACGGAAAGGTGGTTTAAGATAGGATGGCCAAGAAAGCATTGAGGGACTACATTGCACAAAATGAATTTTTCTATGTCCCGGAGATCTACGACTGTATTTCAACGAGAGCGGCGGAAATGAACGGATTTCAGATGGTGATGATCTCCAGCAGCGATTTCGCATGCTCACAGACGGGAATTCCCGATCTGAACCTGCTGTCGGTGGATGAGTACTGCCACATGATCGAGCGCATCACCTACATGACGGACATGCCGCTGTTTGTGGACGCGGACGAGGGCTTCGGACGCCCGCTGCAGACCTACCACGGCTGCAAGCGCATGGCGAGAGCGGGAGCGGACTGTATCCTGATCACGGACGGAAACGATCTGAGCCGTCCGGGATTAGCTTCCATCAAGGACGCGTGCTACCGGTTAAAAGCGGCCAAGGACGGCATGGAGGGAACCAACTGCCTGCTGATGGCCAGCTGCAAGCACGAGCTGGACGAGGACTTCGACGGCTTTGTGGAGCGCTGCCAGAGATACATCGAGGCAGGAGCCGACATGATCTGCCCGCTTGAGATCAACCGGTCCCAGAAGTACGGCGGGAAGCTGATGGCGGCCAAGAAGGTGGCGGAGCACGTGAAGATCCCCTTCTGGTACCCGGACTTAGATCCTGGCGACAAGGCGGAGGACGCGGAGCAGCTGTTAAAGTGGGGCTACCACTTCACCGGAATCCACTATTCCTTCCGCGCGGCGATGTACGCCATGCTTGATACAGGGCGCCATGTGTTTGAGAGCCGCACCAACGACTACGTGATGGAGCACTACGACTACACGGGGTATCACTTCTACTATTCACCGATGACCTGCTTCCTGAGCGATGGGAAATGGGCGGATCAGGAGTGCCGCTATGTGGATGCGCCGGAGGAGGCGCTGGCGGTGCGCAAGCAGAAGGGCTTCTGCGGTCCCACGGACAAGCTGGTTGTGGACACAGAGATCACAGACAAATAGAAAAAATCAGGGAGGTAAATCATGAGGAAGGGAATGTCGTTGTTACTGGCGGCGTCTTTGGCAGCCAGCCTGCTGGCCGGGTGCGGAGGAGCAAAGACACAGTCATCAGGGGATACAAGCGGGGCGGCCACATCGGCGCCCGCAGCGCAGGGGGACACCACGGCGAGCGGGGAAAAGCAGACCGAGGCGCCGGCCGGCGAGGCGAAGACCGGGGGAACGCTTAAAATCGGCGTCAACATGGAGTGTGTGCACACCATGCTGAGCTTCGATCTGACCGGCGCGGGCGTGGATTACTATTACTCCTGGCCTGTATACGAGTCGCTGTTTAAGCCCAACGCGGAGGGCACGGTGGATCCGTGGCTGCTGGAGGATTACTCCTACGACCCGGAGGCCCTGACCTACACATTCAACGTGCGCAAGGGCGTCACCTTTGCGGACGGCACGGTGCTTGACGCTGCGGCCGTGAAGTGGAACCTGGACCATTACCTGGAGGTGGGCGCCAAGGTGGAGGCCCTTTTGTCCTCCATCGAGTCCGTCGAGGTGGTGGACGAGTACACGGTTCAGCTGAACCTAAACAAGTGGAGCTCCATTCTGCCCTACGCGTTCTCCAGAGAGTGCGGCTACATGTTCTCCCCCACGTTCTTTGAGAAGAACGGCGAGGAGTACTGCAAGGAGCACCCCTGCGGCACTGGCCCATTTGACCTGACCGAGTGGAACTACGACGTGTCCAAGACCTTCACCAAGCGTGACGACTACTGGGGCGGCGACGTGAAGCTGGACAGCGTGGAGTACATTATCTATAAGGACGCACTGGTCTCCAGCGCAGCGCTCCAGTCCGGCGAGATCGACGCCATCCTGGCACTGACCGCGGAGAGCGCGGACGCGCTGGCGGCAAACGGCTACGACATTAAGACCTGCTCCGTGAAGTCCCACTCCTACTTACTCTGCTTCAACTCGCTCAACAAGGACGGAAACGATCCCACTGGCGACTTAAAGGTGAGACAGGCCATCAGCTACGCCATCGACGCGGACGCTCTGGTGAAGGCGGTTTGGGGCGACTACGGCAACGTGCGCAACCAGTTCGGCGTCGGCCAGCACTACTACAGCGACAAGGTCATCGGCTACGACTACAACCCGGAGAAGGCCAAGGAGCTTCTGGCGGAGGCCGGATACCCCGACGGCTTTGAGATTTCCTTAAAGACGGAGGAGTCCGCCGCCTTAAAGAATGCCGCAACCATCATCCAGTCCTACCTGGCGGATGTGGGCATCAAGGTGAACCTGACGATTCTTTCCGGCGCGGACGCCAACTCGGCGGAGGCAGGATGGGGCGATGGCATGTGGCTCCACGGCTCCAGCGTGTACGTGAGCGTTCCCATGCAGATGGCTTCCATGTTCCGCCAGAACCTTTCCGGCCATGTGCTGGGGTTAAATAACCTGCTGCGCCCGGACGACGTGGAGGCGGCCCTGGGAACCTCCGTGACGGCTAAGAGCGAGGACGAGGCGGTCGCCGAGGTGGGCGAGGCCAACCGTCTTCTGACCGACGAGTACTGCATCGTATACAACCTGGCTGAGGTAGCCACGCTCTTTGCGGTGAACGATTATGTGAAGGACTCCGGGATCGGCGAGGTGTTCTACTCCGTATCCGATCTGAGCAACGCGTGGTTAGACAAGTAAATTTCAGAGATGAATGAAATGCTGCCGGGTGGGAGAGATCTCAGCCGGCAGTTCAATAGATGAAAGAAATGGAATGAGGGCGCAGCATGACAAAATATATCGCGAATAAAATCGCTACGGCGATCGTACTGATTCTGCTGGTATCCTTCCTGGTGTTTATTCTGATGCAGCAGCTGCCGGGCGATCCGGCGACCATTGCACTGGGCGACTCCGCCAGCGCGGAGGCCATCCAGCAGTACCGGGACTCCTACGGGTTAAACGAGCCGGTGCTGGTACAGTACTGGAACTGGATCACCAACATTTTCACCAAGTGGAATTTCGGCAAGTCCATCCTGAACGCCAGGGATGTGACGACTTACATCAATGAGCGGCTTCCAAACACCATCTCAATCGGCCTGCCCGGACTCGTGTTCGGCGTGGTGGTTGGAATCGTGGTGGGCATCCTCTCCGCGGTGAAGCGGGGCACATGGATCGACCAGAGCCTGACGTTAGTTGTAAACTTTTTCCTGGGGGCGCCGCGCTTTTTGGTCGCGATCTTCGGCGTGATCATCCTGGGACTGCAGATGCACCTGATCCCGCTCCAGGGGTACACGGCCCCGTGGGTGGACTTCGGGGAATATATGCACAAGGCGTTTTGGCCCATCGTGGTCAACGCCATCTACACCACCGCCATCCTGGCCAGGCAGACCCGCTCCAACATGCTGGAGGTCATCAACCAGGACTACGTGCGCACGGCGCGGGCCAACGGTCTGTCGGAGAACAAGATTATTTTTAAGTACACGCTGAAGAACGCGTTGATCCCTGTGGTCACGATCATCGGCCTGCAGATGAGAAACATCGTGGCGGGCGCGGTCATTATCGAGAATGTCTTCAACATACCGGGCATCGGGCAGATGCTGGTGTCGGGAATTCAGCAGAGGGACTACTTTATCGTCCAGGGGTGCGTGCTGATCATCTCCATGGTTACGGTATTCTGCAACCTGTTCGTGGACATCGCGTATGGATTTATCGATCCGCGTGTTAGAAAGTCGATGGGGTGATGAATATGGAAAATGATTTTGCCAAACTGCAGCGGGAAACGCGCAAGAGAAACCGAAAACAGGCCATGCGCATATTCTTTGGGCGGGGCCTCATTGTGAAAGTGTGCACGGCGGTGGTGCTGGCCTTTATCTTTATGGCCGTGTTCGCCGAGTGGATCGCCCCCTATGACCCGGCGGCCCAGAACCTGGTGAGCAAGCTCCAGACGCCGTCCATGAAGCACCTTCTGGGCACCGACTTTCTGGGCAGGGACGTGCTCAGCCGCGTGATCTTCGGCGGCCGGGTGTCCATGTACGTGAGCCTCTTATCCGGCTCCTTCGCGGCCGTCATCGGCATCGGCCTGGGGTTGGTGGCCGGCTACACAAACGGGATGGTGAGCCGCGTGATCATGGGGATGACGGACATTATTTTGAGTATCCCGGGCATGGTGTTCACGCTCATCATCGCGGCCATCATGGGCAGCAGCGTGATGAGCCTGACCCTGGCCATCGGAATCGGGATGATTCCCACCTACATCCGCATGGTGAACGGCCTGGTGCTGTCCCTAAAGGAGAACGACTACATCGTGGCCTCCAAGTTAGTGGGGCGGACGGAGGGGAAGATTTTGCTCAAGCACCTGCTCCCCAACGCGTTCCCGTCCCTGATCGTGCTCTACACCATCAACCTGGGCAACGCCATCATGACCGAGTCATCCCTAAGCTACCTGGGGGTCGGCATCAGCCCGCCAACCGCCACCTGGGGAAACATGGTGTCCGACGCCTACGCGTACTTGCTCCAGGCGCCCTGGCTGGCGATTATCCCGGGTATCTGTATCATTATTCTGATTATTTCATTTAATGTCGTGGGAGACGGGCTTCGCGATGCGCTGGATCCGCGTTTAAGGGGGAAGTTGTAAATGCCAGAGAGATTATTGGAAGTTAACCATTTGAGAACCTCTTTCTTCACCGCGGAGGGGGAGGTAAAATCCGTCAGCGACGTCTCTTACCATGTGGATAAGGGAGAGGTGATCGCGATCGTGGGGGAGAGCGGCTGCGGAAAGTCCGTGACGCAGATGTCCGTCATGCAGCTGGTACAGACTCCTCCCGGAAAGATCCTGGGCGGCGAGGTCACCTTCGACGGCAAGAGCCTGCTGGAGTACGACCCCAAGTCCAAGGAGATGCGGGCGGTCCGCGGCGCCGGAATTTCCATGATTTTCCAGGAGCCTATGACCTCGCTGAACCCGGTGCTGACCGTGGGGGAACAGCTGACCGACGTGATCCGCACCCACAGCCATTTAAATAAGAAGGACGCCTGGGAGAAGGGCGTGAAGGCCTTGGAGGCGGTGGGAATCCCGGAGCCGGAGGCGCGGATGAAGTGCTATCCCTTCGAGATGAGCGGCGGCATGCGCCAGAGGGTGATGATCGCCATCAGCGTGGCCTGCGACTCCAAGCTGATCATCGCGGACGAGCCCACCACGGCCCTGGACGTGACGACCCAGGCACAGGTGATGGACCTTCTGATCGACATGGTCCACCAGTACAATAAGTCGTTAATTATCATAACCCACAACCTGGGGCTTGTGACGCGCTACGCCCAGCGGGTTTATGTAATGTACGCCGGAAAGATCGTGGAGTCCGGCACCACGGAGAAGATTCTGACAAAGCCGGAGCACCCCTACACCATCGGGCTGTTAAAATCCGTGCCCAAGCTGCAGGACGAGCAGGGGGCGGACCTGGTGCCCATCATGGGCGCGCCGCCGGTGCTGTCCAACCTCCCGGAGACCTGCGCGTTTCTGCCGCGGTGCGTGTACGCCTGCGACAAGTGCAGGTGCGAAAAGAGCCCGGAACTTCGGGCCGCGGGCGAGGGACACTTTGTGGCCTGTCACCGGCCGGCGAATGAGATTCAGGACTTAAGGGACTCGTCCGACGCTGCGGAGGCGGGGGCCGAGAAGACCGAGGCGGCCGCGCGGGAGTTCGGCGAGGAGATCCTGCGGGTGGAGAACTTAAAAATGCACTTCCCCATCACCAAGGGCGTGTTCGGCGTGCGCGTCGGCACGGTGAAGGCGGTGGACAACATCTCCTTCACCATCCACAAGGGCGAGACCTTCGGCCTGGTGGGTGAGAGCGGCTGCGGAAAGACCACCACCGGAAAGTGCATCCTTAGGGTCAACAAGCCCACGGACGGCAAGATCTTCTACAAGGGCAAGGAGATCGGCGGGATCACGGCGGAGGAGTTTGCGCCCTACCGCAGGGAGATCCAGCTGATTTTCCAGGACCCCTACAGCTCCTTGGACCCCAGAAACTCGGTGTACTCGATCCTGCGGGAGGCCATCATCTGCGACGGCGTGCCTAAGAGCCAGGAGGAGATCACCAACCGGGTCAACGAGCTGCTTCGGATCGTGGACCTGGACCCCGGCATGAGCCAGCGCTTCCCCCACGAGATGAGCGGCGGACAGCGCCAGCGACTGGGAATCGCCAGGGCTTTGGCCTGCAACCCCGAGGTGATCGTCTGCGACGAGCCGGTGTCGGCTCTGGACGTGTCCATCCAGGCGCAGATCATCAATCTGTTCAAGAAGATCCAGAAGGAGCTGGGCCTGACCTACTTGTTCGTGGCCCACGACCTGGCGGTGGTCCGGCACATCAGCGACAACATCGGCGTGATGTACCTGGGACATCTGGTGGAGGTGACGAAGTCCTCGGACCTGTACGCCAACCCGGTGCACCCCTACACCCAGGCGCTTTTGTCCGCGGTGCCAATCACGGACTACTACGAGGAGCAGAAGCGCAGCCGCATCATGCTGCAGGGCGAGGTGCCCAGCCCCATGAACGTGCCCGAGGGCTGTCCGTTCCACCCGCGCTGCGCCTACGCCACGGACGTGTGCCGAAAGGAAATCCCGGCGCTCAAATCCGTGGGCGAGAATCATCTGGCCGCATGCCATCACGCACAGCGGTAAAAAGCAGGAAGACGAGGAGAAACGATTATGGCGGAAGCAGTTACATTGCTGATTTTTGCGCTTATGCTGGTGGGCTGCGTGGCCACGGGCGTCTCAGTGGTTTTTGCGCTGATGGGAGGTCTGGTTTGCTTTTGCGTGTACACGCTCTATAAACGGTACACGGTGGGGGAGCTGGTCCGGATGCTGTGGAAGGGGCTTAAGGACTCGCGGACGATCCTGGTGGTGTTCGTGCTGATCGGCTTTTTGACCGCCGCCTGGCGGGCGGCCGGAACCATCCCCTGCATCGTATATTACTCCGCCTCCTCCATGATCCCCAAGTACTACCTGTTTCTGACCTTCCTGCTCTGCTGCGGGATGTCGGCCTTGACCGGCACCTCCTTCGGCACGGTCTCCACCATGGGCGTGATCTGCGCCAGCCTGGGGCTTGCCATGGACATACCGGTGGAGTACACCGGCGGGGCGGTGATGTCCGGGATCTATTTCGGGGAACAGTGCTCCCCCATGTCCTCCAGCGCCCTGTTGGTCTGCGAGCTGGCGGAGACGAACATCTACCGCATCATCGTGAAGGTCCTGGGCCATGTGATCCTTCCGCTGGCCGTGACCGGCGCCCTGTACCTGTTTTTGGGCAGGAACTGGGGGAGCGTCCCGGCAAACGCCCAGAGCGCGCAGATTTTTGCCTCCGCGTTCCGGCTGGGGGCGGTGACCCTGGTGCCGGCCGCGATTATTATCCTGTTCTCTGTATTCAGGCTGCGGGTGGAGTTCACGATGCTGGTGAGCATCCTGGCCGCCTCCGCGATCTGCATCGCTTACCAGGGCATGGGCGTAAAGGAGCTGGCGGTGACGCTGCTTCGGGGCTACCGGACCGCCCGGCCGGAGCTGGCGCCGCTAATCGACGGGGGCGGGCTCTGGTCCATGGTGGATATCGGGGCCATTGTGGCCATCTCGTCGGCGTACTTCGGGATTTTCAGCTCCACGCCGCTCCTCGGCAATCTGAAGCGGTGGGTGGAGAACCTGGCCGGGCGCAGCAACGTGTTTTTTGCCACGGTGGTGGTCTCGGTGATCACCTGCGCCGTCAGCTGCAACCAGACGCTGGCCTCCATGCTGACCTGCGAGATGACGAAGACTCTGGTGGACGACAAGGAGGAGCTGGCGGTGAATCTGGAGACGTCGGTGATCATCATCGCCGGGTTAATCCCCTGGAGCATCGCCTGCGCGTTCCCGCTCTCCGTGGTGGGAGCGCCCAAGACCAGCCTGCTGTACGCGGTGTATCTGTACTTGGTGCCCGCATGGATGGTTTTGCGGGCGGTTTTTCGCGGGGAGCGCCGGGGAAAACGGCGGATATCGGAACAAACGGGAATTTGAGAGTAAACTGCGGCGCCGCGTCTGGATTCCAGGCTGCGGCGCCGTTTTGCGCGGGTATATGTGAATAAAGATAAAGAAAAAGACCAGCCGGGGGAGCTGGTCTTCTTCAAGGAGAAGGTATTTCGTTTCTTATGGGGTGTAGCAAAAACTATATAATGTAT
>USJW01000159.1 GCA_900555045.1 uncultured Clostridium sp. | reverse complement strand
GAAAAGTCAAAGGGATTTTTGCTGTTTTCCATTCTTTGGTTGAAATGCACATATAAGGATAGGGCGATTTACAGTTAAAACAGGATTTTTTGGCTAAAGTGGGGGAGTGATGCTATAATTCGACAAAAAATGTGCGTATGTACTAAAATGAATAATGGTATAAATATGCTCAAAATAGTAAAAATTAATTTACATAATACAAATTACAAAAAAAGGAAATATAGGTATGTGCTTAAAAATTAATAATAATGTAATACTATTGTAAAATATGAATGGGATATATGTATAAAAAGCACTGGAATATAATAAGATTTGCTGTCAAACTTGTATGATAGAAGGGAAGGGGTAAAAAAAGTTGCGAAAAAATGTGACAAATATATTAAATTGCCATTGACATCCACAGATCAAATCCCATATAATTAGCCATACATCCCCGGAAAATGAGGTGAAAGTGGGAGAAGGCTCTCACGAATATGGAAAACGACGAAACAGAATTTTCGACTTTCAGGAAAGAGGAGTATGTATGCTGACATTGCATTCATTCCTTCAGTCCGTATTTCTGTTTGTGAAGTCACTGGCAGTGAAGGTGACAAAACAGATGTACCGCTCCTCCTCCGTGATCGTCACCGGAGTCATGGTCGTGTCGGTGATTTCGTTCTCCGCCAATGGATTTGGCGGCAG
Organism: uncultured Clostridium sp.; assembly: GCA_900555045.1. Classification (GTDB taxonomy): domain Bacteria; phylum Bacillota; class Clostridia; order Lachnospirales; family Lachnospiraceae; genus Enterocloster. Next base: position 7,783 of record USJW01000159.1, on the reverse strand, counting down.
CGGAAAGAACGCCATGGCGGCACCTATTATAGAAGAGAACGGTGAGGACGAGACGGAGGCACAGGAAGAGCCGACGGACGAGGGAATCGGAACCTTTACAGAAGCAAAAGTACAAATCGGACTCACAGAAACGGGTAGTGTCGGACAGCTGCTGGCTGGCGACCTGCTTGTGCAGAGCGTCCGACAGAAGGAAGAGGAGGAGAGAGCCGCCCAGGCGGAGATCGAAGCCCTCAAAAAACAGATTTTAAAACAGCAGCAGGAAGAGAGGGCGCGCAAGGAGGCCGAGGAGGCCAGACGCGCGGCCGAGAAGAAGCGCAGAGAGGCCAGGAGAATCAAGTACACCGAGGAGGACTACCAGGTGCTCCTTCGAATCGTACAGGCGGAGGCCGGTATCTGCGACGAGAAAGGCAAAATACTGGTGGCAGACGTGATCATCAACCGTGTATTGTCCAATGAGTTCCCGGACAGCATCACATCGGTGGTCTATGCCCCATCCCAGTTCCAGCCGGTGTCCAACGGGAGCATCAACTCCGTGAAGGTGACGGCGGAGACCATCGACTGCGTGAACCGTGCCCTGGACGGCGAGGATTATTCCCAGGGAGCCCTGTATTTTATGAACCGCAGGGGATCGGGGAGTGCGGCGTCATGGTTTGACCGGCATCTGGATTACCTGTTCGCCCACGACGGTCATGAGTTCTTCAAGTGATTTTTAATTGGAGGCTGAAATTTAAATCCGGGGATTGAGTTTGTCCGTGGTTTGGGTGTATACTATATGTGGTCCGGGGCAGCGTGCAAGACCGGACACACCGGATAAAGGAGAAATGGGAAAATGATTTTTGATGAAAAGAAGAACCTGGATTTTTACAAGAATTTGGGAATCGCGGGGCGGTATGCCAAGGCGGTAGAGTTCCTCAAGAACACCGATTTAAAGGCGCTTGAGCCCGGTAAGTACGAGATCGACGGCCAGGACGTATACGCAAATGTGACCACCTACACCACGATTCCGTGGGAGGAGGCCAAGTATGAGGCTCACGAGCACTACACCGACATCCAGTACGTGATCGAGGGAAGTGAGACGATGACCTACGCGCCGGCCCACGAGATGACGGTGAAGACCCCCTACAATCCGGATAAGGATGTGGTGTTCTTCGAGAATTCCACCCAGGGCTTACAGATCGTGGTTGGCCCCGATCAGTACCTGATTTTCAATCCATGGGATGCACATAAGCCGAAGGCTGCCAACGGACAGCCGGCTCCGATCAAGAAAGTGATCATCAAGATAAAAGAAGACTGATTTACATAGGAATGCCGCCGGTGCGCAGACGCGAGATAGTCTGCGCACCGGCGGTGTTTTGTATGGCGTCGGTTGCCGCGCGACCCTTATCCTTTTTTGTCAGACCTCCGGGGACCAGCCCCCGAGGACGCGGCTTCTCTCGTAGCAGGGCAGATCTACTCTGTCCAGGCGGTGGACCCAGGACGGGCGCCCTGAGAGGTCGCCGGAGGGACCAAAGCTGCCGTACTCCGCGTAGAAGGCGGTCTCATGGGCCAGGGGCTTGCCCCAGTCGTGCCATCCCTCCGGGTGGATATGGCGGTCCATGTAGCAGTCGATGAGCACGGTCTTTGCGTATTCCCGCCAGGGCCTTCCCAGGTAGACGCTGGCCGGCGGGCAGTTCCCGGTAAAGTGGCAGCTCTTCATCACGTAGCCGTAGGCCTGGCCCTCGGGGGTGGAGGCCGCGGTGACGTAGCCGCAGACGTCCTGGGGGCGGGTTTTGTCCCCGCCCTGAAAGCCCGTCTCCCCGGGGCGCTCAGGGTCGATGCTGAAGAACTCGCAGTTCTCAAAGTAGGCGGTGGCGCTCCCGAAGATGAAGTCGATGTCCCCCTCGATGTAGCAGTTCCTGTAGTAGTGCCGCCCGTTGATCCGCGGGGCGAACTGCTTGGGGCCCACGAACCCGCCGGGCTCGATCTCCTTCGGCGGCAGCGGGCCGGTGAACAGCGTGTCCTGGTGGCCCTTTAGGTGGCAGTTTACGAAGGCCAGCCGGTCGCCGTCCGCGTAGAGGGCCAGGGCCTGCCCGGCCTTGTGGCAGGGGCCCGCGTCATTTTCCAGGGTCAGGTTTTTGAACGTGACGTCGTGGGTGTCCGCCAGGCAGGTGTAGGAGCGGAAGGTGCCCCGCTTTGAGCCGTCCGCCAGAATTTCCCGGGCAGAGTAGCTCTGGACGATCACGGTCTTTCCCGGGCCGTCCCCCGCCAGGGTGATGTAGGGGGAGGTGATGGTGAGCCGCTCGCGGTACACGCCCGCGTGGATGTAGAGGAGGACCGGACTCCGGTTGTCGCCGGGCACGGAGTCCAGCGCGGCCTGGATTGTCGGGAAGGTTCCGCTCCCGTCATTGTAGATGTGAAACATGGGAAAATCTCCTTTATAAAAATATAGTATACAAAATACAAAAAGCACATCAAAATTCAATACCAAATATAGCGTTTTTATGAAGAATTTGCAAGGGAAATTGTTGACTTTTTAACGATATGGTGGGATAATAGGGCTAAGTTTCGGGTTGTTTTGGGACCTGAAAAACTTAACACTTTATACATTCTAGGAGGTAGAATCATGGAGACATATGGTCTGGAGAAATTAGGGATTATTAATCCAGCAGCAGTTTACCGTAATTTGAGCCCGGCTCAGCTGACAGAAGCAGCTCTGCGCAGAGGTGAAGGAAAGTTAAGTAATAAAGGCGCTTTAGTAGTGGAAACCGGCAAGTACACCGGCCGTTCTCCGGAGGACAAGTTCATCGTTGACACACCCGCTGTGCACGACGAGATTGCCTGGGGCAAGGTGAACCGTCCGATCTCCAAAGAGAAATTCGACGCAATCAAGGCAAAGATGGTCGCTTACCTGCAGAACCGCGAGATCTTCATCTTCGACGGCATGGCGGGCGCAGATCCGGCTTGCACCAAGAAGTTCCGCATCGTGAACGAGCTGGCCAGCCAGAACCTGTTCATCCATCAGCTGTTAATCCGTCCCACCGAGGAGGAGTTAGCGGGCTACGGCGACGCTGATTTCACCATCATCGCTGCTCCGGGCTTCAAGTGCATCCCCGAGGTTGACGGCGTTCACTCCGAGGCTGCCATCATCGTTGACTACGAGGCGAAGCTGGTGATCATCGCCGGTTCCCAGTACGCTGGCGAGATCAAGAAGAGCGTATTCTCCGTGATGAACTTCTTAATGCCCAAGGAGAACGTGCTTCCCATGCACTGCTCCGCTAACATGGATCCCGAGACCGGCGAGACCGCTGTATTCTTCGGCCTGTCCGGCACCGGAAAGACCACTCTGTCCGCAGATCCCAACCGCCGTCTGATCGGTGACGACGAGCACGGCTGGTCTGAGCACGGCATCTTCAACTTCGAGGGCGGCTGCTATGCGAAGTGCATCAACCTGGATCCCGAAGGCGAGCCCGAGATCTACAACGCAATCCGTTTCGGAAGCCTGGTAGAGAACGTGGTTATGGATCCCGAGACCAGAGAGTTCGATTTCTTTGACGGAAGCCTGACCGAGAACACCCGCGTGGGCTACCCGGTAGATTACATAAGCAACGCGCAGATCCCCGGTGTAGGCGGAATCCCGAAGGTTGTTATCTTCCTGACCGCAGATGCGTTCGGCGTACTGCCTCCCATCAGCAAGCTGGATGAGAACGCTGCTATGTACCACTTTGTAACCGGATTTACCTCCAAGCTGGCCGGAACCGAGCGCGGCGTCAAGGAGCCCCAGCCGACCTTCTCCACCCTGTTCGGCGAGCCCTTCATGCCCATGGATCCGTCCGTATACGCCAACATGCTGGGCGAGAAGATCCAGAAGTACAACACCAAGGTTTACCTGGTAAATACCGGCTGGACCGGCGGCCCCGCCTCCGGCGACGGCAAGCTGGGAAGCCGTATGAAACTGAAATTCACCCGCGCCATGGTTACCGCTGCTTTAAACGGCGACCTGGAGAAGGTAGAGTACAAGCATGACGATGTATTCAACCTGGATGTACCGCAGACCTGCCCGAACGTTCCGGACGAGATCATGAATCCCCGTGACACCTGGGAGGACAAGGCGGCTTACGACGCTCAGGCGAAGAAGCTGGCCAACATGTTCGCTGAGAACTTCGCAAAGAAGTACCCGAACATGCCCAAGAACATCGCTGAGGCAGGCCCGAAGGCTCAGTAATTAAAAGTTAAAACAGCGTTGTCTGAAATCTGAAAGGCGCAGTCCCGCAATTGGGACTGCGCCTTTTTTGAGCTTACGAGGGGCCTGGCGGCGGCCCGGTTGTCTGCTGGGCGCCGCCTCACTCACTTTGTCTGTCACATGTGTATAAAGCCCCGTATACGCGGAAATAATAGGAAAACAGAGGGCGTGATCCCCTGCGGGGACGCGTTTAAGAGACAGGCAGAGAGGATGGACAGAGCGATGTTTGTGAGAGAGCGAACCATGGCACATTTTTTTGACCGTTTTTCCGATTACCCGTTTATCATTCGATGGAACGGGCATGAGGACCGGATCGGGGAGGGGACGCCAATATTTGCGGTGAATCTGAAGAGGCAGATTCCTGTAAGGGAGCTGGCGGCCAGCACCTCCCTGGCTTTGGGCGAGGCGTACATGCGGGGCGACCTGGAGGTGGAGGGGGACCTATACGAGGCCCTGGACCATTTCCTGGGGCAGATGAGCCGGTTTGAGGCCGGCGGGCCGGGGATCAAGCGGCTGCTGTTCACCTCCAGCTCCAAAAAGAACCAGCAGAGGGAGGTGTGCTCCCACTACGACATCGGAAACGACTTTTACCGGCTGTGGCTGGATGAGACCCTGAATTACTCCTGCGCCTACTTTAAGCGGCCGGAGGACACGCTGTACGAGGCGCAGGTGAATAAGACCGACTACATCCTGGAGAAGCTGGCGCTAAAGCCGGGGATGCACCTGCTTGACGTCGGCTGCGGGTGGGGATTTCTGATCCTGCGCGCGGCGAAAAAATACGGTGTGCATGCCACCGGCATCACCCTGAGCCGGGAACAGTACCAGGGCTGCCTGGAGCGGATCCGCGAGGAGGGGCTTGAGGACCTGGTGCAGGTGAAGCTTTTGGATTACCGGGACATCGATACCCTGGGCGAAGCCTTCGACCGCGTGGTGAGCGTGGGCATGGTGGAGCATGTGGGACGGGACAATTACGAGCAGTTTATCCGCCATGTGGACCGGGTGTTAAAGCCCGGCGGCCTGTTCCTGCTCCACTTTATCAGCAGCCTTCAGGAGCACCCGGGGGACCCGTGGATCAAGAAATACATCTTCCCTGGCGGCGTGGTGCCCAGCCTGCGGGAGATCGTGTACTATATGGGCGAGAACAATTTCCATGTGCTGGACGTGGAGAATCTTCGGAATCACTACAACCGGACGCTGCGGTGCTGGGCGGACAACTTTCAGGCGCACCGGGAGGAGGTCCGGGCGATGTTTGACGACGCGTTTGTCCGCATGTGGGAGCTCTACCTGTGTTCCTGCGCCGCCACGTTCCACAACGGCGTGATCGACCTGCACCAGGTGCTGGTGTCCAAGGGGATCAACAATGAGCTGCCCATGGTGCGGTGGTATTAGGGGCGACAAAGTAGGAGGTGTCCGCCGTGAGAGAGAGGGCTCGCGGCGGGCATTTTTTTGCACGCAGATGGGTGAAACACACAATTTAAAAAAAATTAAAAAAATTTCATTTTCCCTCTTCACAAATGGAAATTTATATGCTATACTATCATTCGTTCGGGGCATTAGCGCAGCTGGGAGCGCGCCACACTGGCAGTGTGGAGGTCACGGGTTCGAATCCCGTATGCTCCACTGGTAGGTACGCAGAAGGATTTCTGCGTACTATTTTTTTGTTCGAAATCGCCTGGCGGCGGCGCGCTCCCCGCTGAGGGCAAAAAGAAAGCCTCCTTCCGCGGAGGAAACTTGCGGAGGGGGGCTTTAAGAATTCTGGCATCTCACAGTGTCTGATCGCTGTCGGACGGTGTGTAGCGCATCACTTCCTGGATGTCGCAGTTGAGAATCCGGCAAAGATCATTGATTGTGGTGGTGTTGATCGGTTTATCATTGCGCAGGCGGTCGATGGTGGAGCTGGAAATGTGGTGTTTGTAGATGAGAGTGTATGTGGTTTCCTTCGATTCCTTCAAGGTCCGCCAGAACGGCTCATATGTAATCACTCAGGTTCTCCTATTCTGGTCAAATCTATATAATAGAATAAAAGGTAGTTTTAAACTTGACCATAGTCGAAAGAACGACTATATAGAAGAACGAACGAAGGGGATGAATTCCCTAAAAAGTGGAAAAGAATTTTTTTCTTTTAAAAAAAGAGAAAAAAGCGCTGCACCAGGCCGGATATCTGCGGCTTGATGCAGCGCTTTTTCTATGGATTCTAGCGGTCCGCAGTGCGGGCGTAGATGTTGGCCAGAACGGCGCCTGAGATGTTGTGCCACACGCTGAATACTGCGCCGGGGATTGTGGCTAACGGGTACGCGGCGAAGTGGGTGGCGGCTAAGGAGGTGGCCAGGCCGGAGTTCTGCATGCCGACCTCGATGGAGATGGCGCGGCATTTGCTGGAGTCCAGCTTTAAGAGCTTGCCCACGATGTATCCGGTGGCGTAGCCCAGAAGGTTGTGCAGGATGACCACGCCCACGATCAAAAGTCCGCTGGTCAGGATCTTTGCAGAGTTGGCGCTGACCACGGCGGCCACGATGGCCACGATGGCGGTGGTGGAGATTAACGGGAGGATTTCAACTACCTGCTCGGTGAAGCGGGAAAAGAAGTGGTTGATCACAAAGCCGGCCGCGATGGGTACAATCACCACCTTGATGATGGACATGAACATGCTGACCATGTTGACATCCACCTTGGCGCCCGCGTACACATAGGTCAGAAGCGGGGTTAAGAAGGGGGCTAACACCGTGGAGACGGCGGTCATGCCCACGGACAGGGGAACGTCGCCCTTGGAAAGGTAGGTCATCACGTTGGAGGAGGTGCCGCCGGGGCAGGTGCCAACCAGGATGACGCCGATGGCCAGCTCAGGGCCCAGCCCGAAGAGCTTGGTCAGGAGAAATGCCAGAAGCGGCATCAGGGTGAACTGGGCGATGCATCCGATGATCACGTCCTTGGGGCGTGAGAACACGACCTTAAAGTCGCCGGGCTTCAGCGTGAGCCCCATGCCGAACATGACGATGCCGAGCAGGGAGTTTACGTAGGAGGTCTTTATGAAGCTGACCGCGCGGGGGACAAAGAGGGACAGAGCTGCGACGGCAATCACGATGACGGCCATGTTCCTTCCGAAGAAATTGCTGAGTTTTTTGAGTGCATTCATAATACAGTTCTCCTTTCGGTTTCCATTAAATTTGCCGCAGCAGACGGACAGGCGGAGAAATGTGCAATAAAAAAGCCTCTGCCCCTCATATTCTGAGAGACAAAGGCGTTCATTCCTCTGCGGTACCACTCTGATTGCTGCCAAAGGCAGCCGCTTAGCCACATCCAACAATGTGTGACGGTGTAACGGCCGCCGACCGTCCGGGCTTACTTGCACTGCGTTTAGTCCGGAAGCTCAGGGGTGATATTCTTCGGGTATTCCTGCTGCCTCGCACCGTCCGGCAGCTCTCTGTAAAGGCATAGTCCGAATACTTTTCCCCGTCATAGCCTGCTGTAGCTGTTTGATTGATTGTCGCCATTCTACCGCGTTAAAAGGAAAAAGTCAATTAAAAAATTGCACAATTTTGTCCGGGGATTACGACCTATTAATGC
>USJW01000158.1 GCA_900555045.1 uncultured Clostridium sp. | reverse complement strand
CGAGCTGCTGACGGGAATCGGACCCGTGACCTCCGCACTACCAATGCGACGCTCTACCGACTGAGCCACAGCAGCTTGTTTTGTTTTGGTCGCTCTCGCGAACCTCGTATATATTATCATGGGGGGCAGATTTTGTCAACAGTATTTTTGAAAAAAATTTAAAGAATTTTTTTCGGCCATTTTGAGGCTGAATCCGGACATTCATTTCAGGTTTTTATAGAGCTGAAATTTAACTTGACCTACGGCGTTTGCTCCGCCGCGAACTGTCCGAGCGCACCGGCGGCGTCTACGTCTGCCCGGTGGATCCTGGCAAGAAACCGGTCATTCCGTAAATCCGCAAATTTCTTCCGGATTATGGACAACTCCCCGCTTGAGCCCGCCGCCCGGCCGTGTTAAAATAGCGGTATATGGCAATGCGACACAGAGGATGGAGGGAATCAGATGCGGGGAGAGAACAATACGAAGCGCGGGATGGTCCGGGGCTACCTGTTTGAGGCGGCGCTGCGGGTGCTGCTCGTTCGGAGCGGGTTTCATATGGTGCGGCCTTTGGCGGACAACGCGGACCGGGTGCGGCTTACGCGCACCAATTTTTTGGAGATCAAGGGGCGGGGAGCGTGGCACCAGATTGACTGCCCCTTTGATTACGGCGGATTCATCCCGTTTTTGTACCCGGTGCGGCTGATCGGCGAGGCGAAGTTTTTGCAGACTGAGGTGCAGAAGAGCGCCATCCGCAGCTTTATCGGCGTGCTGAGGGACATACAGGAGAATTATTTTGTGGACGACAGCCTGACCGGTCCGATGCTTCGGGGGCGCAGGCTGGAGCTGGGGGCCTTCTTTGCGGCCAACGGCTTCACGCAGGAGGCGGAGCGGCTGGCCTACGCCCACGGGATCCGCACAATTTCCTACCGGAACAACCGGGCCGTGGCGGGGATCAAGGACCAGATTTTGCTGCTGGAGGAGCGATACATAAAGGCGTCGGTCTTTTCAGACAGCGGGTTGAGGGATTTCCTCCCGGCGTTTGAGGAGATGTTGAGAGGGGAATTTGAGCCCGCGCACTTTGCCGAGCAGTTTCTGGGCATGGAGGCGGCCGGGGAGTTAGAGCAGCTGGTCGAGGCGCTCTGGTCGCTCAAGACCAGCTTCCTCGCCTCCACGGACAGCGGCGTGCTTTTGCATGTCTTGTCGGAGGAGCCCTTCCCGGAGGAGCTGTTTGAGGAGAAAGATGCGGCGGTCTGCCAGGTGCACTACGTCCGCGACAATATGGAGAGCCAGTTTTATCTGCAATTTGCCGGTGACGAGAGGAAACGGCGGTTCTATTTCACCCCTCCGGAATCCCTGCAGGGGGAGGCGCTGTACGGCAGAGCGGTGACGGATGGGGATAAGGAGGGAAAGGTCCTTCACACCCAGGTCATGATAAAGGGCCTCCGGCGCAGCCTGGATATCCAACTGGACCAGGACTGGCTGGAAGCCCAAAGAGAACTGAATATGAGTTTGGAGACGGTCTAGCGCCCGCCGGGGATGGCAGGCTTTGACGCGCGGCTTAGAAAACCAGCTGCACGAGCGCCATGTAACAGACGGTTCCAAGCGCGATACTTGCGAGGGTATTGCCCTTCCACAGGTGAAGTCCCACCACCAGAGCCACGCTGATGAGCTCCGGCAGGCCGTAGGGATAAGCCAGGGGGGTGATGCCCTTTAAACAGTATACCACCAGCACGGCCATGATGGCGGCGGGCAGAACCGCGCCCAGGTAGCGCACGATTTTGGGAACCTCCTTTTTGCCGCCGAACAGCAGGAAGGGGAGCCAGCGGGTGGCCTGGGTGCAGAGGATACAGATGACGACGGTTATGAGCACATACTTATTTGACATGGTTAAGCCTCCTCCATTTTCTGTTCAATTAACTTGCGGGAGAGCAGCAGCACGCCCGCGACGGCGGCCAGGGCCGGGAGGATGAAGTTGGCGGAGCGGATCAGCGCCAGAAACAGGATCCCGCAGCCAAATCCGGCCAGGGCCGGGATGTGGGTCTTCGCGTGTTTCCACTGGTCGACGCAGATGACCACGAACAGAGCGGTCATGGCGAAGTCGATTCCCGTGGAGTCAAAGGCGATCAGCTGGCCCGCAAACGCACCCAGCACGGAGCCCGCCACCCAGTAGCACTGGTCGAAGAGGGACACGAGCAGGGTGGCCATGTCCCACTCCCGGTCCGAGAAGTCCTCCGGCCGCGCCATGGAGCACAGTAAGGAGTAGGTCTCGTCCGTCAGGGAGAACACCATGTAGGGGTACGCGGCCCGCATCTTCTTGAATCGCTCGATGAAGGTCAGGCCGTAAAACGCGTGGCGGCTGTTGATGAACAGGGTCATCACCGCCGTGGTGACAAAGGGCAGTCCGCCCGTCAGAATTCCCACCAGCGCGAACTGCATGGAACCGGCGTAGACACCGGCGCTGATGAGGAAGGCCCACAGGGGGCCGAGTCCGGCCTTCTGAAGAACCAGGCCGAAGGCAATTCCCAAAAAGACATACCCGAGCATGATGGGGATGCTCTTGACAAATGCAAATTTTGCTGCTTTTTTCATAATCTCTCCCGCTTTCTATTTTCGATATTTCACCGGAATATCCGGTGCGGCTTCCGGGGATACCCGGTTTAACGCCGCAATTAGAGTTAGTATAGCAAAAAAAATCGTGAATTTCCACAGATTCTTTCAGTAGTACGGTGCCGATTGAAGTCGGAAAAAGGGTTTACATTCCGCAACCCCTTGTTATATAATGGGTTATAGCAGTCAATCGGAAAAATGAGGAAATACATCCATGAAACAGTCAAAGAAGGTAGCGTTCTCCGGCATAGGAATTATGGCCGGCCTGCTGATCGCTCTGGTTTTTGCGTATGCGGTGCTGTTTTACAACACATCGCAGGAGAAGACGGTCAACACGCTGGAAGAACTGTCAAATCAGGGAGTAAAGGTGATTCAGCAGGAAGTGGTTAAAAACCAGATGATGCTGGAGAATTTGGCGATCCTGCTGGAGCAGGAGGCCTCCGGTGATATTGAGGAGATGATACGTTACCTCATTCCGGTGGATAAGGCGAATAATTTTAAGCGAATGGGGATCGTGCGCCAGGACGGGACCAGTTTGGCGACGGATGGATCGAACGTGGATGACCAGGCGGACGAGATGCGGGCGCGCTTTGCGCCGGTATTTGAGGGGCGCTCCGTGGTGTCCGACCGGCTGGTCGATCTGGTTGACGGGAAAGCGGTGACGATCTACGGCGCTCCGTTTAAGGCCAAGGACGGCGTCACGTATGCGCTGTTCGGGACCTACTCGACGGACCTCTACGAGGAGAGTCTGTCAGTATCCACGTTTGAGGGCAACGGGTACACCTACATTGTCAAGGCGGACGGAACCTGTGTCATCGGGTCCAGGAATCCAGCCAGTCTCGGGGATGTGGATAATTTTTACGACGCGGTGAGCGCGGTCAACGGCGCAAACCGCGAGAAAATGGAGCTTTTGCAGGAGGAGCTCACGGCCGGAAGGAGCGGCTACCTCCAGTATGAGCGGGAGGACGGGGAGCGGTATGTCTACTACCAGCCGCTAAACGTGAACGAGTGGTACCTTTTAAGCATCGTGCCGGACTGGGTGGTGGACGAGAATGTCAACGGCATGCTGCGCCTGGCCTACACCATGCTTTTAGTCTGCATGGGAATTCTCGCGCTCATGGCGTACCAGATCTGGAAAATCCAGCGTCAGTACTGGGAAAAAGTGGAAGAGACTGCGCTGACGGATGAAGTGACGGGGCATGGCTCCTTCGCGAAGTTCCGGATCGATGTGCAGGAAATTTTAAATGAGTCAAAGGATATGCCCTACGCCGTGGTCTGCTTCAACGTGCGGATGTTCCAGTACATCAACGATCTCCACGGCTACGCGGAGGGGGACCGGGTGCTCTGCATCATCGCCGACTACTTAAGCGCCCATGTGAGCCGGAGGGAGACCTTTACCAGACTGAACGCGGACCGCTTTGCAGCGCTTTTGGCCTACCGGGATAAAGAGCAGCTGCGCATGCGCGTGAAGGGCATGATCCATGAGATGGAGCGGCTGACCGAGAGCCATGTGGAGCACATGGCGTACGACGTGAAAATGACGGCCGGGATCTATCAGATCGAGGATAAGACGGAAGTGCTGGATAAGATGCTGGACTGGGCGAAGGCGGCGTTCACGCGGGAGAACTTAGGCGCTCTGGAGAACTGTGGCTTCTACGATAACGCCATCCGGGAGCGGAGGCTTCGCCAGAAGGATTTGGAGAGCCACTTCGAGGAGGCGCTGCGCCAGCAGCAGTTTGTGGTCTACTATCAGCCGAAGTATGACGTGAAGGCGCGCCGCTTTTACGGGGCGGAGGCCCTGGTGCGCTGGATTTCACCGGTGCGGGGGGTGATCCCGCCCGGAAGCTTTATCCCGGTGTTCGAGGGCAACAGCATGATTGTGAAGCTGGACGAATATATTTTTGACCAGGTTTGCTGTCAGATCCGCAGGTGGTTGGATGCAGGCTTGCGGGTGCAGCCCGTGTCCGTCAACATCTCGCGGCTTCACCTGTATCAGCGCGGATTTGTGAAGCGATATCTGGGTATTATCCATAAATGGAGAATACCGCCGGGACTGGTGGAGCTGGAGCTGACGGAGACCGTCATGTTCGACAACGAGGAGCTTTTGAGCCGGACGCTGGAGGGCTTTCGGGCGGCCGGGGTGCCGATCCTGATGGATGATTTCGGATCCGGGTACTCCTCCATCCAGCTGCTCCGCAGCATGCCCATCGACAATTTAAAGATCGACAAGGGGCTGGTGGACGACTCCACGGAGAAGCCGAAGCTTCAGAAGATCCTGGCCAGCGTGATCAACCTGGCGCAGTCGTTAAACATCAAGGTGACGGCGGAGGGGGTGGAGACGAAGGAGCAGTACGACCTTCTGCGGGAGATGAACGTGGATTTTATCCAGGGATATTACTGCGCGAAGCCCATGCCCAGCAGTGAGTATGAGGAGCTGGTGTACACGAATCCGGAGCCGGATCGGCAGTTTTAAAAAATTAAGGACTTCCCCCTTTTCCAGGGAAGAGAAATGTGCTATGATACAGTATACATGATGCCGGCCGGTAAAGTACCGGGCGGCGCAAGGAAACAGATGACGGAGGAACAGTTTATGGCAGAGAAAGAGACCGTGATGGAAACTGAGGAGAACGAGGTGGTTTCCAAAAACTTCATTGAGCAGGAGATCGACAAAGACCTGGCGAGCGGAGTCTACAACCACGTCCAAACCCGTTTCCCGCCGGAGCCGAACGGATATTTGCACATTGGACATGCCAAGTCCATTTTGCTCAACTACGGCCTGGCGCAGAAGTACGGTGGAAAATTCAACCTGCGTTTTGACGATACAAACCCCACGAAGGAGAAGGTCGAATTCGTGGAATCCATCATAGCGGATGTGAAGTGGCTGGGCGCCGATTTTGAGGACCGCCTGTTCTTCGCCTCCAACTATTTTGAGCAGATGTACGAGTGCGCCGTGCTGCTGATCAAGAAGGGCAAGGCCTTTGTCTGCGATCTGAGCGCGGACGAGATCAAGCAGTACCGCGGCGATTACAACACGCCGGGCAAGGAGAGCCCGTACCGGAACCGCAGCGTGGAGGAGAACCTGCGGCTGTTTGAGGAGATGAAGGAGGGCAAGTACAAGGACGGCGAGAAGGTGCTGCGCGCCAAGATCGACATGTCCTCGCCCAACATCAACATGCGCGACCCGGTGATCTACCGCGTGGCCCACATGGCGCACCACAACACCGGGGATGCCTGGTGTATCTACCCGATGTACGACTTCGCGCACCCCATCGAGGACGCGATCGAGCACATCACCCACTCCATCTGCACCCTGGAGTTCGAGGACCACAGACCGCTCTACGACTGGGTGGTCCGCGAGTGCGAGTTTGAGAACCCGCCGCGCCAGATCGAGTTTGCAAAGCTGTACCTGACCAACGTGGTCACCGGCAAGCGCTACATCAAGAAGCTGGTGGAGGACAAGATCGTGGACGGCTGGGACGATCCGCGCCTGGTTTCCATCGCTGCCCTGCGCCGCAGAGGCTACACGCCGGAGTCCATCAAGATGTTCGTGGAGATGGTCGGCGTGGCGAAGGCCAACAGCTCCGTGGACTACGCGATGCTAGAGTACTGCATCCGCGAGGACTTAAAGCTCAAGAAGGCCAGAATGATGGCGGTGCTTGATCCGGTGAAGCTGGTGATCGACAACTACCCGGAGGGGCAGATCGAGGAGCTGGATGTGCCCAACAATCTGGAGAATCCGGAGCTGGGAAGCCGCAAGGTTCCCTTTGGCCGAGAGGTATATATCGAGCGCGAGGACTTCATGGAGGAGCCCCCGAAGAAGTATTTCCGCATGTTCCCGGGCAACGAGGTGCGCCTGATGGGAGCCTACTTTGTGAAGTGCACGGGCTGCGAGAAGGACGAAAACGGAAATGTGACCGTGGTACACGGAACCTACGATCCCGAGACCAAGAGCGGTTCCGGCTTCGAGGGCCGCAAGGTGAAGGGCACCATCCACTGGGTGGCCGTGCCCACCGCGAAGCAGGTGGAGTGCCGCCTGTACGAGAACATTGTGGATGAGGAGAAGGGAAAGCTGAACGAGGACGGTTCCTTAAACTTGAATCCCAACTCTCTGGTTGTACTGAAGAACTGCTATGTGGAGCCGGAGCTGGCAAAGGCCGAGGCCTACGACAGCTTCCAGTTCGTCCGCAACGGCTATTTCTGTGTGGACTGCAAGGACAGCACGCCGCAGCAGCCGGTATTTAACCGGATTGTCTCGCTCAAGAGCTCCTTCAGGCTGCCGAAGTAAGCGCTAAACTAAAGATAATTCCGGCGGGATCTTCGCGAAAGGGGCGTGGATTACCGCCGGTTTTTGTTGAATACGACGAAGGAGTGGTGAGATGGAGCTGATCGTGCCCCTTTACGCGCAGGACAAGCGCCCGCTGTATGAGCAGATTTATCAGTATATCAAGGATGAGATCCGGGAGGGGCGCCTTGCGGCCGGGACCCGCCTGCCCTCCACCCGCGTGCTGGCGGACAACCTGAAGGTGAGCCGCAGCACCACCCAGATGGCCTACGAGCAGCTGCTCTCGGAGGGGTACATCGAGGCGGTGGCCTGCCGGGGCTACTTTGTGGCGGGCATCGAGGAGCTGGTGGAGGTGAAGGGACAGCCGGAGGGCCTTTTTGTGCCGGAGTCCAGCGAGAATCATGCGCAGTACCAGGTGGACTTCTCCCCGCGGGGCATCGACCTGGACAGCTTCCCCTTCAACACCTGGCGGAAGATCAGCAAAAACACGCTGGTGGACGACAACAAGGCGATGTTCGCTGGCGGCGACCCGCAGGGGGAGCGGCCGCTGCGGGCGGCCATCGGCAGCTACCTGCACTCCGCCCGCGGCGTCAATGTGACGCCGGAGCAGATTGTGATCGGAGCCGGAAGTGAATACCTGTGGCTGCTGTTATCCCAGATTCTGGGAATGAAGCATAGAATCGCCATGGAGAACCCCACCTACAAGCAGGCGTACCGGGTGTTTAACGGGATGGGGTATCCGGTGGTGCCGGTGGAGATGGACCGGTACGGGATGGACGTGGGGCAGCTCTTAACCAGCGGCGCGGACGTGGCCTACGTGATGCCCGCCCACCAGTATCCCACGGGGATCGTGATGCCGGTGAAGCGGCGCCAGGAGCTGCTCAGCTGGGCGTACAGCGGCGAGGGACGGTATCTGATCGAGGACGACTATGACAGTGAGTTCCGCTACAAGGGAAAGCCGATTCCCGCCCTCCAGGGCATGGACACCGGCGGCCGGGTGATCTATATCGGAACCTTTTCCAAGTCCATCGCCCCGGCCATCCGCGTGGGCTTTCTGGTGCTTCCGCCGCCGCTTGTGCCGGTCTACCGGAAAAAGGCGGGATTTTACGCCTCCACGGTGTCGCGGATTGACCAGAACATTCTGTACCAGTTTATCACGCAGGGGCATTATGAGCGGCACTTAAACCGGATGCGGGCGGTCTATAAGGGAAAGCACGACGCGCTCCTTATGGGGCTCCGGCCGCTTGAGGGGCAGTTTGAGATTTTTGGTGAGTATGCGGGGCTTCATGTGCTCTTGACGCACCGGCGCGGGATGAGCGAGGAGGAGCTGGTCCGGCGGGCCCTGGCCCAGGGGGTCAAGGTGTACGGCATGTCCGGAAACTTTATCCACCCGGAGCATGGGCGTTACCCGTCCACGGTGATGCTGGGGTATGCCAGCCTGACGGAGGAGAAAATCGCGGCCGGGACGGAGCTTTTGAGAAAGGCTTGGAGTGACTGACAGAATTTGAGGGACAGACGGAAAGGGTGATCGGATGATTCAGAAGAGACAGGTGATCGCCGCGGTGGCCGCGGTGGTGTTGGGATGCGCAGTGTGGGGGGCTGTGGACGGAGGACGAAATAGCGGCGGAACGGCTGGCGGCGGAACAGTTGGAGTCGGGCGCGGGGGCGCGGCTGGCGGCGGAGCGGGTGAGGCCGGACGCGGGAGCGCGGATGGCGGCGGAGCGGG
>USJW01000157.1 GCA_900555045.1 uncultured Clostridium sp. | reverse complement strand
TTACCCGTTTATATTATAATGGAGGTCAGAGAACGATGAATGCGGCCAAGGGCCGCCCAAGCTTATAGGAGGATGATCGCATGAATAATACCCCGGAGGTAAAAATCGGAATCGTGGCGGTGAGCCGCGACTGTTTCCCGGAGTCTCTCTCCGTCAACCGCAGGAGGGCGTTAGTGGAGGCTTACAGGGCAAAATATGACGGGTCGGAGATCTACGAGTGCCCGGTCTGCATTGTGGAGAGCGAGATCCACATGGTGCAGGCCCTGGAGGACATAAAACAGGCGGGCTGCAACGCGCTGTGCGTGTACCTGGGAAATTTCGGGCCGGAGATCTCGGAGACGCTTCTGGCAAAGCACTTTGACGGCCCCAAAATGTTTGTGGCTGCGGCGGAGGAGTCCGGGGACAACCTGTGCCAGGGCCGTGGCGACGCGTACTGCGGCATGTTAAACGCCAGCTACAACCTGGCGCTGCGAAACATCAGGGCCTACATCCCGGAGTACCCGGTGGGCGACGCCCCGGACTGTGCGGACATGATCCACGAGTTTGTTCCCATCGCCAGGGCCGTGGCAGCGCTGGGGCAGCTAAAGATTATCAGCTTCGGCCCCAGGCCCTTAAACTTCCTGGCCTGCAACGCCCCCATCAAGCAGCTCTACAACCTGGGCGTGGAGATCGAGGAGAACTCCGAGCTGGACCTGTTCGAAGCGTTTCACAGGCACGCGGGGGATGAGCGGATCCCGGCCGTGGTGGCGGACATGGAGCGGGAGCTGGGCGCGGGCAACAAGAAGCCGGAGATCCTGGCAAAGCTGGCCCAGTACGAGCTGACCTTAAAGGATTGGGTGGAGGAGCACAGGGGATACCGCAAGTATGTGGCCATCGCCGGGAAATGCTGGCCCGCGTTCCAGACCCAGTTCGGCTTTGTGCCGTGCTACGTGAACAGCCGGCTGACCGCCCAGGGGATCCCTGTGTCCTGCGAGGTGGACATCTACGGCGCGCTCAGCGAGTACATCGGGACCGTGGTCAGCCAGGATACGGTCACCCTTCTGGACATCAACAACACGGTCCCGAAGGACATGTACGAGGCGGACATCCGCGGCAAATTTGACTACACGCTAAAGGACACCTTCATGGGCTTTCACTGCGGCAACACCGCGGCGGGCAAGCTGGCCTTCTGTGAGATGAAATACCAGATGATCATGGCCAGGGCGCTGCCGGTGGAGGTGACCCAGGGGACCCTGGAGGGCGACATTCTGCCCGGCGACATCACCTTCTTCCGCCTCCAGAGCACGGCGGACAACAAGCTGCGGGCCTACATCGCCGAGGGGGAGGTCCTGCCGGTTGCAACCCGCTCCTTCGGCTCCATCGGCGTGTTCGCGATCCCGGAGATGGGGCGGTTCTACCGCCATGTGCTGATCGAGAAGAACTTCCCGCACCACGGCGCGGTGGCCTTCGGGCGCTTCGGGAAGGCGCTGTTCGAGGTGTTCAAGTACCTGGGCGTGGAGCCGGAGGAGATCGGCTACAACCAGCCAAAGGGCGTGCGGTATCAGACGGAAAATCCATTTGCGTAGAGGCGGGAGGAGAGAGAATGCTGTACATAGGAGTGGACCTGGGAACCTCAGCGGTAAAGCTGCTGCTGATGGATGAGAGCGGGCGGATTCACCGGATGGTCTCGCGGGAGTACCCGTTATACTTCCCGCACCCCGGCTGGTCGGAGCAGAATCCGGAGGACTGGTTTCATGCGGCTCTTGACGGTATGAGGGAATTGACCGGGGAGTGCGACAAGGCGCGGGTAGCGGGAATCAGCTTCGGTGGCCAGATGCACGGCCTGGTCACGCTGGACCGGGAGGACCGGGTGATCCGCCCTGCCATTCTGTGGAACGACGGGCGCGCGGAGCGTGAGACGGACTACTTAAACGAGACCGTGGGGAAGGAGCGGCTGTCGGCTTACACGGCGAACATCGCCTTCACCGGCTTTACGGCCCCGAAGCTTCTGTGGATGCGGGACCATGAGCCGGAAAACTTTGAGCGGATCCGAAAGATCATGTTGCCGAAGGACTATCTGGCCTACCGGCTGTCGGGAAGCTTCTGCACGGATTACTCCGACGCCTCCGGCACGCTCCTCTTAGATGTGGCCCACAGGCGCTGGTCCGGGGAGATGATGGAGCTGTGCGGGATCTCTGAGGAGCAGCTGCCAAAGCTGTATGAGAGCTACCAGGTGGTGGGGACGCTCAAGACAGAGCTCGCGGGGGAGCTGGGCTTTGGCGGGAACGTGAAGATCATCGCGGGCGCGGGGGACAACGCGGCCGCGGCCGTGGGGACCGGCACTGTGGGGGAGGGCCGCTGCAACATCTCCCTGGGCACCAGCGGCACGATCTTTATCTCCAGCGATCAGTTTCAGGCGGACTGCCACAACGCGCTCCACTCCTTCGCCCACGCGGACGGCAGGTTCCACCTGATGGGGTGCATGCTGAGCGCAGCGTCCTGCAACAAGTGGTGGATGGAGGAGATCCTGAAGACGGGGGACTATGAGCGGGAGCAGGAGGCCATCGCGCGGCTGGGGGAGAACCACGTGTTCTTTCTCCCGTACCTGATGGGGGAGCGCTCCCCGCACAACGACCCGAGGGCCAGGGCGTGCTTCATCGGCATGACCATGGACACCACCCGGGCGGAGATGACCCAGGCCGTGCTGGAGGGCGTGGTGTTCGGGCTGCGGGATTCCCTGGAGGTGGCGAAACGCCTGGGGATCCGGGTCGAGCGGACCAAGATCTGCGGCGGCGGTGCGAAGAGCGCCCTGTGGAAGCGGATGGTGGCCAACATCATGAACGTGAAGGTGGACGTGGTTGAGAGCGAGGAGGGCCCGGCCCTGGGCGCGGCGATTCTGGCGGCCGTGGGCTGCGGGGAGTACCCGGACGTGAGGACCGCGGCGGAACGGATCGTCAGGGTGGCGGAGACCATCGAACCGGAGACAGAGCTGGCGGAGAAATATGAGCGGCAGTACGCGAGATTCCGGGGGATGTACCCGGCGCTAAAAGATGTGTTTAAGGAGTTTGGGGAATAAAGGAAATGTCCCGGCATTTTGCGTCAGGGCGGTCCGGACGGGGACGCCTGACGCAAAGGGCCGGGACATTTTTTTAGAAAATTGTCAAAAAAGCAAAATACATGGCGATAATTTCCAGAATATATGGTAAAATCAACATAACAACGCACATTTATCACGATGTAAATTTGGAGGGAAGACATGGCGAGGAGTACAGAGGTATTGCGCATCTGCGAGGAAAAGAAAATCAAGATGATTGATTTCAAGATGACGGATTTGAGCGGCCGGTGGAGGCACATCACAATTCCGGTGGAGCGGTTTGACGAGGACATCTTTACACAGGGGATCGGATTCGACGGCTCCAACTACGGGTACGCCCCGGTGGAGAAGAGCGACATGGTGTTTATACCGGATCCTGAGACCGCGATGGTGGACCCGTTCACGGACATTCCCACACTGACCATGTGCGGGGACGTGTGCGTGATCGGAAAGGAGAACCGGCCCTTTGACCAGTATCCCAGGAACGTGAGCCTGCGGGCCATTGAATATATGAAGAAACAGGGGATCGCGGATCAGATGCTAATCGGGCCGGAGTTCGAGTTCCACCTGTTCGACAGCGTCAGCTACCGGGTGGATCCCCAGCACATGAGCTTTACCGTGGACACCAGGGAGGCGGCCTGGAACAGCGGCTGGGAGACCGCGGACAACAAGGGCTTTCAGGTTCCCGGAGGCGGCGGATACCACATCGCGGCGCCCCAGGACGTGGCCTACAACCTCAGAAGCAAAATGTGCATGCTGCTCCAGGACTGGGGCGTGGACGTGAAGTACCACCACCACGAGGTGGGCGGCTCCGGACAGATGGAGATTGAGGTGGAGCTGGGCGACATGGTGGACATGGCGGACAAGACCATGATCATCAAGTATGTGATCCACAACGCGGCCATCCAGGATGGGAGGACAGCCACCTTCATGCCCAAGCCCATCTATAAGGAGGCGGGCAACGGGATGCACGTGCACATGCTGCTGCTTAAGGACGGGGAGCCGGTTTTCTACGATGAGAACGGCTACTCGGGGCTGAGCGAAACGGCCCACTATTTTATCGGCGGCCTGCTAAAGCACGTTCCGTCCCTGTGCGCGTTCACCAACCCGTCCACCAACTCCTTCAAGCGCCTGGTGCCCGGCTACGAGGCGCCGGTGACCATCGGATACGCCACCTCCAACCGGAGCGCGGTGATCCGGATTCCCGCCTACGCCAAGACGCCGAAGGCCAAGCGGTTTGAGCTGAGAAACCCGGACGCCACCGCCAACCCCTACTACGCGTACGCGGCGATTTTGATGGCCGGCCTGGACGGGATCAAAAACCGGATTGACCCGAGAACGCACGGCTGGGGGCCCTTCGACTGCAATCTCTACGACCTTCCGGCGGAGGAGAAGGCAAAGATCAAATCCCTGCCGAAGACCCTGGACGAGGCGCTTGACGCCCTGGAGGCGGACCACGACTACCTGACGGCGGGGGGCGTGTTCCCGGAACGGCTGATCGAGATCTGGCTTAAGAAAAAGCGGGAGGAGAGCCGGGAGATGTCCCAGATTCCGCATCCGGCGGAATTCCAGAGGTATTATGATCTGTAAATAAGGATGTGTAAAAAAAGGGCTACCCCGATCAGAATACGGATCGGGGCGGCCCTTTTTTTGAGTATAGTGGGTTGCCCGAATGTATACCTGTGGTAGATTTACACCCACCATTTTCAATTGTATAATGGGAACCATCAAAGACAAACGAATTTTTTGTTGCGTATGCACGTGTAGCCAAGGGGTATGGCAACGGGCTTTTAACCCGTATACCGCAGGTTCGAATCCTGTCACGTGCACTGCGGCCCCATAGTCCAAAGGTCACGACGCCGGCCTTTCAAGCCGGAGATGTCCGGGTTCGAGTCCCACTGGGGTCATGATCAAACCAGAAAATAAGGGATTCCCAACGAGGGGGATCTGTGGTATTCTGGTAACAGCACAGAACAATGATGAAAGGAACAAAGACCATGTTGATACGCTACATGCGAAAATGCCAGCAGGAACCGAAACGCGCTTGTGAACGCGTCTATTTTTCGTGTCCCTATGGCAGGTAGCGAGCAGGGCTTAATATGGCCAGACTGATCGAATCTCCGGATGCCGTCCACAGGGGCGGTATTTTTGATTTTAAAGAGAGGAAGACAGGTCATGCATTATCCGGTTATCGACCCGGTGGCCACCGGGGAGCGAATCAACACACTGCGAAGAGACTGCGGCTACAGTGTCGCTTACCTTAGAGATTACCTGGGCTTTTCCACCACCAACGCCGTCTACAAGTGGCTGCGGGGGGATTGCCTGCCCACGCTCGACAACATGCTGGCGCTGAGCACGCTGTTCGGGCTGCCGATCAACGATATGATTGTGTACCACTGACCGGCGATAGACAGCGGCTTCATTTACGTCTTCTCCGACAGCCGCCGGATCGACGTCGCGTACTCCGACGGCGTCATGGTGGTCAGCTGCTTGAACTGCCGGGAGAAGTAGTGGATGGAGGCGTACCCCAGCTTGTCCGAGATCTGCGTGAAGTTTAACTGGTTGTCGCGAATCATCTGCTTGGCGGTGTCGATCTTCATCCGGGAGAAGAACTCGATCACCCCGCAGCCCTGGGCGTCGCGGAACAGCTTCTGCAGCTGGGAGCGGCCCACCAGATTGTCGCGGCAGAGCTTCTCCAGGCTCAGCTGCTCGTCGATGTGCTCCTCCATGTAGCGCACGATGCGGTTGTAGGTGTCGTTGCCGCTTCCGGCCTTGGCCGACAAAAGGTGGTTGGTGCGCACCGGCAGAGGGTAGGAGAAATACCTGCGGTACAGGTGGATCATCAGCTGCTCTAAGTAGTGGCTGATCAGCTGCGGCGCGCCGAAGGAGGCGGGGCGCTCCAGGAACACCAGCTTCTCCTGGTAGGGGTCGTCCAGCCGCCCCTCAAAGGCGTTTCGGGCCTCCACGATGATCTGGGCGAGGAGCTCCTTCTCCGTGTCCTGCACGGTCATCAGCTGGTCCTCGAAGGCTTTCATGCCCGGCGAGTGGCACTGGAACGCGATGACCACCAGGCTGGGGGATACCCGGCCGTTGGTCAGCACGTTGTGGAACTCGTTGGGCTTGTGGAACAGGATGTTGCCCTTCTTTAGCGCCAGCTTCCGGTCCCCGGCCACCGCCACGATCTCGCCCCGGTCCACGCAGACCAGCTCCCAGAAGTCATGGCTCTCCCCGGGAAAGGAAAAGTCGCTCATGTACTGGAAATAGTGGATGGAGATCACTTCGTCGATGGTGATGCTGTCCTCTAAGTGTACGCTCTCATATGCCATAGGAATCCCCCGTTCTTTTGTGGCCCGTCTGTTAGGTCCAGTATAACATACAATTTTTGGATATTAAAGCAAATAATGCAAATAAAAGAATAGAATGTGCAAACAGAATTTGCCCGCGTCTCTTGTCTCCCCGCCCCAATTTGATTATACTGAAACTACCAAAGCGCACAGAAGGAGGAACCATCATGTCAAAGACAAAGGGAAGGGTGACACTGCCCAGCGAGTCCAATTTTCTTGAGGAGACGAGGGAGCTCATGGACCGGTGGGGCGCGGATGCCATCCGGGACAGCGACGGGACCAAGCTGGACCGGGATATCAAGTCCCTGGACGCAAAGATCTACACCACGTACTTTGTTGCCAGGGGACACAATGAGTTTGCGAGGGAGCACATGGACGAGTGCCAGCAGCTCTACCTCATGTCTAAGCGCTGCACGGCCACAGAGCGGCAGCTGTCCATCGACTTTATGGACGGGTATTTTGACCAGCAGGTGGTCCCGGACCTGGACCACGACATCAAACGCTGGTGGGAGGTCATGGACCGGACCGCGGGGGAGAGCCTAAGCCCCGAGGCCTGGGAGCTCGCAGAGGCGGACGGGAAGCTTTTCGTGGTGATCCGGGACGCCAAGGCGTTTCACGAGTACACGGTGTCCTTTCTGGTCTACGCCATCTGGGATCCCACCCAGATGTACAACCATATTACCAACAACTGGGGGGACAAGCCCCACGAGATCCCCTTCGACGTGCGCCAGGCTGCCTCCGGGGCCTTCGCAAAGGAGTATTTGATCCAGTGGCTTAAGGACAACCCGGACACGGATGTGGTGCGCTTTACCACGTTTTTCTACCACTTCACCCTGGTGTTCGGCAGCGACGCCAAGGAGAAGTTTGTGGACTGGTTCGGCTACGGGGCCACGGTGTCCGTGAAGGCCCTGGAGGAGTTTGAGCGGGAGTACGGCTATGCCCTGCGGCCGGAGGACATTGTAGACAACGGCTACTACAATTCCACCTTCCGGGTGCCCACCAGGCACTACCGGGACTACATGGATTTCATCCAGCGCTTTGTGGCGAAAAAGGCCAAGGAGCTGGTTAACCTGGTTCATGAGGCGGGCCGGGAGGCCATGATGTTTCTGGGCGATAACTGGATCGGGACGGAGCCCTACGGCAAGTACTTCCCCGAGATCGGGCTGGACGCCGTGGTGGGAAGCGTGGGCGGCGGGGCCACCCTGCGGCTGATCTCCGACATCCCCGGCGTGAAGTACACGGAAGGGCGGTTTCTCCCCTACTTTTTCCCGGACACCTTCTACGAGGGGAACGACCCGGTGCCCGAGGCGGTGGAAAACTGGCTCTGCGCCCGCCGCGCCCTGATGAGAAAGCCGGTGGACCGGATCGGCTACGGCGGATACTTAAGCCTGGCCTACAAGTTCCCGGGCTTTGTGGACTACATCGAGAAGGTGGCGGACGAGTTCCGCGAGCTCTACGGCAACATCGCCGGGAGCAAGCCCTACTGCGGCCTCAGGGTGGCCATCCTAAACAGCTGGGGCCGCCTGCGCTCCTGGCAGCCCTACATGGTGGCGCACGCCCTGTGGTACAAGCAGACCTACAGCTATTTCGGCATCCTGGAGGCCCTAAGCGGCGCCGGTGTGGACGTGACCTTTATAAGCTTCGACGACATCCGCGAGGGCGGCATCCCGGAGGATGTGGACGTGATCATCAACGCGGGCGACGCGGGCACGGCCTTCTCCGGCGGGGAGGAGTGGCTGGATGAGAAGCTGGTGACCACTATCCGCCGGTGGGTTTATGAGGGCGGCGGCTTTGTGGGCGTGGGCGAGCCCAGCGCCGTGCACCGGGGCGGAAGATTCTTCCAGCTGGCCGACGTGCTGGGCGTGGACAAGGAGCTGGGGTACTCCCTCTCCACGGACAAATATTTTGTGAAGCAGCTGGACCGCCACTTTATCACGGAGGACCTGGCGGGCTCCATCGACTTCGGCGAGGGCATGAAGAATGTCTACGCTCTGGGCCCGGACACGGAGATTGCAGAGTACTCCAACCACGAGGTGCACTTGAGCGCCCACCCCTACGGGAAGGGCCGCGGCGTCTACATCGCAGGCCTGCCCTACAGCTACGAGAACACGCGCCTTCTGATCCGCAGCCTGTTCTACGCCGCCTCCAGGGAGTCGCAGATGAAGCGCTGGTACGCGGACAACCTGTACTGCGAGGTCAATGCTTACCCGGAGACGGGGCGGTACGCGGTGGTGAACAACTCGAGCGCAGCCCAAAGTACCCAGGTGTACGACGGGGAGGGGAACGCACGGAGGTTGGATTTAGAGCCTTGTGAGATCAAGTGGTACGCGATCGAGAAATAATTTTACAATTAATTACAGACAGAGGGGCCGGGCCGCCGCGATGACGGCCGGGCCCCTCTTTTTAGACTGTATAGTGAGAACTGTCTCATGCTTTGCCAAAACTCACATAATATTTGTGTAATACCCATAAAAATAATCCGATAATGCAAATAAAGGAAAATATTGTGCAAAGAATATTA
>USJW01000156.1 GCA_900555045.1 uncultured Clostridium sp. | reverse complement strand
AAAACATGTGTTTTTTCGGTATAATGGACACAGTACATAACACAGAGATGGAGCCAAAATATGAAACAGATCAATCGCCAGAAGGCAATCATAGAAGAACTAGAAAAAAACGGAAGCGTTGACACCGTGGAATTGTCGGAGAAATTCAACGTCTCCTCCATGACAATCCGCAGGGATTTAAAGACCCTGGCGGACGAGGGGATCCTAACCCTTGCCCACGGCGGGGCCGTACTAAACGGCGGCTCCCTTTTTGAATACCCCATGAGCTACAAGGAGGAGCAGTACTGGGAGGAGAAGAAGCGCATCGCCGCCCTCTGCTGCAGCTTTATCAACGAGCGGGACAGCATCTTTTTGGACACCGGGACCACCACTCTGGCCATCGCGGAAAATCTGCGGGACAAGAAGAACATCGTGGTCACCACCCAGTCCCTGTTAGTCATGCAGGCGCTCTCAAGCGCCCCCGGGGTCCGGCTGATCTCCGCCCCCGGCGTCTACCGCCCCATCACAAACGGCTTTCTCGGTCAGCTGACCAGCAACTTTGTGAAGAACTACAAATATGACACCCTGTTTCTGGCCGCCGAGGGGATCGACGCAGCGCACGGCATCACCGTCCCGGACGTGATCGACGCGGAGACGAAAAAATCCCTGATCGAGTGCTCCCAGAAGGTAATCGCGGTCCTGGACAAGAGCAAGATCGGCCTCAGCTTCTTCTCCATCATCGCCCCCATCACCGCCATCGATATTCTGGTCACCAACGAGGGCGCCGACAGTAACATGATCAATGAGTTTAAGCGGGCGGGCGTGGAGGTTTTCCTGGTGTAGGAGGCGCGGCGGAAAAACTCCCCGAAATTAATTTTTCCATCCGGAAAATGTAAGAAATAAGAAAAGAACGCGGGCAGCAGCCCTGTTATGATAGAAGCAGATAACTGTATGTAAATTTCACTGATGGGAGGAGGACTCACCATGAAGAGACACGCGGTTTCCGTTTTAGCGATAGCAGGCCTGCTGTCCGTTTTGCTGTCTGGATGCCAGGTAGATGGAGGGACGGCGGGGACGAGCTCGAAAGTGACGGGCGGCGCGGCGGCAGAGACGACTTTGAGCGCGGGAGCAGCGGGGATTGACGACGGGGCAAAGAAGACAGATGGCGGCGCAGGTGAAACCGCAGCCAGGCCCAATAACGCCCGGCCGTACCAGTTCGTCCGCACCTACGGCATCGTCCAGTCGGATTCCCCCGTCTATGAGCTGGATTCCGTGGTTGAGATGAAGCTGCCGCTAAAGGAAAAGAATCTTGCCCTGACCTTCGCCATCCGTCAGGATCAGGAGTTGATCGTGAGCATGGTCCTGGACGACCTGTCCAGGCTTCAAACGATCCCGGCGGGCGTGGACCCCCCTGCGGACGGCCCATACTATACGCTGCGGGATGGCACGAGGGTTGTGGCCCAGAAGTACCAGAGCGAACTCTGGAAGTCGGGAGAAGGCCTGTTCCTCATTGGCCCCGGGATCCCGAAAGAGGGGTTAAAACCTGCGGAATCCACCTACAGCTCCTACTCCGCTTACCTGGAGGCATATGGGCACATGCGCTATTTCATCGAGGCGAGGTTTGAGCTTCCGCCCGCCCCGAAAGGCGAAGATCCTCTGTCCGGCTACGCGCTCCGGGTGCTCGACTTTGAGAAACCGTTAAAATTCACCCTGAAGCCCACACCCGAATACGGGACCCTGGAGGAGCTTGCCGCAGCGGAGCACGGCAGCATTGAGACACACGACGGCATCTCGATCATCAGCATGGGCGAAAAAGTGGACGAGGGGATTCTCGTATCCTGGTACGTGCACACCGCCGGGGACAGGAAGGCAGTCGCCCTCACCTACAAACCTCCGCTCCAGGAAATCGAGCTTCCGACCCTATCCGGTGAGAGTGGCACCTACCCCATCAAACAGCTGGAGGCCAACCCCCACTTGGATATGACGGGACACTACAAGCTCTCCGATGCAGAACAGCTTGGACGGCGCACCCGCTGCCTGTTCGACGTCCCGCAGGGCACGAAAGATCAGGCGCTCCAGGTAAACATCCCCGGAATCACGTTTTTGAACCCGGAGGAATCCCCCCAGATCACCCTTAAGATCCCGGAGGATTACCAGGAGTTAAACGAGGAGATTCCCTTTAAGGACGGCTCTGTGCGGATTCTTGGCATCACAAAAATGAAGGAGCCCCAGATCCTGGTGACCACCGACGCATACGGAAAACCCAAGGAGGTAAAACGCCCGGCGGTTTACATCGACGTGGCCGCGGCGCACGAGACCAAAAAACTCGCGCTAAAGGGACTGATCTGCCAGCGCAAGCTTCCATGGACCGGCTGGGAGCACGAGCGCTACGACTTCGACCAGTCCGGCAACCTCAGCGGTTTTCGGGTGTTCTACGAGGAAGGGGACACGGAGGTGACGCTTAAATTCAACGGAGCGGCGTTTTACTGGGACCAGGAATACGTGATGCCGCTTGAAATTAACTGATTAAAACGCGGCGCCGGAGAAGGACTCCGGCGCCGCGCTGTGGTTTAAATCTATTTCATGTCTTATCGCTGTCCCAGACAAGCTCCAGTTTAAATCCAGTGAGGTTGTTCTCCTCAATTTTCTTGCAAATTCATCAGTTACAAATGGTTTTCCTCTCGCTTCATTAACCAATTTAAACACTTTTAAATCTTTTACTTTTTCCGGACAAAAACAGTATTTTTCAATCCACATAACCCTGTAATTATCATCATAACACGTATATTCTGATATATCATAGTCGAGACAGTCTTCCAGCCTTGTGACATTAACTATGTATAATTCCTCATCCGTGTCAATACAATGGATCGGTAAATACTGAACCCCCTCCGTGGTTATTTCAGACATTGCAGCTACCGCACGTTTTGAAAACACCGGTTCTGCAATTGTTGAATAATCCTTCAATTTCAACTTGCGTTTCCAGCTTGGCGGATCAAACTTCACCTCTATTGTCTTCCAGTCTTTTTTTCACAGCCATCTAATATTGTCACATCGTCATCTTTTTTAAATCGATTAATCAAGGATGCTAAATGATCTAAATCCCCTTGAAGCTTATAAATTTTCACCTTTTCTCCTTAAAATGCTGTCAGTTTTCTTTGAACGCAGGAAGTGAGCATTCGGCACGTTACAGTATCCCGCCGTTGTCATCCGTCACTTTGGTCACGCTGCCCCGGGTCACAGGTGTAGTCCCCCGTCCAGCCAGTAAACTTCACGTTGGCCAGGCGTTTATTCCCGCAACCGTAAGCTGTATCCATTAAACCATTGACGTTAAACTCCAGCAACACTTCCGTGTATTCCCGGTTCACATCGTTGACGTATTCCACTTGTCCCCCACTCCCAAAAAACAGGGAACAGCCGGTCATAATCCCTTTCCGTCTGTTCCCTGTCCATTTATTCTCACCGCTTTTCAATCTCCCGCGTATACTCCCGCAGCCATTCCTTCTCTTCCCCCTCAAAGTACGGCTCCAGCGTCTCATACACCCTCCGGTGATAATTGTTCAGCAGCTCCACGTCCCGATCCGTCATAACGGCCGTGTCGATGGCGTCCAAGTCGATGGGTACGCAGGTCAGGGACTCAAAGCCCATGAACTGGCCGTACTCATTTTTCTCCCGCTTCACGCACAAAAGCAGGTTCTCGATGCGCACGCCGAAGCGGCCCTCCAGGTAGATTCCCGGCTCGTCGGAGGTCACCATCCCCTCCTCCAGGACCGCGTTGTCGTCCTTGCCCGGCACATCCCGCCAGCCAAACCCGTTGGAACGCTCGTGCACGTTCAGGAGATATCCGACCCCGTGGCCGGTGCCGTGGTTAAAGTCCAATCCGCGGCGCCACAGCTCTTCCCTGGCGATGTAGTCCAGGTTGCGCCCGCGGCAGCCATAGAGGAACTTTGCGTCCGCAAGCCGCAGCATCCCCACCGCCACGGCGGTGAACAGCTCCCGCTCCTCGCCGCTCACAGGCCCCAGCGCGAAGGTGCGGGTGATGTCCGTGGTGCCCTCCAGGTACTGCCCGCCCGAGTCCACCAGGTAAAGCCCCTCCGCCTGGATGGGCTTTTTGCTCTCCCCGGTGGCCATATAGTGGCAGATGGCCCCGTGCTCCCGGTAGGCGGAGATGGTCGGGAAGCTCAAATCCAGGCATCCCTGCTCCTTTCGCAGCCCATCCAGATAGTCGGACGCGGTGATCTCGTCCATGGGGATCTTCCCCGCATTTTTCTTCATCCAGTACATGAACTGGGTCACGGCCACGCCGTCCTTCACATGGACCCGGCGCAGATTTTCGGCCTCCACGAAGTTTTTAACCGCCTTCATCCGCGAGGCGGGCGTCATGCCCTCCACAATCTCGTTGGCGGCCGCAAAGGCCGTGTACAGCGCACAGTTCACCTTTTTCGCCTCCATGAGGATTGTCCTCCCGCTCACCTCCCCGGCAAAGCGGTACACACTGTGGTAGGGCCGCACCTCCACCGACAGATCCGCCAGGTGGGCCGCAGCCTCCTCCGTCAGGTTTCCGAAGCCGCCCCACGGCTCCTCCTCCCCCAGGCCCGTGAACAAAATACACGCTTCCTCCGACACGGCCAGGTAGGCCAGCGCCACCGGATTGCAGCGCACATCGCTTCCCCGGATGTTCAAAATCCAGGCGATGTCGTCCAGCGCGGTGATCACATGCAGGTCCGCCCCGGACTCCCGCATAGCCGCCCGCACCGCCGCGAGCTTGTCCGCTGCGGACCGGCCCGCGTAGCGCTCTCCGAGCACCCACACGCGATTTTCGGACAGCGGCGGCCGCTCCTCCCAGATTTCGCCCACCAGATCCCTCGAGACCGCCAGCCGGATGTGCTTTCCCGAAAGCCCTTCCTCAAACCCGCGGGCCTCCCCCGCGGACACCGTGCGGCCGTCAAATCCCAGCACGCCTCCCTCGGGCAGCCGGTCCAGCAAAAACTCCCGGATGCTGGGTACGTTCTCCATCCCCATCCGGTACAGCCGGATCGGGCTTCCGGCCAGTTGGGCCTCCGCCTGCACGAAATACCTTCCGTCCACCCACAGCCCGGCCTCCGTCCCGGTCACCACAAGGGTGCCCGCGGACCCGGTAAAGCCGCTCAAATACTCCCGGCACTTAAAATATGCGCCCACATACTCGGAGCCGTGAAAATCCGCCGTGGGAACCATGTAGGCGTCCATCCCCTCCCGGCGCATCCGCTCCCTGAGCGCTTCAATTCTCTCTCTCACCATCATACTCTCTCTTTCCTTCACAAAACAACAAAGGCCGTTTCCCGGCGCCGCCGCGGTTTTCCCCCGCGGCGGCCATCCGGCAAACAGCCCCCTATTTCTCAAACAGCTATCCGACAATTCCAATCAGCAGCTGTGCAATTCCAAGTGCGATGAACGTTCCGGCCAGGTCGCCCAAAAGAGACATCAGAACCGACACGGAAACCAGGTTCTTGTCGTAGGTCGCCGCGATGATCGGAGCGGACGCAACACCGCCCACGTTGGCGATGGAGGCGATTCCGCAGGTGAACAGGTCCAGCTTAAACAGCTTGGCGAGCACGATCATGATGGTGAAGTGGATGAGCAGGATCACCATACCGGCCAGGATGTAGATGGGGGCCTTTAACAGCGCGGCCAGGTTCACGTTGGAGGCGGTCAGAATCAGGATCAGGTACAGGGAGATATTGGAAATCTCGTCGATTCCTCTCATCTTTCCAACCTTGGTCAGCGCAAAGCCGATACCGATAAAGGTGGCGATCAGGATCTTCCAGATGCTGGCCTCGATGAAACCGATGCGCGGCAGCACGGTGGACAGGTACTGGGATACGGTGGAGACCATCATGCCCATGCCCAGGATCAGCATCAGGTCTAAGTAGGTGGTCCGCTCCTGCTGTGCCTCGTCATTTCCTAACTTGCGGCAGATCTTCTCGATGGGGCGCACATCGGTCTTGGTCCATGCGTTGAACTTGTCCTTGAAGCCGCCGATGGCCACCAGGATCATGATCAGGATGGAGTAGTTGATGTTGCCCATGAGCAGGGTGTAGGTCATGGACTCGTCGCTGACGCCCAGGGCGCTCTTGACGGCCAGGAAGTTCTGGGTTCCGCCCATCCAGCCGGCGCTCATGGACGCGAAGGCCAGGTGCGTGTCGCTCTCAAAGAAGCCCCTAAAGATCAGGTAGGATAAAATGAAGCCCAGGGCGATGGAGAAGGTTGCCGAGAAGAACGTGAGCGTCAGCCTCGGCCCTAATTTAATGATCTCCTTTAAGTTGCAGCGCAGGCACATGAGGAAGATCATGACCGGCACCAGGTTGTTGATAAACGCCGCGCGGGTCGTGGACACGCTCTCGTTCATCTCCCACACGCCCAGCGTGTACATCACCATCGCGCCGATATAGATCATAATCACCGGCGGGATAAACTTATAGATCTTGGACGGATGTTTTTTGGTGACCGCCAGCACCACTGCCGTGAAAAACAGTACAAATGATATAAAACCAAATCCTGTTGTAATCATACGTTTACCTCTTCATCGTTCGTTTATTTGTGTTCTTTCTGATACGCTTCCAGCGCAAATGCGATCTGCTCCGGGCATGACGTGGGGCGCTGTCCGCATTTTAAGCCCTTGAACATGGAAATCACCTCGTCGGCGTTCTTTCCGCTGATCAGCTTGCTGATCCCCAGCAGGTTGCCGGGGCAGCCGCCCACCACGTCCACATGCCGGATCTGGTCGCCGTCCATCTCAAAGTGAAACTCCTTGGAGCAGACGCCCTTCGGCACATACTTAAACTCCATACTCCCCCTCCTTTCCCTTCACAACATCCCGGTGAATCTGGATCTTCCGGTTGATGTTGCGAAGTTTATTCTCCTCGCACAGCTCCGCAATCAGCTTGCTGACCGTCACCCGGTTCGCCCCGATGATGCTGGCCAGCTCCTGGTGCGTGTAACGCCGCTCAATATCATACCAATTCTGGTCGTACAGCCGTTCCCTGCTGCACTCCCCCGCAAAAATCCGAAGGATCCTCTGCTTGCAGGACATGAACGAGATGTTCTCGATCTCCTGGCGCAGGCGGTCGTTCTTGCGGATCATCCCCTGGCACACGGCCTGCACGAAATCTGCATTTTTCATCAGCTCCCCGTGCACGGAGGAGTCGATCTTCCACAGCGTGCACGCCTCGTTGCAGACCACGCTCGCCACCACCTCGTGGGGTTGAAACAAAATTTCCTCGTTGAAAAAATGATCCTGGCCCAGTATGTACAGTATCTTCTCATTCCCGTCGTAGCTGTTGAGCACGAACCGCACCGTCCCCCTCACGATGTAGTAGATGCTGGAGTCCCTGGTGCCCGGAAAGTGGATCATCTGACCTTTGGGAAGCTCGATCTGCGTGGAACAGTCGCGGATCAGCTCCCTCACCTTTTTCTTTTCCCCTCTCACCATACTATTTCCCCATTATGATATCCACAATCGTCTGGTTGATCGTATTGGAAAGTGGATTGTAAATCTGCGCAATGTTCTCCAGAATCCGGTCCAGGCTGTTGTCCAGAAAGCCCTCGCTCTCGAACTCGCCCGATTCCATGGCCAGAAACGCCGATTTGATGGCCCAGGCCACAGACAGCCCGATCTTCCAGGCGCATTTGAGCCGGTTCCCCTCGCAGATGATTCCCGTGACGCTGCCCAGCATGTTCTTTACCGCCCGCTCCATGGCGTCGTAGTCCCCGCCTAACAGGTACGTGGTGCTGACGGCCGTGCCGATCCCCACCGCAAACCCGCAGTCGCAGACCGCGGAGATGGAGCCCACGTAGGAATTCACGTAGAGACTCATCAGGTTGGACAGCGCGATGGCCCGCAGGATCTGCTCCTCGGAGGCCCCAAGTCTGCTGCCCACGCCGTAGCCGGCCAGGTAGATGGCCAATCCGTAGTTGGCGCTGCCCACCGCCGTCATGATCGGCAGCTTCGCCCCGCGGATCCGGGCCTCGCACGCACGCATGCACAGGTTCTGGGTGTAGGTGATCATGTCCTCGCCGATCCCGAAGTGCTCTAGGGAGCTCTCAAAGCAGGTGGTCAGGCTTCTTTCATCTCGGCACTGTGCCAGCGCCAGATTGTACTTTAACCCCTCCCGGATGAACTCCAGCTCGCTTAGATCCACCTGCTCCACAAAGCCGATGAAATCCTCCAGACCCAACCCCTCATTCTTGATGTAGTTTAGGTCCAGCTTCGCCGTGCACTCCTGCAGATCCTCGATTTTTGTGACGATCTCCTCGGAGATAACATTTAAGTGGAAGTCCAGGATCAGGACGCGCACAATGTTCTCTCCGCTCTCGATGAGCGTCTCGATGTAGAGCTTGTCGCAGTCGTCCTTGATGGTGATGGATACCTTGCCCTGGGCCAGCAGCTTCTTGGCCTGGCGCACCTCCTCCTCACCGTAGTGTGACAGGAGCTGCAGCCGGTCCTCCACGCGGCCGCACACATAGCCCAGCGCCGCGGCAAAGTCCAGCCCCCGCTCCTCACAGCCCGGGATGATCACATTCAACCCGTTCTTGAAGATGCTGGAATCCACCGTGATCTGGATCTTCTTGAGCTCTCCCTTGGACTTCTGTCTGGCATAGGCGACGGAGTAGGCCACGCTGACGGCCTCGGTCCCGCCCATGGACAGGATGCTCTTGCTCTTCAACTCATCCAATATTTTTTGATTCTTGTCGGTCATCCACTGCCCTCCTTCCGTCACATTATAACCGAAATCTATTTTAAAGTATGTAACCCTTATTTGGTTGTAGCAATTGCTACAAAATATGACATTATTTTCCACCGCATGCGCATAAGGCACAACAAAAAACGGCTCTCCCATCCTGCGACGGCCTCTGAAAACCGTTTTTTGCCCGCTTCCCCGGTAAATCCGCCGGGGCCCGGCAAATTATATAAAATTAGTTGTGACAAACTAAAAATTCTGTGCAGCATTTCAGGGATCCATGTGGTATTATAATAGACGTAACCCCCCAATACATTATATAGTTTTTGCTACACCC
>USJW01000155.1 GCA_900555045.1 uncultured Clostridium sp. | reverse complement strand
AATAAGTCGTTTACCAATATGTATATCCTGGGGATTGGCCCAGAGTCTCTACCAACTACCGAAAAGAGTTGACTACATATCTTATGTAGCCAGCTCTTTTTTTCTTTATAAGAAAAGCTTGATGAGGACATAAGCATATGTGAAAAACGGAGGTAGGGGGTCTGCCGGACCCGTTGGAAGATTTTAAATCGGACACGCGGTGAAGGCGGCCCTTTTGATGTTCTGGAGGCAGAGGAGCAGGAATAGGCTTATAGGTAAATCGAAGTAAGGAGGAAGCGAAGAATGAAGATTGTAGGCCAGGAAGTGAAGCGGGTTGACGCTTACGGCAAAGTGACCGGAGAGGCCAAGTACACCGCGGATTTGGAACCGAGAGACATTCTGCACGGGAGGGTGGTTCACTCCACCATCGCCAACGGGAGGGTCAAGAGCTTTGATCTCACCGAGGCGCTTGCGGTGCCGGGGGTTGTGAAGATCGTCACATGTTTTGACGTTCCGGACTGCCAGTTCCCCACCGCGGGACATCCCTGGAGCGTGGAGCTCAAGCACCAGGACATCTGCGACAGGAAGCTGTTAAACGAGCGGGTGCGCCTGTACGGCGACGACATCGCGGCTGTGGTGGCCGAGGATGAGGTGGCCGCGTTCCAGGCGGCGCGCAAGATCAAGGTGGAGTACGAGGAGTACGAGCCCATCGTCACGGTGGAGGCCGCGATGGCTGAGAACGCCACCCCGCTTCACCCGGACATTCGCAAGGACAACGTGATCGTTCACTCCCACATGACCATGGGGGACAGCGATTTCACATACGAGGAGGGCTTAAAGAAGGCGAAGGAGGAGTACGGCGAGGACGGCGTTGTGGCCCTGGAGGCCGAGTACGACACCCCCAGAATCTCCCACTGCCACATCGAGCTTCCGGTGTCCTGGGCTTACGTGGACACCAACGGGAAGGTGACCATAGTGGCCTCCACCCAGATTCCGCACATCGTGCGCCGCTGCACCGCCCAGGCCCTGGGAATCCCGGTCGGCCAGGTGCGCATCATCAAGCCGTACATAGGCGGCGGCTTCGGAAACAAGCAGGACGTGCTGTATGAGCCGTTAAACGCGTTCCTCTCCATGTCAGTGGGCGGACGCCCGGTGCGCCTGGAGATCAGCCGCGAGGAGACCATCTCCGGCACCAGAACCCGCCACGCCATCAAGGGCTACTGCAAGGGCGTTGTGACGAAGGACGGCCGGGTGCTGGCCAGAAAGCTTGACGCCTACGCCAACAACGGCGCCTACGCCTCCCACGGCCACGCCATCTGCGCCAACTGCGGCAACGTGTTCAAGGATCTGTACCGCGACCAGCTGGGCAGCGAGATTGACTGCTGGACCGTTTACACCTCCTCACCCACCGCAGGAGCTATGCGCGCCTACGGAATCCCCCAGGCGGACTGGTTTGCGGAGTGCCTGACCGACGATATGGCTTACGCCATCGGCATGGACCCCTGCGAGCTCCGGCTGAAGAACTGCATGGAGGAGGGCTTCGTGGACCCGGCCAACGGGATCACCTTCCACTCCTACGGGCTGAAGAGCTGCATCGAGGAGGGCAAGAAGCACATCAAATGGGATGAGAAGTGGAACGCCTACAGAAACCAGACCGGCCCGGTGAGAAAGGGCGTCGGAATGGCGATCTTCTGCTACAAGACAGGCGTGCACCCCATCTCCCTTGAGACCGCCTCCGCACGGATGGTGTTAAACCAGGACGGCTCCATGCAGCTGTGCATGGGCGCCACGGAGATCGGCCAGGGCGCGGACACCGTGTTCTCGCAGATGGCTGCGGAGACCACGGGAATCTCCTTTGACAAGGTTTACATCGTGTCCACCCAGGACACGGACACCACTCCCTTCGACACCGGCGCATACGCCTCCCGTCAGACCTACGTCTCCGGCATGGCCTGCAAGAAGTGCGGTGAGGAGTTACGGCACAAAATTTTGGAGTATGCGGCTTACATGCTGAACCACGACGTGAGCGACATGTCAAAGACCGTCTACGCCGACGAGGTGAAGGCGGCGGGCGTGCGCATCCGCGAGGCTCTGGGCCTTGCCGAGGGCGAGGAGATCACGGAGGATATGCTTGACATCGTGGACAGCAAGGTGGTTGTGGACGGCGGCGACCCGGTGCTCTTTGACGTGGGCGTGGTTGCGGACACCGCATTCTACTCCCTGGACCGCTCCATCCACATCACGGCGGAGGTGACCAACCAGTGCAAGCAGAACACCTTCTCCTCCGGCTGCTGCTTCGTGGAGATCGAGGTGGATATGCCTCTGGGCATCGTGACCGTGAAGGACATCATCAACGTCCATGACTCCGGCGTGCTGATCAACCCCAAGACCGCTGAGGCGCAGGTGCACGGCGGCATGAGCATGGGACTGGGCTACGGCTTATCCGAGGAGCTCCTGGTGGATGAGAAGACCGGAAAGCCCTTAAACAACAACCTGCTGGACTACAAGATCCCCACCGCCATGGACACCCCGAAGCTGAACGTGGAGTTTATCCAGCTGGAGGATCCCACAGGCCCTTACGGAAACAAGTCCCTGGGCGAGCCGCCTGCAATCCCGGTGGCGCCCGCGATCCGGAACGCGATTTTGAACGCAACCGGTGTGCACATGAACGTGAACCCCATGACAGCCCAGCGGCTGATCGCAGAATTCAAAAAGAACGGTCTGATATAAGGAGAAGATATCTATGTTTGACATTAAATCATTTTACGAGGCGAAGAGCGTAGCGGATGCCATCGATGCCCTTGTGAAGGAACCGGAAGCCGAGATCATAAGCGGCGGCACGGACGTGTTAATCCGGGTGCGCGAGGGGAAGGACGCCGGAATGGCCATGGTATCCATCCATAACATAGAGGAGTTAAAGGGCGTGAAGCTGCTGGAGAACGGCGACCTGTGGATCGGCGCGGGCACCGCATTCTCCCACATCACCAACGACCCGCTGATTCAGAAGTACATCCCCATGCTGGGGGAGGCCGTGGACATGGTCGGCGGACCGCAGATCCGCAACACGGGAACCATCGGCGGCAACATCTGCAACGGCGCCACCTCCGCGGACTCCGCATCCACCATGTGGACGCTGGAGGCGGAAGTGGTCCTGGAGGGACCGGACGGCGAGCGCGTGGTTCCGGTCTACGAGTTCTACACCGGCCCGGGACGGACGGTGCGCCAGCGCACGGAGGTCTGCAAGTACTTCCTGATCCGCAAGGAGAGCATCGAGGGCTGGACCGGCCACTACGTCAAGTACGGCAAGCGCAAGGCCATGGAGATCGCAACCCTGGGCTGCGCGGTGCGCGTGAAGCTGTCCGAGGACAAGAAGACGGTTGAGGACGTGCGCCTGGGCTACGGCGTGGCAGGCCCCACACCGCTTCGCTGCCGCAAGGCGGAGGAGCTGCTTAAGGGCCATGCGGTGACCGACCACGAGGCGGTTTTAGCCTTCGCAAAGGCGGCTTTGGACGAGGTAAATCCCAGAACCTCCTGGAGAGCATCCAAGGAGTTCCGCCTGCAGCTCATCGAGGAGCTGGCAAAGCGGGCATTTTATGAGGCAGTGAAAAAAGCGGGAGGTGAGGTCAATGCTTAAGATCGTACATATGAAAGTAAACGGCAAGGTAGTGGAGCTGGCGGTTGATGAGCGGGAGTCCCTGCTTGACACGCTGCGCCAGCGCCTGGGCCTGACATCGGTGAAGAAGGGCTGTGAGGTGGGCGAGTGCGGCGCGTGCACCGTGCTTGTAAACGGGGAAGCCATCGACAGCTGCATCTACCTGACCATGTGGGCCGACGGCAAGAGCGTGATGACGGTGGAGGGCTTAAAGGGCCCCAACGGGGAGCTGTCCCCGATCCAGAAGGCCTTTATCGAGGAGGCGGCCGTGCAGTGTGGATTCTGCACGCCCGGCCTGATCATGAGCGCGGTGGAGATCGTGGGCACCGGAAAGAAGTACAACCGCGAGGAGCTTAAAAAGCTGATCTCCGGCCATCTGTGCCGCTGCACGGGCTATGAGAATATCTTAAACGCCATGGAGCGGATCGTGGAGGAAGTGTACCGGACCAGCCATCCGGAGGAATGCGGGGAACAGTAAACAGCTTCTAAGGGGGTAAGAGATGAACAGCAATGCAAATTGCAGCATCAATAATATCTACAAGCTGGACGGCCGGGTGCCGCTCGGCAAGGCAGTCCCGTTCGGACTGCAGCACATCCTGGCCATGTTCGTGTCGAACCTGGCGCCGATCACCATCATCGCAGGGGCGGCGCAGCCGGCTCTAAGCCAGGCGCAGACGGCGTTGCTTCTGCAGAACGCCATGTTCGTGGCCGGAATCGCCACGCTGATCCAGCTGTATCCCGTATGGCGGATCGGCTCCAGGCTTCCGGTCGTGATGGGCGTCAGCTTTACCTTCGTGACGGTGCTCAGCACCATCGCGGCAAACTACGGGTATCCGTCCGTGATCGGCGCCGTGTTGATCGGCGGCCTGATGGAGGGAACCTTGGGGCTTTTGGCCAAGTACTGGACCAAGATCATCACGCCCATCGTGGCGGCCTCGGTGGTGACGGCCATCGGCTTCTCGCTGTTTACGGTGGGTACCCGCTCCTTCGGCGGCGGCTACGCGGATGACTTTGGCTCCGCCTCCAACCTGATTCTGGGCACCGTGACGTTACTCACCTGCCTGATTTGGAATATATTCGCCAAGGGCTATCTAAAACAGCTGTCCGTCCTTGCGGGGCTGATTGTGGGTTACATCCTGGCGATCTTTATGGGCAAGGTGGATTTGAGCCTGATCATGTCCGGCGGGTTGATCGCGTTCCCGAAGCTTCTGCCCTTTATGCCGGAGTTTCACGCCGGGGCCATCATCTCCGCGTGCATCATCTTTCTGGTGTCCGCGGCTGAGACCATCGGCGATACGTCGGCGCTGGTGTCCGGCGGCTTAAACCGGGAGATCACCCAGAAGGAGATCTCCGGGTCCCTGGCCTGCGACGGCTACGCCTCTTCCATGTCCACACTGTTCGGCTGCCCGCCGGTCACCTCCTTCTCACAGAACGTGGGTCTGGTGGCAATGACTAAGGTGGTCAACCGCTTCACCATCATGACCGGCGCGGCCTGCATGATCCTGGCGGGACTGCTCCCGCCGGTGGGAAACTTTTTCGCGTCCCTGCCCCAGGCGGTGCTTGGCGGCTGCACGATCATGATGTTCGGGTCCATCCTGACCTCGGGCATCCAGATGATCGCCAAGGCGGGCTTCAACCAGAGAAATATCGTGATCGCCTCCCTGTCGCTGTCCATCGGAATCGGATTCACCACAGCCAGCGAGATCGGGATCTGGGATATCTTCCCGCCGCTTGTGCAGTCCGTGTTCTCGGCGAACGTGGTTGCGGTGGTGTTCGTGATCTCGGTGTTCCTGAGCCTGGTGCTGCCGGAGGATATGGATATTAAGATGTTAGAGGAGTAAAAGAGAGGAGCCCTGAATCTGTGAGGGAAGACAGATTTGGGGCTCCTTTTTTGATGCGGGCAGCCGCAGCTTCCTTTTCGGTCGATGAGAGTCAATGTGATTTTTGGTCTGGGCATATGATTTCCCTCCTTTTGCTGTCTGTGAGGATATCCGTTTCGAATAACTGAGCACATTATATCATTTGCGCAGGTGGGATTTCAAGCGAAAGCAGGCTTGTGAAACCATACCATGGCATGCTACAATGGGGGAAAAGGCGGTATAAATGCTGCCATATTGCTGTATGGTTGGAGGAATTGCAGGATGGAAGTGAGCTTTGAGTTCGTTTTGGCCGTGGCTGTTTTGGGCGGCGCGTTCCTGGTGGGGGCGAACCAGATGGGGAACCGGCCGGTTTGGCGCGGGTTAAAGGAGCGGTGCAGCTGCCGCACCTACGGGACCGTTGAGTATCTGGATTCCGGATTTTTTGTGGAGGAGCCGCGGCTGCGCGGCAGGTATGAGCGGAGGGGAGGAATAGGCGTGAGCGTGGGCGGCTTTTCCTGCAAGGGCCTTCTCGGGAGCATGCCGCAGTTTGGGATGAATGGGAGATACACCTACGGGCACAGAGTCATACCGCACCGCTTTACGATCTACTGCTACCACGCGGACGGGAAGGAGTACAGCGGAATCGACGCCCGGATCCCCTACGCCATTTTTCCAGCCGGGCGGCCCGGCGAGGAGGTGGAGATCTGCTACAATCCGAAGAATCCGTCGGAGTTTTACTGCCCGAGGGAGGACCGGAATGTCCATTGGGGGCCGTGGATTTTGCTCGGGATTGTGGCGGCGCCGTTTTTGGCGTGGGAGGCGTGGCGGTTATTGGGGAGAGGGTAGATAATACGGGATTTACAGAAAATATTTGGACAGGATAACTGGTATACATCTTAGAAAGGAAGCTTATGAAATATCTGAATGCACTTGCACCATATACCTTGTTCAAAGAAATCTATGAGGGATATTATTTCGTTGACAAAACGATAATGATAGAGGAAATATTGAGGGGGCTGTCTTCGGCCAATAAGTATCTGTGCGTCACAAGGCCGCGGCGGTTTGGCAAGACGGTCATAGCGCACATGATTACTGCGTTCCTGGAAAAAGGGGTCGATTCCAGCGCTATCTTTAAGGATCTGGATATTGGGAAAAGCAGCAGCTATACAAGGCATTTGAATCAACATGACGTTATTTTTATTGATTTCAGCAATATGCCATGGAATTGTGATTCTTATCAGACCTATATCAATTTTATCGGAAAAAAATTACTGGATGATCTGGAGGCAGAGTATCCGGAATGTGGAATTATTCCGGAGGATGGACCGTGGGAGGCCCTGGATAAGATTTTTTCTAAAACGGGGAAACGGTTTGTTTTTGTGATGGATGAGTGGGATTCCATGTTTCACAACAATCTGTTCTCCAAAGAAGATCAGGCGAAATTTTTGCAGTTTCTTAAACTGCTCCTGAAATCGAAGGGGTATGTGGAGCTGGCATACATGACAGGGATACTGCCGATCGCCAAATATAGCAGCGGTTCCGAGCTTAATATGTTTGTGGAATATAATATGGCCACGTCCATAAAATTTTCGGAATATTTTGGTTTCACGGAAAAGGAGACCATGGAACTGTATGAGCGCTATATAGCGCTTGAAAAGGCGCCGCATTTTGATTTTGAGGGCCTGCGGGAGTGGTATAATGGCTATCAGACGGCGAACGGCAAAAAGCTCTTTAATCCCCGGGCTGTCATATGTGCGCTGACTTCGAATCAGATTCAAAGCTATTGGACCAGTTCGGGACCTTACGATGAGATTTTTTACTATGTCAAAAACAATATCGCTGAGGTTCGGGAGGACCTGGTGCGCATGGTTGCAGGGGAGGCAATCCCGATCAGGATTCAAAATTATGCCGCAGTTTCTATGGAATTAGGGACAAGAGACGAGAGATTCTCCGCGATGGTGGTGTACGGTTTCCTCAGCTATTATGACGGCCAGGTATCCATACCCAATAAAGAGCTTATGCAGAAGTTTGAGGATGTGCTGACGAAGATGGAGCATCTCTGCCAAGTCTCCGCCCTCCGCCCCTCCCAATCCCCTCACACATTATAACACCAAAGGACACCGGATCGCGGCTGCGATCCGGTGTCCCTATTTTTTTACTCACATTCCGGCGGATTCATGTGGAGAATCTGCAGCCCAACCTCGATCTCCAGCCGTATGTTGCTGTCGTTGTAGTCGCAGCCTAAGACCTGGGCGATGCGGTCTAGGCGGCTGAGCATGGTCTTGTAGTGGA
The DNA here is from genome assembly GCA_900555045.1 of uncultured Clostridium sp. Taxonomy (GTDB): domain Bacteria; phylum Bacillota; class Clostridia; order Lachnospirales; family Lachnospiraceae; genus Enterocloster. The sequence continues at coordinate 1,407 of USJW01000155.1, read as the reverse complement.
TGAACAGCACCTTGGCGGCCTGGGAGGCGTTGCAGTTGGCGGCGTAGTAGGCGGTGAGGGTGCCTACCAGGTTGGTGCGGTATTTCCTGTCGTACTCCTGGAGATTTCGCAGGCAGGCGGGGATGTAGCTTTCCGCCCCCTCGCCTGCGGGGATGTTGCCGAGAAGGCGCAGGATTCCCAGCGTCTCGTAGCAGACGATGGAGTTGCCGATGGTGTGGGCGATTTTTAATGCCTTCAGGGCGTCCTGGTAGCTCTGGCTGATGTCGGAGATCTGTTGCTGGGTGGTTCCGATCCCGGAGTACATCCGCTGGACAATGGATTTAGTCTTTAAAAGGTGCTCGATCTGCTGGCAGGTGGCGAGCGCCTTTTGTTGTGCGCTCTCCGGGGAGTCGGGCGGAAACTGGCCGATCATGTAGAGACTGTCCGCAGAGGAGCGCAGGAAGTAGTAGTCGTCCGGGTGGTAGTAGTGGATCATGAATTCCAGGATCTCGTAGTACACGGCCAGGCCCACCTTGTCCTGGCTGTCCGGGGCCACGAAATCTAAGTAGATGGCGATGTAGAGCCGCTTGGTCTTAAAGCCCAAAAGTCCGCCCCACTCGGCGATGGTGGAGGCGCTCAGCTGCCCGGAGTTTGTGATGGCGTCCATCAGGCTGTTGCGGGAGCGGTTCACCACGGTGAACACGGACTGGCGCATCTCGTACTCGATGGACAGGGCGGAGATCACGGTCTTTAAGGCAGAGTAGAAGAGGGGCTCCGGCTTCTCCCGGCAGTTGCCCACGATGAGAAACTCGATGATCTCACCGAAGCGGTACAGGGGGATGATCAGGCACATGCCCATGTCTTTTCGCGGTATCTTGCCGTAGTAGACCGGGTTCTGGTCCAGCTGTCCGATGACCTTGGAGTGTTCCGGCAGCTGTTGGAGAAAGGCGGACGTGGACATGACGTCGGTCTGGTTCACCGTGGGCTCGAGGACCAACACCTTCTTCTCAAGGTTGGAGGAGATGGCCTGGAGCAGGTCGCGCATGCGGATGTGGTAGCCGTTCTGGAGGGCTTCCAAAAAGCGCTGGGTCAGGACCAGCTGGTACTGGGCCTCTAAAACCGGGTGTAAATCCGGGCAGGCCTGGGTGAGCATGGTAAGAATGTGGTATAGCGAGCTCTGACCTACCTCCACATAGGATATACCGGTCAAATCGACGTCCTCCGGCCCGCTCCGCCGAACGATGGAGCTGTCCGTGAACTCGTAGAACAGAAACAGGCAGCGGTCCGGGTCGGCCAGACCTTCCGGGATGGGGGAGGGCTTCCTCAGGACACACACGCTGCAAAATTGTTTACAGATACCATTTCCTGCTGCATAGGGCGGTTGTAGGCTTCGCCAAATTTCTCCGCCACCTGGTTGAAACCGACACT
>USJW01000154.1 GCA_900555045.1 uncultured Clostridium sp. | reverse complement strand
AATCTAAAGCCATTTTTTCCTCCCCACTAAAAATTCAAGATAAGATTTGTAATAACAATAATATTATACTACATTTATTTACAATATTCTATTTTATTTTTCTGATAATTCATCTATAATATTTTGTACTGATGGATAACTAAGTTTTTAAAATTTGGTGTATTCCTTTTGAGGTAGTGCAGATCGGGGTGTTGTATGGTTCAGAGGGCCGGAAAAATATATGCGGCTAACGGTGGAAATGTGCTATACTGGAATGCAGTGACAATATGGAAGGGGAGAGCGCGATGAAGCTGATTCAGCTTCGCTATTTTCTGGCGGTCTGTGAGTTCCAGAATTTTACAAAAGCCGCGGAGGCCATGAATGTGTCCCAGCCGTCGGTGTCGGCGGCCATCCAGGAGTTGGAGCGGGAGTTTGGGGTGACGCTGCTGCAGCGGAGCCGCAAGGAGATCCGCCTGACGCCGGAGGGAAGCTTTTTGAAGGAGCGGGCAAAGGCGCTGATCGGGCAGGCGGACACCCTGTGCCAGGAGATGTGCGACCTGGGGGACAACCGCAAGAAGATCAATCTGGGCGTGCCGCCCATGATCGGGACGTTCCTGTTTCCGGGATTGTACGCGTCCTTCAAGGAGCGCTACCCCGAGATCCGCATCTTCTCCCGGGAGGGCGGCTCCAAGGAGCTCTTGCAGCTTTTGGATGCGGGGGAGCTGGATTTGGCGGTGCTTCCCAGCGACCGCCTCTCGCCCGTGGAGTACCAGCTGGTGCCCATGGTCCGGACCGAGACGGTGTTCTGCGTGCCGGACGGCCATCCCCTGGCCGGAAGCGGGCGGGTGGACATCCGGGAGATCAGCGGGGAGCCGCTCATCATGTTCCATGAGGGGTTCTACCAGAACGAGTTCGTGAAGCAGCGGTACGGGGAGGCGGGCTGCACGCCCAACATTATCCACTATTCCTCCCAATTTTACACCATCCAGGAGTTTATCCGCAGGGGCATCGCCTGCGGGTTTATGTTTAAGGACATCGCGGACCGGGCGGAGGGCATTGTCGGGCTGGGCCTTGCGTCGCCCATGGAGGTTCAGATCTCCCTGGTGCACAGCCACAGCCAGCGCCTGTACGGGGACGCCATGCGCCTCATGGAGTTTGTGAAGCGCGGGGAGTGGCGCTAGGGCGGAAGAGAAGCATAAGCATTTCCTATTATAATATAGAAAACAAATATTTAAGTTTGCGGCCGGAACCGCTTATAATGGAAGAAACGGAAGCGGAAAAAAGGAGGAAATGCATATGTTGACTTATAAGATCGCAGTGATCGCGGGGGATGGAATCGGTCCGGAGGTGATCCGGGAGGGCGTCAAGGTGCTGGAGCGGGCGGCCGAGCTGGACGGCGGCTTCCGGTTCGAGTTTGAGTGGTTCCCCTGGGGATGTGAGTACTATTTAAAGAACGGCAGGATGATGCCCGAGGACGGGATCGAGAGACTTCGCGCCTTCGACGCCATCTATCTGGGCGCAGTGGGCTATCCCGGGGTGCCGGACCACATCTCCCTGTGGGATCTGTTACTCACCATCCGCAAGAGCTTCGACCAGTACGTGAACCTGCGGCCGGTGAAGCTGCTTAAGGGCGCGGACTGCCCGCTCAAGGACGTGAAGCGGGAGGACGTGGACATGACCTTTGTCCGGGAGAACAGCGAGGGCGAGTACGCGGGCAGCGGAAGCTGGCTGTTTAAGGGCAAGCCCAACGAGGTGGTGATCCAGGACGGCGTGTTCTCCAGAGCGGGCTGCGAGCGGATTATCCGCTACGCCTTTGAGCTGGCGAGGAAGGAGAAGAAGAGCCTGACCAGTATCAGCAAGGGAAATGCCTTAAATTATTCCATGGTATTCTGGGATCAGATCTTCGCCGAGGTGGGGCGGGACTTCCCGGACGTGGAGACCCACTCCTACCTGGTGGACGCGGCCAGCATGTTCATGGTGAAGGATCCGGGGCGCTTTGAGATCGTGGTGACCAGCAACCTGTTCGGCGACATCCTGACGGACCTGGGCGCTGCCATCGCGGGCGGCATGGGCCTGGCGGCTGGGGCCAACCTAAACCCGGAGAGAAAGTACCCGTCCATGTTCGAGCCCATCCACGGCTCCGCGCCGGACATCGCGGGCAAGGGCGTGGCAAACCCCATGGCCTCCATCTGGGCGGCCAGCCAGATGTTGGACTTCTTCGGCCACGAGGACTGGGGAAAGAAGGTCATCGATGCGGTGGAGGAGACTCTGGTGGAGCGGGAAGCTTTGACGCCGGATCTGGGCGGAACGGCAACCACCGCGCAGGTGGGCGATGCGGTGGTGAGACGGCTTTCGTAGAAAACAGGGATATCTTAAAAAGAGGAATTCCCGCACGAAAAATGTGTGGGGATTTTTTTGCATTTGCAGCCAAGGATTGCGCCCACTGTTCCGGCAAATGACTTGAAACGGGGAATTATATATGTTAGAATGGGGTGAGGTTTCAGGCGCATACCTGAAGAACGTGAGATAAAATAAAGGAGGAACCCCATGATTCAACAGTTAATTGAGAAAATAAAGAAGACAAAGGCCCCCATCTGCGTGGGATTAGATCCCATGCTGAGCTACATCCCCGAGCACATCTTAAAGAAGTCCTACGCGGAGTTCGGCGAGACCCTGGAGGGCGCTGCGGATGCCATCTGGCAGTTCAACAAGGAGATCGTGGACAACACCTTTGACCTGATTCCCTCCGTGAAGCCCCAGATCGCCATGTACGAGCAGTTCGGCATCGAGGGATTAAAGGTCTACCAGCGGACCGTGGACTACTGCCAGGAGAAGGGACTTCTGGTGATCGGCGACGCCAAGCGCGGCGACATCGGCTCCACCTCCGCGGCCTACGCCACCGGCCATCTGGGCAAGGTGCAGGTGGGAAGTAAGACCTACAGCGGCTTCCACACGGACTTTTTGACCGTGAACCCCTACCTGGGAACCGACGGCGTGAAGCCCTTCGTGGACGTGTGCAAGGCGGAGGACAAGGGCCTGTTCGTGCTAGTCAAGACCTCCAACCCCTCCAGCGGCGAGTTCCAGGACCGCCTGATCGACGGCCGCCCGCTGTACGAGCTGGTGGCGGAGAAGGTCGTGGAGTGGGGAAGCGACTGCATGGACGGCGGCTACAGCAATGTGGGCGCGGTTGTGGGCGCAACCTACCCGGAGATGAGCCGTATCCTGAGAAAGCTCATGCCCACCACCTACTTCCTGGTGCCCGGCTACGGCGCGCAGGGCGGAACGGCTGCGGACTTAAAGCCCTGCTTTAACGAGGACGGCCTGGGCGCAGTGGTGAACTCCTCCAGAGGAATCATCGCGGCTTACCGCCAGGAGAAGTACAAGCAGTTCGGCCCGGAGCACTTCGCAGAGGCCTCCCGCCAGGCTGTAATCGACATGGTAGCGGATATCAACAGCGTGCTGTAAGGATGGGAGAATGAGGCAATGGCAAAGGTAAAGATGACGGCAGAGATCGTGTCCCAGGAGAAACTGGCTGCCGGAATATACAGTATGTGGATCAAGGCACCTGAGATTGCTTCCCAGGCGGCCGCGGGACAGTTTGCGGACCTCTACTCAAAGGACGGCTCCCGCCTGCTGCCCAGGCCCATCAGCCTGTGCGAGGTGGACAAGGAGCAGGGGATGCTGCGCATGGTGTACCGGATTGCAGGTGCGGGGACAAAGGAATTTTCCGCCCTGGCCGCAGGGGACACCATCGATGTTCTGGGCCCTCTGGGCAACGGATTTCCGCTGAAGGAGGGCAAGAAGGCCTTCCTGATCGGCGGCGGAATCGGAGTTCCGCCCATGCTGCAGCTGGCGAAGGAGCTCTGCGCGGTAAACGGAAAGGATATGGTGCAGGCGGTTCTGGGCTACCGGGACAGCCAGATGTTTTTGAAGGACGAGTTTGAGGCCTACGGAAGTGTCCATGTGGCCACGGAGGACGGCAGCGCCGGAACCAAGGGCAACGTGCTGGACGCAATCCGCGCCGAGGGCCTTGACGCCCAGGTGATCTACGCCTGCGGCCCCACGCCCATGCTTCGGGCCTTAAAGGCCTACGCGGCTGAGAACGGCATCGAGTGCTGGCTCTCCTTGGAGGAGAAGATGGCCTGCGGAATCGGGGCATGTCTGGCCTGCGTCTGCAAGTCCAAAGAGGTGGACGAGCACTCCCAGGTGCACAACAAGCGGATCTGCAAGGACGGCCCTGTGTTCCTGGCGGACGACATAGAACTGTGACGGAGGTGCCGGTGTGATGAATACAGAGAGAGAGACAACTGTCAATATGGAAGTGGAGATTGCCGGTGTGAAGCTTAAAAACCCGGTGATGGAGGCTTCCGGCACCTTCGGCTCCGGCGCAGAGTACAGCGAGTTCGTGGACTTAAACCGCCTGGGCGCCGTGGTGACAAAGGGCGTGGCCAACGTGCCCTGGCCCGGAAACCCCACGCCCCGGATCGCAGAGACCTACGGCGGCATGATCAACGCCATCGGCCTTCAGAACCCGGGAATCGACGTGTTCGCCGGGAGGGACATCCCGTTCCTCAAGCAGTACGACACGAAGATTGTGGTCAACGTGTGCGGGAGAACCACCGAGGACTACATCGATGTGGTGGAGCGCCTGGGAGAGCAGCCGGTGGACCTGCTGGAGATCAACATCTCCTGCCCCAACGTGAAGGAGGGCGGAATCGCCTTCGGCCAGGACCCGAAGGCCGTGGAGGCCATCACAAAGGCGGTGAAGGCCCACGCGAAGCAGCCCATCATCATGAAGCTCAGCCCCAACGTGACGGACATCACCGTGATGGCCAAGGCGGCGGAGGCGGGCGGCGCGGACGCCATCAGCCTGATCAACACCCTGACCGGCATGAAGATCGACGTGAACCGCAGGACCTTCGCCCTGGCCAACAAGACCGGCGGACTGTCCGGCCCGGCCATCAAGCCGGTGGCCGTGCGCATGGTCTACCAGGTGGCCCAGTGCGTGAAGGTGCCGATCATCGGCATGGGCGGTATCTGCAACGCGGAGGATGCGCTGGAGTTCATTCTGGCGGGCGCCACCGCAGTGGCCATCGGGACCGCCAACTTCCACAACCCCTACGCGACGGTGGAGACGGTGGACGGAATCCGTGAATATTTGGAGCGCAACGGAATACAGGATATAAAGGAGCTGATCGGCGCGGTGCGCTGACCGGACAAGAATCTACGAATAAGCGAGGAGAGACGACAATGGAGAGCTACAAGCAGGAATTTATAGAATTTATGGTGGAGAGCAACGTGCTCAAGTTCGGTGAGTTTACCTTAAAGAGCGGGCGCAAGTCCCCGTTTTTCATGAACGCGGGCAGCTACGTGACCGGCACCCAGCTCAAGAAGCTGGGCGAGTACTACGCCAAGGCCATCCACGACAATTTCGGCCTGGATTTTGACGTTCTGTTCGGGCCGGCATACAAGGGAATTCCCCTGAGCGTGGCGACCACCATGGCCATCAGCGACCTCTACGGCAAGGACATCCGCTACTGCTCCAACCGCAAGGAGGCCAAGGACCACGGTGACGCGGGGATTCTGCTGGGAAGCCCCATAAAGGACGGCGACCGCGTGATGATCATCGAGGACGTGACCACCTCCGGCAAGTCCATCGAGGAGACCTTCCCGATCATCAAGGCTCAGGGCGATGTGGAGATCAAGGGACTGATCGTGTCCTTAAACCGCATGGAGCGCGGCAAGGGAACGAAGAGCGCGCTGGACGAAATCAAGGAGCTGTACGGCTTCCCCACCGCCGCCATCGTGACCATGGAGGATGTGACCGAGCATCTGTATAATAAAGAGTGCAATGGGAAGATTGTGATTGACGACAAAATTAAGGCGGCGCTGGACGCTTACTATGAGCAGTACGGCGCTGTGAAGGCCTGATATTTGACAGCAAGGAGAGTGCTATGAATCAGATGGAGAAAGTGTATAAGACTATGCGCAATACCGGCGCCGGGAATATCGCCATCGGTGTGATCATCGCGGTGACCGGGCTGACTGTGGGAATAGTGGCGATCGTCAACGGGGCTCTGCTGCTGAAACGCAAATCCGATATCGTATTTTAAGAGAGGCGCCCATGATTCGAAATACCACAAAACGCCAGAAGCTTGGCTGGGTACTGTTTATCCTGTACCTGTGCCTGCTGGCCTACTTTATGTTTTTTTCCGAGAGCTTCGGGCGGACAGACACGGACAGAGGGTACGCCTACAACCTGGTGCCGTTTAAGGAGATTATCCGGTTTATCCGGTACCGGAGGATGATGGGCCTGTGGCCGTTTCTGATCAATATCGTGGGAAATGTGGCTGCATTCATGCCCTGCGGCTTTTTTCTTCCGATTATCAGCCGCAGGAGCAAGCGGTGGTACAATACGGTGCTGTTCAGTTTTGCCTTCAGCTTTATGCTGGAGACCATTCAGCTGGTGTTCAAGGTCGGAAGCTTTGACGTGGACGACATGACATTAAACACGCTGGGGGCCGCCCTGGGGTATATCTGCTACCGGGTGGTCCAGTGGCTGAGGATTGAATGGCGGAAAAAGGAGGGGAGCGGACGGTGAAATACGTCGGTGACAAGGTTTCCTACATCCGGCATCCCTTTGCGAAAAACAGTTATTACAGCCTGGCGCTGGCGGTTCTCGGCCTTCTTTTGGCGGCCGCCAGCATGGCCCTGTCCGTGCGAAACGCGGGGCAGGGCGGCCTGGTCACGGGGGCGCTGGGATTCTCCAGCATCGCCGCCGTGGTGATGGGAGGCTGGTACGGGCTTTTGTCCTTTACAGAGAAAGAAAAGAATTATATACTGACGAAGATCGGCCTGGGGATCATCCTGGTAGTGGTGGTTTTCTGGCTGATGGTGATCATAGTGGGGCTGCGCTGAGAAAAACGGCGCAGCCGCAAGGCCTGAGGCCGCGGCGGCGCGAACCGGAAGAAGGCGGAGCGCCGTTTCGGCCTATGTTTTTTTGGAAGGGAAGTTTAGAGTCGGATGGATTATCGGGAATTGTTGAGAGAGGAAAACGAAGCCGTGAGGGAGCGCTACGACCTGTCCATGGAGCGGATTGCCGCTGTGCTGGAGGAGGAGTTTGCGGAGCCTTACGGCTGTTATTTTAAACGGACGGCGGCCTTTATCGGGCAGATTAAGGAGCTGGTGCGCTTGATCGAGAGCGGGGAAGAGGAGGCCATGACCCTGGAACAGCTTGAGGCGCAGAACCAGGCGCTGTACGGGGATGTGCTGCCGGAGCGCTACGGGGAGAGCTTTGCAAACCCGGAGTTCGCCTCCTCCCGCCTGGGCGGGGAGATGGGACAGCTCCTGGCCTTTTTGTACACGGAGATCCGCGGCGATATCGTGTTCGCCTTTGAGATGCGTCTGGAGGACATTACCATCCTAAACGAGACCTTCATCGAGGTGTTAAACCTGTTCGAGGAGGCCCAGGCCGAGAGCCAGGGGGCGCCGCAGGTGCAGCAGGTGCGGGATGTCCTGTACTGGTTTGTCAGCGACTACGCGGACCGCACCGTGTTCTGGAGGGTGAGAGAGGGCGTGGACCCGGCCCTGTCCTTCGCGGCGGACATTATCCGTGAGGCGGACTTAACCGACCTGCGGTATCTCTACCGCTTCGGCGAGTACATCTCTGAGAACGAGGCAGAGCTGGCCCGGTTCATGAACGGGCTGCCCCAGGAGACGGTGGACCGGATGGCGGACACCTACACCGAGGGCTTTCGCAGAGGGTTTGAGGTCATGGGCCGGGATCTGGGCAAAAAGCGGACGGTGGTGCTGGAGTACCACCTGGGCTTTGAGCGGATGATCCGGAAGGCCATGGAAAATTTCGAGGCCATGGGGCTCAAGCCGATTCTGTACCGGTCGGCCATTCAGGCCATCAACCGCAGGACGGCGGGAAAGCGCGGGTACTACGGCGCCTCCCCCAACAGGCAGTACGACTACGACCACCGCTACGACAGCGCCCTGTTCATGGGCACGGCCGTCAAGGAGCGCAAGCTCTCCGTGACCCGGGCGGCCTACGAGGAGTTCAAGGAGCTGGCCGGCTGGTGCGCCGGTCCCGCGGTGGTGGAGACCTTCGGCGAGGAGGGCTTTGCGCCGGTGAACAAGCAGAGCGCCCTGGCCTTCACCGCACACCAGGAGGAGGTAAACAACGCGCTGGCAAACGAGCTGCGCCAGATTGTGAACCGCTACATGCCGGGGGACGAGACAAGTTTCACCATCATCTCCTTCCCGCTGCCCCAGATCGGGCCGGATTTCCCGGAGATTTTCCGGGCGACCATCGAGATCAACACCCTGGACTACGACCGCTACCGGGATATCCAGCAGGTGCTCATCGACGCGCTGGACGAGGCGGACACGGTGGAGGTGACCGGAAGCGGGGCCAACGAGACGCGCATCCGGGTGAAGCTGCACGCGCTCTCGGACCGGGAGCGGGAGACCAACTTCGAGAACTGCGTGGCGGACGTGAACATCCCGCTGGGCGAGGTGTTCACATCGCCGTTACTGGCCGGGACCGAGGGACTGCTCCACGTGGGGAACGTGTACATCCAGGACTACCAGTTTAAGAACCTGCGGCTGCGCTTTGAGGACGGCCGGGTGACGGACTACTCCTGCGAGAATTTCTGCCCGGATCCGGACTGGAGAGAGCAGGGAAGGACGCTGGTGAAGCAGGTGATCATGCGGGGACATGACTGGCTGCCCTTGGGAGAGTTCGCCATCGGGACCAACACGGCGGCCTACGCCATGGCGGAGCGGTTTCAAATCGGCGACAAGCTGCCGATCCTGATCGTGGAGAAGATGGGCCCACACTTTGCGGTGGGCGACACCTGCTACAGCTTTGCGGAGGATGCGCCCATGTACAATCCCGACGGCAAGGAGGTCATCGCCAGGGACAACGAGATCTCGCTGCTCAGAAAGACGGATATGGCGAGCGCGTACTTCAGCTGCCACACGGACATCACGGTTCCGTACTCGGAGCTGGGAGAGATTGTGGCGGTGCGGGCGGACGGGACGAGGATCCCGATCATTGAGCATGGGCGGTTCGTGCTTCCGGGGACGGAGGAGTTAAACGAAGCACTGGAAAAATAAGGGAAAGATTTGCGGGCCCGGGCGGCGGCCGCGGCGGACGGATGAGATCTTGGGAGAATGGGAGAAATCCCGGGAGTCAGGACATCCGGACGGCGCGGCCTCCCACCGGGCTTTTTTGTGGGTTTGGGAAAATAGCGGCGGGAAATTCCACAGGTTTTATATCA
>USJW01000153.1 GCA_900555045.1 uncultured Clostridium sp. | reverse complement strand
ATGTAAGGATCAGATACTTAAGGAGTTAAAGGAGCGGAAGATCAGCTCTTACAGAACAAAGGGAATTGAAAACATTGAGATTCTGGTAAACCCGGCAGACTTAACGCCCAATCATTCTGAGTGAAAAACAAAATCAAGCAGTACTCTCACTGCGAATCGCCCGAACCGGCGCGGTGCGCGCGATGTCAATCGATCTGCATATCGACAATCCAACAAAAAGCTGGCGCAACTCTCGAAGTATGCGCCAGCTTTTTCTCTTTCTCATAGCCTAAATATACCATAAAAACGCCCAAAATACAAGACTTGTAATCCCCCGGCTCCCGCCGTATAATGGGGTACCATGCAAAAGGAGGGGTTACACGATGGAGGAAAAACAGCCATTTTTTGAACTGCTGCGGGTGGAACAGCACCGGCGCGACCTGGCCGCGCTGGCGGAATGCAACGAGAAGACCGCCGGGTTCGGCCTGACGCTCTCGCCCGAGGAAGCGGGGAAACTGATCCGCTGCCGGGACGAGAGCCTGAGGAAATACGGCCGGGTGGAATTTAACGGCGGAATCCTGGGCCAGCTGGTCTACACCTTCTGCGACTCGCCCTATTTGAACCAGGACAATTATTCTGAGATGTTGGAGCGGCTTCAGGATATCTTCTACGAGTTCAAAAATGAGACGGAGGACCAGATGACGGACGAGGAGCTCCTAAATTTCATGAGGGAACAGTTTGACGAGGTGTGCTTCGGGGACACCGATTACCTGGAGGACACCTGTTTAAACCGCTTCGCCTCCGGCGTGCGGGCCGGGTACCGCGCGTACCACCGGCGGGATGGGCGGCAATCCTACGAGCCCTTCAGCGAGGAGACGCGCTGGGACAGCGAGCTGTACTTGGAGGTCCTTCGGGATCTGTGCTGGCGGTAGCTTACGGCGCCAGCTGTCATAAAATTCCAACCGTTCAAAGGAGGTCCACATGAATTACCGAATCGAAAACCTGCTGCCTGTGGTAGCAGAGCTCGCCAGAAAGTACACCTCCGGCGAGAGCAGCTCCGTCTCCTATGAGACGGCGAACCGGCTGATGGACGCCGTGCTGTACTGCATCGGGGAGTGCCAGGGCATGAACGCGCTGCAGGGCGAGACGCTTTCGGACGAAGCGCTTCTCTACCGCCAGGGCGCGGCGCTCGTGCTGGAGAAGGTGTATGAGGCGAAATCCATCTACGAGCGCATCATCGGCCCGTTTGACGACTACGGCTGTAAAAATTATGGGGATACGGTCAGACGGGGGATCCCCGCGTTTTTTGTCCGGTATGACCCCGTCTTCGCCCCGGGCGACCACCTGCTGACCCTGGACTACCCGCTGCTGTGCGGCAATCCGCCCTTGCGGGGGATCGATCTGATTCTGGAATACTTAAAGGGGATCCAGCTGGAGATGTGTTTTCTCGGCTGTTTTGACCCGGAGGCCATCCGGCGGCTTCTGCGGCGCGTGTCCTCCGAGTACCGGGAGTTCTACCTGGACAACCTGTGCGAGCCGGTTCTGCTGTGCGCTGCCATGTGCGCCCTGGCCGGAAGGCCGCCGGGGGATTTGGAGCTCTCTGGCATGGATCTGGAGAAAATCAGAGAACTTTTTCAGGACAAGCGCCCGGCGGACGCCTCCCCGGCCATCCGCGCTGCGATCCGCACGGCTCTTAAGCGCATGCCGGGATCCGCTGGGTATTTTGAGCGCGCCGCGGACGGCTTTGCGCTGCGGGTTGTGAACGGGACAGCGCAGGGCGGCCTGGAAAACGTGTTGTACCTTGACGCCTACTCATGAAGCGTCAACGCGAGGCTTGCAATTTGCTGCCGGTTTTCCTATAATAGGGGTATCAATCCCGCATTAAAGGAGACAATCCCATGTATCAGCGCAAATTGGAAAAGGATATCCGCTGTCCTTTGGAGTACGGCCTGGAAATATTTGGAGGAAAATGGAAATCGCGCATCATCTGCGTGCTGGCCGAGAAGGGCACGCTCCGCTACAGCGGCCTGCGAAAGGAGATGGGCAACATCACCGACGCGGTGCTCGCCGCCACCTTAAAGGAACTGATCGCGGACAACATCCTGCTTCGGAAATCCTACGACGAGATCCCGCCCCGCGTGGAGTACTGCCTCTCCGAGAAAGGCGTCTCCGTGGTGCCGATCCTGCAGAGCATCTGCCGCTGGTCCGGCGCGTACCACCGGGAGGACACGGAGAATACGCTGGTCCAGTGCCAGAAATGTGACTACCGGTAATCCGCCCTCATGTAGAACCACGAAATCTACCTGGGGGCATTTTCATGCGGAAAACTCCGCGCAGACTTTGTTTGCGCGGGCGGACGGTCAATCCGTAAATCGCAGACCGCGGAGGTGGAAAACAGATGAAACGAATTTTGCTGGTTGAGGACGATCTAAGCCTGGTAAACGGGGTGTCCTTTGCGCTCAAAAAGCAGGGCTACCAGCTGGACGTCGCCCGCACAAGCAGCGAGGCAGCCAGCCTGTGGGCGGAGGCGGCAGATCCTGCATATAATCTGGTCATTCTGGACGTCTCCCTGCCCGACGGCTCCGGCTTTGACCTGTGCGAAAAAATGCGGCGGACCTCCAGGGTGCCGATCATGTTTCTCACCGCGGCCGATGAGGAGACGGACATCATTATGGGGCTCGACATCGGCGGCGACGATTATATCACAAAGCCCTTCAAGCTGGCCGTGTTCCTGTCGAGGATCAACGCCCTGCTGCGCAGAAGCGAAGATTTTGGCCGTCCATGCACGGAGCTAAGCTCAAACGGCATAAGCGTCCGGCTGTTGACGGGGGAGGTCTTTAAGGGCAGCGCGCCCCTGGAGCTGACCGCCAGCGAGTACAAGCTGCTGTGCTTCTTTATGGAAAATCCGGGCGTCATTCTCTCCCCGGAGCAGATTCTCGGAAAGCTGTGGGACTGCGACGAGAACTATATCGACGCCAACACGCTCACCGTATATATACGCAGGCTTCGGACGAAAATAGAGGACAATCCCAGCGAGCCGAGACGGATCGTGACGGTCCGGCGCATGGGATATCGATGGAATACCGCAGATTGAGGTGTGAGATGAAACTACTGGCAAACAAGAAAATCAAATCCCTGTTCTGCCGTCTGCTGCTGTCCATGGCGATCTTTTGTCTGCTCTCAGCCGCCATCCTGTGCCTGAAGCCCGGACACGCGGCCGCCCTTATCCTGGCGTGCGCCCTTTGCATGGGGCTCAGCGTGCTGGCGGCGGTTTACGGGTATTTCAGTGAGCAGAACCAGATCATGGAGGAGGCCGTCGCCCAGATCAGGGCGTATATCTCCGGGAATGAGGATGCGCGCATCCTGTGCGACGAGGAGGGGGAGCTGTATCGGCTGTTTCATGAGGTGAATTCGCTGGTCTCAATCCTGAACGCCCACGCAGAAAATGAGCGGAGCGCGAAGAAATTCTTAAAGCACACCATCTCCGACATCTCCCATCAGCTGAAAACGCCCCTCGCGGCCCTCAACATCTACAACGGGATCATGCAGGAGGAGGCAAAAAATTCCCCGGAACTCCAGGAGTTTGCGGCCCTCTCCGAGCAGGAGCTGGATCGGATCGGCGCGCTGGTTCAAAGCCTCCTAAAAATCACAAAATTTGACGCCGGAACCATCGTCCTGGAAAAAAACGAGGAGAATGCGGCGGAACTCCTGGCCTGCGTCGAGAGGCATTTCGCCTACCGCGCCGAGAGCGAGGGAAAACAGCTGCTTCTGTCCGGCGATGACAAGTGCACGCTGCTGTGCGACCGCGGCTGGCTGATTGAGGCCGTAAACAACCTCGTCAAAAATGCACTGGACCACACAAAAAGTGGGGACACCGTCCGGATCGAGTGGAGGCAGTTCGCGTCCGTGTTTCAAATCATCGTGAAGGACAACGGGAGCGGCATCCACCCGGAGGATCTGCACCACGTCTTCAAGCGGTTTTACCGCAGCCGTTTCTCCAAGGACACCCAGGGCCTCGGCCTGGGGCTGCCTCTCACAAAGTCCATCGTGGAGGCCCACGGCGGCACAATCGAGCTGGACAGCGCGCCGGGCCTTGGCTCCACCTTCACGATCAATTTTCTGATTCCTACAAAATTGTAGGGTTTCTGTCATCTGCGCGTAGGGTTAATGTGGTAATCTTTCTCTATCAAGAAAAGAGAGGTTGATACAATGAATCTATTGGAAGTTCAGTCGGTTTCTAAGACCTACGGCAGCGGCGAGACCGCCGTGCACGCGTTGAAGGGCGCCAGCTTCTCCGTCCCGAGAGGGGAATTTGTGGCCATCGTCGGGGAGTCCGGCTCCGGCAAGAGCACCCTCTTAAACCTGATCGGCGCGCTGGACACGCCAAGCTCCGGCAAGGTTTTGATCGACGGCAAGGATATTTTCGCCATGAAGGACAAGAACCTGACCATTTTCCGCCGCAGAAATATCGGATTTATTTTCCAGAGCTTTAATCTCATCCCCGAATTGACCGTGGAACAAAACATCCTGTTTCCTGTCCTGCTTGACTACCAGAAGCCCGATCAAAATGAGCTGGAGGAACTGCTCGCCGTGCTCAATCTTAGCGAGCGCCGCCGCCATTTGCCCAGCCAACTGTCCGGCGGACAGCAGCAGCGCGTGGCGATCGGCCGGGCGCTAATCACCCGGCCTTCGCTGATTCTGGCGGACGAGCCCACCGGAAACCTGGACAGTCAGAACAGCAGCGAGGTGATCACCCTGTTAAAGGAGGCGTCCAGGAAGTACGAGCAGACCATTGTCATGATCACCCACAGCCGGAGCATCGCGCAGACCGCGGACCGGATTCTGCAGGTGTCCGACGGCGTGCTGACCGATTTCGGGAGGTACCGCGAATGAAGAGCTATTTAAGTCTCATACCGATTTCCGCAAAGGTGCACCGGCGTCAGAACCGAATGACCATTCTCTGCATCATCTTCGCGGTCTTTTTGGTGACCGCAGTCTTCAGTATAACGGACATTTGCGTTCAGATGGAGAGGCGGCGTCTCTTGGCCAAGCATGGCAGCCAGGCGATTCAAAAGCTGAGCGGCAACGCGATGGTCCTAAACTACTTCATGATCGCTACGGTGCTGTTCGTGCTGATACTCATTGCAGGGGTATTGATGATTTCCAGCAGCATAAACAGCAATGTGGCCCAGAGGACAAAGTTTTTCGGGATGATGCGCTGCCTCGGGATGAGCCGGCAGCAGATCATCCGGTTTGTAAGGCTTGAAGCCCTAAACTGGTGCAAAACCGCAATCCCGGTGGGCGTGGGATTGGGAATTGTAATCACATGGATCCTCAGTGCCGTCCTGCGCTTCGCCGTCGGTGAAGAATTTTCGGAAATCCAGCTGTTCGCCATAAGCCCGGTGGGTATCATAAGCGGAATTCTCGTGGGGATCGTCACCGTTCTCATCGCGGCAAGCTCCCCGGCCAAGCGTGCCTCCAGGGTGTCGCCGATCGCGGCCGTCTCCGGGAATTCAGAGCACACCGCCAGGCAAAAGCGCGGGGTGAACCGGCGCTTCTTTAAGATCGAAACCGCCCTGGGCATCCACCACGCGGTCTCCACGAAGAAAAACCTGTTCCTCATGACCGGCTCCTTTGCGCTCAGCATCATCCTGTTTCTGTGTTTCAGCGTTTTAATCGAGCTTGTGGGCATAATCATGCCGCAGCTCTCCAGCGCTTCCGACCTCCACATCGAGAGCAGCGACGGCAACAATTCCATCGATCCTGCGCTTCTTGACCGGATTGCAGGCATGGACGGCGTCAAATGTGTGTTCGGGCGAAAAAGTCTTCTGGACGTTTCCGCGTATATCGAGGGCGGCATCGGGCTTCCGGATACGGTGGACCTGATTTCCTTTGACGATTTTGATTTGGAGTGTCTGAAAAAAGACCGGATGCTAAAGAAGGGCAGCGACATTTCAAAGGTGTACGGGGACAGCGGCTATGTGCTGGCCATCGGGGATCCCGGTATGCCGCTAAAGACGGGCGATCACCTTTTGATCGGCGGGAACCGGCTTGAGATCGCGGGGATGCTGAGATACAACTTGTTTCGCAGTGACGGCGGCGCGGACGGAAAAATAACCCTGATCACCTCCCGGGAGACCTTTAAACGGCTGACCGGAATCACGGGCTATTCTCTGGTTATGATACAGACAAGGGATGCGACGGACGGGGATGTGGCCAGGATCCGCGACAGCCTGGACGGAAATTGCACGTTCAGTGATGACCGCGGCCAGCGCACCTCCAACACCTATGCCGCCTTCGTGCTGGCCGTATATGGATTCCTTTCCATCATCGCCCTGGTCACGGTGCTGAATATCATGAACAGCATCTCCATGAGCGTCTCCGCCAGAATCAGGCAGTACGGGGTACTGCGCGCCGTTGGCATGGATGAGCGCCAGCTGACGAAAATGATTGCCGCCGAGGCGTTCACCTACGCCCTGTCCGGCTGCGCGGTGGGCTGCACGCTGGGCCTGTTTGCCAGCAGGCAGATCTACGGCGCGCTGATCACCTCCCACTTCAGCTACGCGGTGTGGAGTGTTCCGGTCCACCCGCTGCTCATCATCCTGTTTCTCATCCTTCTCGCTGCCCTGGCCGCAGTCTACGCTCCGGCCAAGCGCATACGGAATATTTCCGTGACGGAGACGATCAACGAGCTGTGACAACTCACAGCAGAAGCAAAATATGATAGTACACGGTCATGAGCGCGCAGAACAGCAGCGAAATCGGCAGCGTCTTGCGCACCAGATCCCCCAGGGTGACGCAGAAGTAGTCCGACGCCACCACCAGGCAAATGTGCGTGGGCGACACCTGGCTGGCTGCGTGGGTGATGCATATCAGGTACACCATGAGGGGCATGCCGCCGGGAAGCGCCGCGAAGGCCAGGGGCGTCCCCATGGCGATGGCGCCGGTGGAGCCGCTGATGACCGTGGCCACGAAGAATAACATGGCGAACACCAGGTACGGGGGCAGTGGCAGAGAAGCCATGGCCTCCGGCAGCAGGGCCAGAACCCCCGTGTAGGCGATAAACTCTTTTAGCACCAGCACCAGAAAGGTGTTGGACAGCATCTTTTTTTCAACCGCGGACCGCAGCATGACCTTGAGCTCGCAGGGGCGGACCCGGTAGACGACGATGGCCGCGGCGATGGAGATCAGCACCGAGGTGACCACCTCCAGGTGAAACACCAGGATCAACACAAGGATCAGCAGCAGCGACCACAGGTGGCAGAACAGATGGAGCGCGTCGGCTGCCCGGTTTGTGCTCTTTGGCGTGCCGGTCTCCTTCGGGATCCTGCGAAGATACGTCACATACCCCAGGGTGGCCAGGGTGGCAACGGGCACCACCATGCCCGCCAAAAACTGGGAGATCTCCACCCCGGACAGGTTGAGCATCAGGAGCACCGCCGTGTAGGTTGGGAGCGTGCTCTCCGGGATGTGGCGGAACCAGCTGGCCACAAAGGCCTGCTCCCTGGGCTTTAAGTACCCGTCCGTGGCCTCTTTCACGATCTCGCTGCACAGGATCATGGAGGCGGCCGACGGGAGCAGTCCGATGAACAGCGACGCCCCGGCGGTGTTCACCCGGCGGTTGTGGAAAATCCCGTTTAGGTCCTGCTCAGCCAGCTTGATCTGGCTGCGGGCCTCCAGGATCCGCTGTAGGAACGTGATCAGGTACAGGGACAGGAGCACGGAGAGGGAGGACCATTTGGTCAGCGCCATGGAGGTCCGGCGCACAATCTCCACCGGCGGAATCCGGTAGAGGACCGCCGTGACGGCCAGCCCGCCTAAAATCGCCTGGTACAGCGGGCGCTTGAACGCCAAAAGACCGATGATCGTCAAAAATACAATCAAAAGATACAGGATTTCCATGTCAGTTAAACCTCCCGGATATACAATTGCCCGGGCAATGCCCAGAGCGATCTAATATACATCATTTTACAAAAAGTGCTTTTTTTCATCAAGATATTGTGGAATTTCTGAGTGACTATTAAATTTCATAGTGTGAGGGAGTTTGGCTGAGCTGCAGATAGTCATAGCACAAACGTTCTGAGTGATATTGTCTGACAGTTGTGGTAGAATAAAGTAACGTGGTTAATGGATACGGTTTACTTTGCGGAAATATTCAAATATATGACAGACTCAGAAAATAGAAAAATGGTGGGGGCATTAAATGAGAAAAGAGATAGCTGTTTTAGCTGCAATATTGTCGGTCTGTGCAAGCTTTACATCGCTGGCCGGTCAATGGAGACAGGTTGATTCCGGTTGGACGTATGAGAATGACGACGGCAGTATCATCACGAATGATTGGTTCCAGGATCCATCGAACAATTGGAACTATCATTTTGACAGTGATGGTATCATGCAAACGGGAAAGCAAAAAATAGGAGATTATGAATATTATTTTGATACGGATGGGGCATTAGTATATAATTGTCAAATACCGACGGGTGAAATAATCGACTTTAATGGTCATGTTGTTGATACCTCGAAAGGTGCCACGATCGTATTCAAACCAGTATATGACGATGAAAAAACAGGCGATTTTATTGTATGCGCGGTAAAAAATATCGGTGCAGAGGAAATCTATGTGGATTCAACCTGTATAGCGATTACAGACGGATTGATCAAAGAATATACATTGATTGATCTCAACACGGGTTTGCCAATCAGCCAGGGAATCGTAAAACCTGGCTCTCAACATGGGTTCGCGTATTTCCTCACAATGAATGATAAATTTACGTTCAATGATACAACAAGTGTCAGATTAAATTTTCATCACAATGGGGAGTTTTACCGCGTGGAGGCGAATGATCAGGTCTGCACGATTATGCATGTTGAATGATACATTACAAGGGTTGTAGAAGGCGAATAATAGAAAGAGCAGGCATGACACCCAATGTCATTTAGATAAGAATGACGCAGAGAACAGAGTATATAGAAATATGTACCCTGTTCTTTTTTATGTTTTTATGTTATATTTCAAAAAGTCTTGACATGATAGGATCAATATTTGGTTTCGAATGATACTCTACAATTTTTGTGAAATCATAACCTGTTCAGTGGTTGTAGAAAAGAATGCACAAAGAAGACATACATATCAATTAAATTACACGCGAGCAATACATATATGTCGATATTTCTTATCCGTAAAAAAAGAAAAAGCTCCACCCGATGTAGAATATCTAATCGGGCATGAGCTTCTTCCTGTTAGAACTGGGTGTTCTGACCCTCGCAAAGTCAAGCCACAGTCTGCAATAAGCTTTTTATAT
>USJW01000152.1 GCA_900555045.1 uncultured Clostridium sp. | reverse complement strand
CCTGTTTATTATAGAAATTTTTATTATGACATTTTACCTGCAAAGTATCAGTTTTACTATATAAGTGTTTTAACACTGCTTGCGGGCACGGTGATCACGGCAGGGGTTATGCTGGTTATGGATGTGTACCAATGCGGCGGTCGGTACACGGTCCAATTCTTAAAACGGTTCCATGTTAAAAATCTGAAACAGACCCTGACGCTTCCGGATGCAGCGCTGCTGGTGTTTTTGATCATCGCCACACTGTCCACCCTGTTATCCGACTATGTGTTTGAGTCCTTCTGGGGAAATGAGGGGCGGTTCACGGGGCTGTTTTTGCTTCTTCTTTATGGCGCCTCCTTTTTTATCATCAGCAGGCTGGCTCAGTTTAAGGGCTGGTATATGGAGCTGTTTCTGATATCCTCTGTTCTGGTTTGCGCCTTCGGCATCGCGGATTATTTCAATCTCAATCTTCTGCACTTTAAGGATCATATCGATCCGAAACAATACAGTATTTTTATGTCGTTCATGGGGAATATCAACACCTACACAGCCTATCTCAGCCTGGTTTTGGGAGCCTCCAGCCTGTTGTTTGCCTCGGCGAAGAAAATGGGACGGTGTATCTGGTACTACCTGTGCCTCGTTCTCTCCATCTTTGCGATTATAACCGGCCAAAGCGATAACGCGTACCTGGCTGTGTTAGCGCTTTTTGCGGCGCTTCCATTTTATATGTTCAGAGACTTGTCAGGGATCAGACGGTATATGATGATACTGGCAAGCTTCTTTTCTGTGGTACAGCTGATTGATATCATCAATCAAATCATGCCGGATCAGGTTTTGGAAATTCAGGGGATTTTCAGCGTTCTGACAAATTTCAGCGGATTGCCTTATATCTTGGCCGCGTTATGGGCGATTGTGGGCGCACTGTATGTATTAAAAAGTCATGGGACGGCTCTGGGGAAGTGGCCGGTCAGAGTCTGGGGCATGATTATCCTGGTGTGCGCCGCGGTATTGGTGTTTGTGCTTTTTGACGCAAATATCGCCGGAAACGGCGAGCGCTACGGCGCTGTGCGCAATTATGTTGTGATTGACGATGACTGGGGAACCCACCGGGGATATATCTGGCGCCTCGCCCTGAGAAATTATAAGGAGTTTTCACCGATTCATAAACTATTCGGCTATGGGCCTGATACGTTCGGTATTATAACGGTCAAAAATAACTACGAGGAGATGAGCCGCCGTTATTCAGAGATCTTTGACAGCGCTCACAATGAATATCTGCAGTATTTTATTACGATCGGCCCGCTGGGACTGGCCGCGTATTTGACATTTCTGATTTCTTCGGGTGTGCGGATGGTAAAGCGCGCCGGCAAAAACCCGTATGTGATGGCGGCGCTGTTTGCGGTTTTGTGCTATGGCGCCCAGGCTTTTGTAAATATTAATCTGCCGATCACCGCTCCTGTTATGTGGACGCTGCTGATGTTGGGCCTTGCGGGATGCGAAGACAGGGGAAACGAGCGCGGATTTTCATAGACCGCGCACCGTTTCCCCTGAAATATTTCCTCTGCACAAATGCCCTTACCAAGCTGCGCCTGTCACTGCCCTTCCTTCACCCTTGCCGCCCGCACCTCCACCAGGTTGGTGTGCTGGGGATTTCCCTTGGCAAGCGGCGTGGCGTGCGCCCCGTCGGTCAGCACGTTGATGCTCCCGCGGATGTCCACGCCGTCCTTATCCGGCGTAAACCAGCCGCCCTGGGACATGGCGGTGACGCCCTGCATGATCCGGCGGGTCACAAAGGCCGGGATCCGCACGGTTCCGCGGTCGTTTACCACTTCCACCAGGTCGCCCTGGCCAATCCCTCTGGCCGCCGCGTCCTCCGGGTGGATCCACAGCGCCGGGGCCTCCACTTCGTCCAGCCACTCGTTGTTGTCGTGGATGGAATGGCAGCGCCGCCTGGTGTGCCAGCCGATCAGCTGCAGCGGATATTTCTCCCGCAGCGGGTCCTCCGGCCCCTCCGGGCAGGGAACATATCTGGGAATTCCCGGGACGTCCTCATGGCGCCCCAGGTTGTACAGACTCTTGGAAAAAATCTCAATTTTTCCCGACGGCGTGGCAAAAGGATGGCGCTCCCTGTCCTCGATCTGCTCCCGAAACGCCACCTTCGGCTCTCCGCCCCGGTAGCGCCAGCCCCCCGCCTCCACGAACGTCCCGTAGTCCGGGAGCTCCGGCTCCATCCGGCGCAGGATCTCATAGTTTTCTCTAAGCCAGTCCTCGGCGTCCTCCTTGCCGTCCACAAACGCCTCGTAATAGCCCAGGCGCTCTGCCACCATCTTAAGCCACTCCCACTCAAACCGGCAGCCAAACAGGGGATCAATCACCTGGTTGTTGCGCAGTATATAGCTCCCGCCGATCCATGGGTTGACGATGTTGTTCCCCTCAAACACCGAGGTGGCCGGCAGCAGCAGGTCCGCGTACCGTGCGCTGGGCGTCATGAAGATGTCGGAGCAGAGGATGAACTCGCACTTGGAGGTGTCCCTAAGCATCCGGGTGGTCCCGTTGATGTCCGAGTGCTGGTTGACCAGCGTGTTCCCGGCCAGGTTCAAAATCATCTTGATGTTGGTCTCAAGGCGCGGCACGCCCATCAGGCCGTCGTTTACCCGGTCAAATCCGGTTCCCCGCTCCACGGCATCCGCCCATTTGAACACCGGGATCTTTCCCGGATACGGATTGTTCGGCTGGTTGAACAGGCGGATTCCCCCGCGCTCCTTCACCCAGCCGCAGCCGGCCGCACCGCCGCCCGGGATTCCCACATTGCCCGTGAGACAGGCCAGCAGGATCGTGCCGCGGGTCGCCTGCTCCCCGTTTCCGGTGCGCTGTAGGCCCAGGCCGGGCAGCAGGCAGGCGGGCTTTGTGGTCGCGTACTCCCTTGCCAGGTCCCGGATCACATCCGCCGGCACGCCGGTGATTTTCTCCGCCCACTGGGGAGTCTTTTGCACGCCGTCGCTCTCCCCGAAGAGGTACGCCCGGTAGCACTCGCCCTCCGGCACCCCGGCCGGCATGTGGGCCTCGTCAAAGCCCAGGCAGTATTGATCCATGAACGCCCGGTCCATGAGCCCCTCGGACCAGATCACATAGGCCATGCCGTCCGCCAGGGCGCTGTCCGTGGACGGGCGGATGGGGATCCACTGGTCCGCGAAGGCTGCGGCCGAGTTGCTAAGGCGCGGGTCGATGGCGACGATCCGCACGCCCTTGCGCTTTAACTGCCCCAGGTAATCGTTTAAATCCGGCCCGAATATGGTCTCCGCCGGATTGTGCCCCCAGAGGATCAGAAGCTTTGTATTTAGGAGATCCGCCGGGCTGTTTCCGCTGAAGCTGCTCCCGTATAAGTAGGGCGTCACATAGTTGGCGCAGGCGCTGCTGTAGGAGTTGTAGTAGTCCAGATATCCGCCGTCCAGGGCTAAAAGCCGTCTGGCCAGATGCCCGGGCCGCATGATCCCGGTCACGCCCGTGGCGTAGTTGACGTAGCGCGCCCCGGGGCCGTAGGTCTCCCGAATCCGCTTCCACTGGGAGGCTGCGATGTCCGCCGCCTCCTCCCAGCTGATCCGCTCAAACCTGCCGCTCCCTCGCTCCCCGATGCGCTTCATGGGATATTTGAGCCGCTGGCCGGACAGGAAGGTCTTGCGGTAGCCGCGTCCCCGGACGCAGGCCTTTAACTGCGGGCTGTTTCCCGGCGCGTCCGACTCGATGCGCAGCATGCAGCCCTCCCGGACCACCGCCCGGATGATACAGCAGCCGCCGCAGTTGTTGATCCCCGCCGTGTTGACGGTCCGCTCCTCCCCCATCGGGATCGCAGGTCCGGCGCCGCGTTTCAAAACCTCGGGGAACAAGAGGGCGGAGGGAGCTGTCGCGAGCGGGCCATAGGCCGCGGCTGCATCCTCTGACTCCCCAAACCCTTGCTCCAAATCCCCCTCCATCCCCATAATCAGCGCCTCCACTGCTCTCAGGAACGGATTTTCCTCCCCTCTGCACGCCCGGATGCACTCCGCCACAGCCCGCGCCGTGGGGAGCCCATGGGCGCGGAGGAATTCCCGTCTGGCGCACTCCGCCCAAAGGGCCTTCTCCTCCCCGCCGTCCGTCTCCATCTCATGCAGGCAGACGCTGGTGAGGTACGCCGAGAACCGGAGCATCTCCCCCAGATAATCCGGCGGATTGCCCTCAAACTTCACCGGCCGGTAGCCCCAGCGGTAGTAGGTCTCGATCACCTCCAGGGTCGTGGCGTCCCACAGGATGTTCCCGTGTCCGCAGCAGGCGGACGCCCACATGCGCATATCCACATCTGCGTCGGTTCCCCGGAACAGAAAATCGTACTCCAGGAAAAAGTCCTCGCGGCTCATCCCCGAAAAATACGGTTTCAGCGCCACGCTCTCCCAGGCTGTCTCCCTCCCGGCAAACAGCTCGGTCCCGGTCTGGTACAGTCCCAGAAGCCCTTTACACATGCACAGCTTGTTCCGACTCATACGCCTTCCTCCTCCCCGTTCATTTCCTCCGCCCCAAAATGCAGGCAGTTCACCGGGCATGCGGCCACGCACACGGGAAGCTCCCCCCGCAGCCGCCGGTCCGCACAGCCGTCACACCGGTAGATCATCCGCCCCGGCCGCGAGACTTTGATCTGTCCGAAGGGACAGGCAGTCTCACATGCGCCGCAGCCGTCGCACAACTCCCGGCGAAAGACTACCCCGCCGCTCGCCTTCTGGCTCAGAGCCCCGGTTGGGCACACGGCCGCGCACTGGGCATTTTTGCACTGCCTGCAGGCCTCTGGGCGGAATTTCACCGAGAGCCGCCCCCTCTCCTCCCGCTCCAGACATTTTACCTGCACGAGACTGACGCCCAGCGGCAAGCCGTGGGCGTCCTTGCAGGCGATTTGGCAGGCGTTACAGCCTGTGCAGATATCTCCCTCTGTATAAAGTCCTGTATGTGTCATCCTCGATGTGTGCTCTCCTGTTCTTGTAGATATGGTTTTAAGCTGCCGCTAATACGCTGCCAGCGCCCCCGCGGCCTGCTCTGCCTCCTCCGGCGTGTTGAAGTGGGAGAAGCTGAACCGGACCGCCCCCTGGCTCTCCGTTCCCAGAGCCCGGTGCATGAGCGGGGCGCAGTGGCCGCCGCTGCGGGTAAAGATCTCGCACTCGTCCGCCAGGTAGCCGCTCACCGCGCCCGAGTCCTCATCCCCCAGGTTCAGCGTGACGATGGCCGCCCGGCGCTCTGTCTCAAAGTCCCCGTAAACCGTCACGCCGGGAATTTCGCGGACTTTGCGGTAAAACACCTGCGCCGCCTGCTGTTCCCTGGCCCGCAGACCGTCAAGCCCCTGCTCCATGAGATACTTGAGGGCCGCGTTCAGCCCCGCGATGCCGTGCCCGTTTAATGTCCCCGCCTCCAGCGCGGTGGGCATCACCCGCGGGTGGACCGGCGAGAACGTCATGATCCCGCTTCCGCCGGTGAGGAGAGGCTCGATCTCCACGCCCTCGGCCACACAGATTCCGCCCGTGCCCTGGGGGCCCATGAGGCCCTTGTGGCCGGTGAAGCAGAGAATGTCGATGAAATCCCGCTCCATGTCGATGTCAAACACCCCCGCCGACTGGGAGGCGTCCACGATGAAGATGGCTCCCGCCTGACGGCACCACGCTCCGACCCGCCGGATATCCACCACGTTCCCGGTCAGGTTGGAGGCGTGGGTGCAGACCACCGCCCGGGCCCCGCCCCTTATGGCCGCCTCGAGGGCCGCGTAGTCCAGCCGCCCGCGGTTTCTTAAGGGATCGCCCGGCTCCCGGTCCTCCCCCTCGCAGCCCACCAGCTCAAGGACCGCGCCCTTTGCCTGCAGCTCATAGAGGGGACGCAGCACGCTGTTGTGCTCCAGGACGGTGGACACCACCCGGTCTCCCGGCCGGATAATGCCCTTGATGGCGATGTTTAAGCTCTCGGTGGAGTTGGCCGTGAACGCCACCCGGTCCGGCCCCGGCGCATGAAACAGCTGCGCCAAAAGCTCTCTGGTCTCATAGATGACCCGGGCCCCGGTGAGGGCCGCCCGGTGCGTCCCCCGGGAGCTGTTGCCCATGGTACAGATGGCCTCTGCCACCGCCTGTGCCACTGCCTTTGGCCGGTAATAGGAGGTGGCCGCACTGTCCAGATAGATCATTTCTTTCCCTACTTTCCCTGTTTTCTCTCCAGATACAAAAGTCCCTCCAGAACAGATCCCGCGATGCAGCGGGCCTTGTCCGAGATGGTGAAGCAGTTCTCGTACTCGCTCTCCCTGGGATCGATGTCTGCGATCTTAAAGCCCTCCGTCACGGGATAGCAGTCCCGGATGACGCCGCGGACGATCCCGGTCAGCGTCGCGTTCACCGGCACCTCGCCGTGCCCCGTGACCACCGTGGCGATCCGGTCGCCCTCCTTCACCAGGTCCCCGATCTGCACCGCGCCCATGAATATTCCTCTGGCGGGCGAGTGGATGACCCGCTCCTTGCCGAAGCCGCCCACAATCCCCGGTGTGCCGGTGTTGGGCATCGCGCTGCCGCTTCCGATGATCCGACCCAGGTTGTGGCCCCGCATGGTCTCAATCACCAGGTCCACGTCCTTTCCCGCCTCAAACCCGGGGCCCAGTCCGATGGTCTTTGGCGCCATGTCCCGGGTGGTCCCCAGGTTCTTCTTGGCCAGGATGGCGTCCACGAGGGCCCAGGGCTTCACGTCGTCCAACACCCGGCACTCCGGGTCCACCAGGAGCGCCACGTCGCCCCGCTCCATCACGGCCATGGCCTCCTGCACGTTGGCGGTCTTCACGCAGACCGTCCCCTCCACCTCGCTGGTGCCGTCGTACACGGCCTCAGAGAAGGCCACATGGCGTCGGATCGCGGACGGATACCCGGTCTCCAGCACCAGCACGGGGTACCCGCACCGGTTCAGCTTGTGGATCGTCCCCGTGGCAATGTCGCCGCCACCCCTCACGATAATCAAATGTTTCTGCTGCTCCATCTCTTCGCGCTTCCTTTCTATGTCTATGGACGCACCAGGCGCACCGCCCCGGTCATCCGCTCCGTGATCTCATACATGTTGGTCACACCGCCCACCTGCAGCTTGTCGGCCAGACCATAGTGGTTTAGGCAGGTGCCGCAGGTGAGAATCTCCACCCCCTGCTCCTCCAGAGTCCGCAGATCCTCCACGCTGTCCGAGCCCTCGCAGGAGAGGAATGCGCCGCTGTTGTACAAAAGCACCGTGTCCGGAAGGATGTCCTGTCCGGCCAGGGCATACACAAACCCCTTCATCAGGATTTTTCCCAGCGCCTCGTCCCCGCTTCCCATGCAGTTGGAGGAGAGAACCACCACCAGGCCTGAGCCCTGGCTCTGGCAGGGGATGCAGACCGGCTCGTCATCGCTTTCCGGCTGCAAGACCGCCTTCTGGCCCTCCGCCGGACTCCCCGGCGCACCAGAAGCCACCTGCACAGCCTGCGCGGCCCCGGCAATCCCGCCGGCCACGGCACGGCCGAGGGCGCTCTCCGCCGCCGTCCCGCTAAGCTTCTTGACATCCCCATCTGTCCCCGCCGGGCGGCTTATGCGCGTCACATACTCCCGCTCGCCCACCTTTTCGTCCTCAAACTGATATCCCTTGTGAACCGCCATCTTGCGCAGGTTCTGCACGGCGATCTCATTGTCCACCACAACCTCGACAACCTCCCCTACGGGGGCCGCCTCCAGGGCGCGCTTCGCCTCCATCACGGGAAGCGGACACTGTTTTCCTCGCTCATCCAACCTCATCATCATTCTTCTCCTCCTTTTATCTGACGATCACGGCTTCCGGGCCGCGGCCGGTAATTTTCCCGACCACCGCGCAGGGAAGCCCCAATTTTTTCAATTCCTCCAGGGCCGCCGGGGCGTCCTCCGGGTCCATGGAGACCAGAAGCCCGCCGGAGGTCTGGGGGTCGAACAGAATTTCCTCCATGGCAAAGTCCACGCCCTCAAAACGCACCTTGTGGGCCACATGGTTCCGGTTCCTCTGGGCGGCCGCCGTGATATAAAACTCCTCCACGTACTCCTCACACCCCGGTATGAAGGGGATCTGCCCCGTCTCAATTATCGCGCTGTGGCTGTCCCCCAGCATCTCACACAGGTGGCCCAGGAAGCCGAAGCCGGTCACATCGGTGCAGCCGTGCACCCGGTACCGGCGCACCGTCTCCGACGCGTAGCGGTTTAAGGTGGTCATGGACCGGATCGCCAGCTCCATATCCGTCTCCGCTACCGCGCCCACCCGGGCCGCGGTACAGACGATCCCCACGCCAAGGGGCTTTGTAAGGATCAGCGCGTCCCCGTCCTCGCAGCCGTTGTTGGCAAACACCTTGTCCGGGTGGATCACCCCGGTGACCGACAGGCCGTATTTCACGTCCGCGTCGGCGATGGAGTGGCCTCCGGCCAGTATGCCGCCAGCCTCCCGCACCTTCTCGCTTCCGCCCAGCAGAATCTTTCCCAGAATATTTAAATCCATGGCCTCGGGAAAACACACGATGTTCAGCGCGGTCTTCACGTCCCCGCCCATGGCGTAGACGTCGCTCAGCGCGTTGGCCGCGGCGATCTGCCCGAATATGTAGGGGTCCTCCACCATCGGCGGAAAGAAGTCCAGTGTCTGCACGATCGCCAGATCGTCCGTCAGCCGGTATACCGCCGCATCGTCCGACGAGTCGTAGCCGATCAGCAGATTGGGATCGCTGACCCGCGGAATTTTCTCCAGCACCCTTGAGAGCGCGCCCGGCCCCAGCTTGGCCGTGCAGCCTCCTCCCTTGCAGAATACAATCGGTTCCTGTTCCATCTCTTACCTCCTCATCTAAAAACAGCCGGCCCCGGCCTCACTTTCGCTCCTCTGCCCGGTCCTTCAGCCCTTTTACCCATTCCTCCGGGAAATGCAGCGCAAACAGCCGATCAACGGCCTGCCTGGTCTCCCTCATAAACGCCTCGTAGTGCTCCACGATCTCCCGCGCCTCCGGCGTCAGCGTGGAACCGCCGCCGTCCCTGCCGCCGGTCTCCCGGTCCATTAAGGGCAAATCCCACTCCGCTTCCGCCGCCTTCACGATCTTCCAGGCCTTGCTGTAGGCCATGTTCATGGCCTGGGCCGCCCCCTGGAGCGATCCCTGTTTCTCCACATTTCTGAGCAGCTCGGCGATCCCCGGCCCGAAGGCCTTGTCCTCACCGTACAGCTTGACCGACTGAAGGCTCTGAATGGGCAGTACCGTTTCCAGACGATGGGCGAATACCGTGCGCTCCTTTCCTTATATAATATGACG
>USJW01000151.1 GCA_900555045.1 uncultured Clostridium sp. | reverse complement strand
ATGGTTATAGTATATCATGCATTCCAGCAGAATGTTTGAATGTTCCTTGAATAGATTATTAAGAAATTCTTAAAATTGAAATCACGGTGTTTGTAAGAGATGGCATGGAAATGTAATAAAATAGGGAAATATAGGAATTCAGGCCATTCCGGTTTCCCACCGCTCATTGCGCCCTATCGGTTATATGAAAATTATAGGTGGTAAATTTTAAGGTCGTAAGGTGCGCATGCTTGAGAGAGTAGAGCTCCCAGCTGTGGAGCGGAGCGCAATTTTTGCGGGCGGTTTTCTGAGCCTCTTTTCATTGGCTATTTAATCAAGATTACCGGTAAGAAAAACGCTGGGAGTTGGCAGCTTTTGGGGCTTTTTGTTGGCTTTCTGCGCGAACCGGCTTGGGCCGCATTTGACATGCCTCCTAAAAACCGCCTCTCACCCACTCCTCCTCCAAGACGTGAAACACATACTCCTCCCCGCGGATCCGCCGAAGCTCCTGGAAGAATTCCGCCCGCTCGTCCATTTCCCGCTGACGCTTTGTCAGCCTTTTTTTAACGGGACGGGTGTCGGACAGGCGGTGGGGGACCTCCGCCGGCGTGGGATAAAAGATATGTTCCAGCTTCTGCTCCGCGGGCAGAGGCTTTCGCAGACTGCTGTGGCTGATTCGGTCGAACCAGGCCCTGTAATCCGCGAGGGCGCGGTTGGAAGCGGTGTAGGAGAGGCCGAAGGCTGTATGGATCTGGTCGGCATCCCGGCAGCCGCTTCGGTGGATCAGGATCCGCGGCGCCAGAATGTGGCTGGAGAAAATATCTGCAGCCTCCTCGATGGCGGTGCCGAGAAACACATGCCCCAGCTCGTGCATCATGGAAAAGCGCGTCCGCTCCGGCAGGTTGTGATCCTGGTAGTACAGGGTGTCCCCCACAATGCAGGAATCGGGGCTCAGGTGCAGGCAAGCCGCTTTTTTCTTCTGAGTGAGCTCAGAATATTTCATAATCCGGTAGCCGCATCTGCGCACGATGTCAAAGCAGTCGATGGGGAACTCTGTCACGCCACAGTCGGTGTAGACGGCCAGAATCATTTCATACAGCCTCTCTAAATCCATTGTTACTCCTCGTCATCATCTGACAATATGATGCGGGCAAGTCTCATTTTCTCTTCCTGGGATAAATTTTTCCGGCTTCTGGTGTAAACGGTGATCAGTTCATCGCAGCTTGGAGCCACATAGCGGATGGAGGATTCCGGCAAGCTTCCGCTCTTGGCGGACCTTCCAAACAGGTAGTCGATGTCCACGTCGAAGAAATCCGCAATTTTTTCAAGGGTCTCCAGGTCCGGTTCCCGATTCCCATTTTCATACATACTGATTGCACTTCTGGATATTCCGAGCATGTCCGCGAGCACGTCCTGTGTGTAACCGTGCTTGATCCGCAGAAGCTTAAAAACATTCTTAAAATTGCCCATAGCGTTCCCTCCTTAGGTTCAATAATATCACATATCGTAAATATTGAAAAGGAAAAACGCCACAAAGTGTAAAATCACGGTTGACACGAAATGTAAAGTGTGCTATAACATTGACAGACACGAAAAGTGTCAATAAAGGCCGCCACACACAAATCCCACCACAGGAATATCCATCCGTTGCATTCATTATAAAAGTACCAGAAGCAAACAAAATTATTCGCCATCAAGCGAAAACAAGGCATACCCGCAATGATAAGGGATGCATTTTTTAAAACTTATTACGACACATTTTGTGACAGTATCGCATAAAAACAAACATATGTTCGAATAAAATAACTATACCACACCAGGGGAGGGGTGTCAAGGGAAAAGCGCTGAGCACAATCCCCAAACATTCTCCTCCAAGTAACTCACCATCACCTAAAAAAACAAGCAACCGCCAACACACACACCAATTCACATAAACAATTTCAATTTTCAAAGGAGGACACTATGGAGAAACATTTTTGCGATGTATGCGGTGCGGAGACATCCCCTCACCGCCGGAGAACTGTGATTGAGATGGAGCAGATACTGGACGGCTCGGGGCTGACGGACGTCTGCAGCAGCTGTCTGGAGAAGGCCAAGCAGATTACCTGGTCCAATGTGATCCGGGCCGCCATTCTGGAGGAGGGGAGGACCCATTGAAGCGCACAGCCAAGGATCGAAAGGCCCTGCGGGTGGACGCCGTGAAGGCGAAGCGCGCGGATTTTAGCCAGGTGCTTCGGGAGCCGCAGCCGGATATCTGGTCCATCCACATGCCCGCATACTGCTACACCGCGCTGTGCCCGGAGCCGGGACTGCAAAAACTTCCGGAGGGGGTGAAAAGATGATCGAGCGGGTTTATTACAGTACATACGACTACGGCCGCTATCTGGGCACGTACTCGGTTTCGGAGCTTCAGGCCATGATCCACTGCGGCATACAGGTGCCTGGGGCTTATGCGAATGCGGGCAGGCCGTACCGCGGCCGGTACATGTTTGAGAGGAGCGGTGAGCGCGGGGATCATGAGCGGGATTTTGCCGCAGAGTGGGACAAAGCGCGGCTTCGAATTTTGCGGGCGGCGGGAAGATGAGGGCTGGCGCGTAACCAGCTGACTTGAACCGGAATATCCTAATAAAAAAGGGAGAAATCATAATGTGAACCAGGCAAGAAAGGAAATTCACTGTGATTCGGTTTACGATCGGGGGATTACGGGGAAAGGCGTCGCGGTTGCGGTGCTGGATACCGGGATTTTCCTCCATGAGGATTTTGGAAATAGGGTAATCGCCTTCAAGGATTACGTTAATCATAGAGTTGAGCCATACGATGACAATGGCCACGGAACCCACATTGCGGCCACGATTGGCGGCAGCGGTGTCTCATCGGGCGGTGCTTACCGCGGGGTGGCCCCAGGGGTCAGCCTGGTCGCCGTCAAGGTTCTGGATCAAAAGGGAAATGGGTTTGCCTCGGATGTGTTGGCAGGATTGGGATGGATCCGGGAACATAAAGAAGAGTACAACATCCGCATCGTCAATATTTCCGTGGGCTCGCTCTCGCGGCGGGATATGACGGAAAATTCCGTGCTTGTGCGCGGGGTGGATGCGGCCTGGGATGACGGCCTTGTGGTGGTGGTTGCCGCCGGGAACCATGGGCCGGGGCGCATGACGATCACCACGCCGGGAATCAGCCGAAAGGTGATCACTGTCGGGTGCTCGGACGACTACAAGGAGGTGGATGTGATGGGCAACCGGATGGTGGACTACTCCGGAAGGGGCCCGACCATGGCCTGCGTGTGCAAGCCGGACATCGTTGCCCCCGGCTCCGGCATCGTCAGCTGCAGCAACCAGCCGGCCCGCTATATGACCAAGAGCGGAACCAGCATGTCCACCCCGCTGGTCTCCGGGGCCATTGCCCTGCTTCTGGAGCGCTACCCGGACATGACGAACAAGGAGGTAAAGTTGCGGCTCATGGAGCGCGCGGTGGACTTGGGCATGCCCCACAATCAACAGGGGTGGGGCATGCTGGACGCGGAAAAGCTGGTGCTATAGCCGCTCCCAGTCCTCGCGGGTGCACGCCTCCTGGCTGTACCGGGCCTTCTCGTAGAGCTCGTGCAGGCCCGGATCACCCAAGCCGACCGCGTGTTCCAGCTCATTTGGCGCCGCCCACTGTGGCGGCGCCATCTTTTTCTGCCTCGCAGCGCGCAGAATCTGCCTCCGGTAGCGCCTGCGGATCTTCTCACGGTAGGTGGCGCCATGTCTAAAAGCAGCGCTGCGCGGGGCGGATGCATGGTCCGTGCGGCCAAACAGCACCGGCTTTAAGTAGACTCGCTGGTCGAGATCCCAATCCCTGGGCCTGGCGATGTAGCGCCACAGGGCCGTGAGCAGGGCGCGCAGCCATAGAAGCAGAATCACCGCCGCGGCGATGTAGGCGAACATTGGCAGCAGCCGGTCCAGGAGGCGGGCCCATGCCGGGGGATCGACAGCCTGGGGGAATGCCGGCAGTGCGGGCGCCTGGGGCGCAGATGGAGTCCAATCCATAAGATCCGGGCTCGTCTGCGGTGCGCTTCTCGAAAACAGTGTCCGCAGCCACGCGGCGATGCGGGCGAACAGCGGCCCTGCTGCAAAAAAATTAATCAGCATCAGAAGTGTGGTCACTGTCAGAAACAGGGTCATATAGAAGGAATTGACATACTGAATCTGCTTTGTGGGGAGGTGGTCCGTCTCCTTGAACAAATCCAGAAATTCCCAGTTAGCATGCAGGTTGCGGTGAATCAGATCGATGAGAATCAGGAGAATCAAGCCTGTGAATCCCACAATTTTCAGGCACAATCCCAGTTGGGGGCGCTCATAGCCGTCGCACAGGCCTCCTGCCAGGTAGAGGAAAGACCAGAGGACCGCCAAAAACAGGTGCAGGCCGCCATGGCTGCATCGGATCCAGGCATTGAAATACTTACGCATGGCCATCGGACACCTCCCATTCATACAGTGTGCAATTGTCCAAATCCCGCAGTGTGCAGACCTCGCCGGCCTTCACGGGGAGAATCCACTGGGAACCGGGGCAGAGGCGGCACAGGGCTTCAAAGGCTTCGACAAGAGAAGCGCGCTGCCGTGTGGAGATCAGGACGAACAGCGTATCACCGCGCTGCACCGCGGGCGAATCTGCCGAATCTGCCGAATCTGCCCCGGCCAGCGACAAAATAAACGCCTCCATTGTCCGTGCGGGCGTCTGCTCCAGGTCCAGGCGCGCCAGCAGCTCTAAAATTGCCCGTCCATGCTCCGGTCCGGCGCCGGCGTTCAGCGCGATCTCCTGGCCGGTCAGGCAGTCGATCCCGCAGCTTGCGAGGGATACCGGGATACCGGCATCGATTAACGCGCACGCCAGGGAGCCGCAGATCCGGATGGACTCCTCGGTCAGGTCCGGATCCTCCCAGCTCTGGTTGGAGCCCGTGTCCAGCAGGAGGGCAACCTTCCGGGAGATGGTGGGGGCGTACACGTTCACCTTCAGTGCGCCGGTCTTTGCGGTGGCCTTCCAGTTGATGGAGCGGTAGGGATCGAAGGGCTCATAGGCGCGGATGGAGCGCAGCTCGAAGGGATCCGCCTGGAGGGCCCGCTCCGACCGGACACTGCCTAAAAGCTGGCTGAGCGGAAACTCCAGCTGCCGCATATCGGCCGGGGCCGGATAGACGCAGAGTGCGGTGTGCGCCGGCTGCGCGGCCGTGAAATTTTCCGTGAAAAACAGGTCACTGCTGACTAACTCCAGGTGGTCCACCGCAAAGTAGCCGCGCTTCTTACAGGTAAAGGTCAGCTCACGCCGGATCTGCTGCCAGGGCATGCACGAGAAAATGTCGCTCCGGTAGCTGCGGTCCGTCACTTTGGCATTGCTTCCGGACGGGAAAACCAACTCGCGTCCCAGCTGGAATTTCACGTGCAGGACCGGGATCGGAAGTGTCTTCGCGTTGACGATGGTCTCGGTCAGAGAGGCGGTCTCCCCCTCCGTGGCATAGGGGCGGTTGAATGAGAGATCGACCGTTAAGCCCTTGAGCCAATGCCTGCGGTAGAGGATGGCCTGGAGAAACCAGCAGGCAAACGCCGTGGCCAGAACGACAAGCAGCCTCATCGCGCCCGCCCCCAGTCCTCCGTGGGCAGAGGCAGTGTGTTTAGGAGGCGGTGGATGATCTCGGGGCCGGACAGACGCCTTCCGCTTAATCGCCCGGCACCCAGGCGGTGGGCCAGGACCGGCACAGCCAGCGCCTTGATATCCTCCGGCACCACAAAGCTGCGCCCCCGCACCAGCGCGTAGGCCCGGGCGCAGCAGAATAAAGCCAGCGTGCCGCGCGGGCTGATTCCGGCGCCCGCGGCCCCCGCCCCCAAATCTACCATCATACCGTCTCCCCGCCGGTCCCTGGTGGCTTGCACCAGCTCCACCATATACTCGCGCAGCGCCGGATGCACATAGACCTTCTGCGCCGCTTCCTGGAGCTCGATGAGGTCGTCGGCCGTGCAGACTGCCTTCAGGGTGTTGAGCGGGTTTTCCTGCTCAAAGCGCGCTAAGATCGCCAGCTCCTCGGCTTTATCCGGAAATCCCACGGAAATCTGCATCAGAAATCGGTCCAGCTGAGCCTCGGGCAGGGGATAGGTCCCGGTGGTCTCCACCGGGTTCTGCGTGGCGATCACAAAGAATGGGCGCGCCAGACGGTGCGTCACGCCGTCGATGGACACCTGGCGCTCCTCCATCGCCTCCAGCAGGCTGGACTGTGTGCGCGGCGTGGCCCGGTTGATCTCATCCGCCAGCAGGAGGTTGGTGAACACCGGGCCCTTGCGCAGAATGAAATCCCCTTCCTTCTGATTAAAATAGTTGAGTCCGGTCACATCCGACGGGAGCAGGTCGGGGGTGAATTGAATTCTGGAAAACTTAAGGTCGATGCTCCGGGCCAGGGCCTTGGCCAGCGTGGTCTTTCCGGTCCCGGGCACATCCTCCAGGAGCACATGTCCCTTTGCCAGAACCGCCGCCAGCAGCAGATCCACCGCCGCCTGCCGCCCCACAATCACCTGTGCGATGTTCGCCCGAATGGCATGAATGATTTCCGCGTGTGTCATATCCGTCTCCTCCCGTCAGGGATATTTTGTAACTTCTCTCTATAGTATAGCGGATGGAGAGGGGAAAGAAAATAGCGGAATGGAATTCTGTACAGCGCGGGCTGCATGTAAATAAAGAAAGAGGCAGCTCATCCAGAACTGCCTCTCAAAAATTACTTCGACTCCCATCTCCCCGCTGCCCCACACGGCAGCACCAGGCCGGTCTGGGTCACCGGCAGGCCGATCTCGTCGGAGCGCACGATTCCGCCGTGTGCAGCCGCGACCTCCACGCCCAGCATGTAGGAGAGCACCGCCGGGGCCAGGCCGGTGGTGTAGGAGTTGATCAGGAAGAACAGCGGCTGGTCGGACAGCAGCTTGACGCACAGCTGCACCAGCGGGTGGATGGCGTCCTCGATCTTCCAGATTTCCCCTTTGGGCCCGCGGCCGTAGGAGGGCGGGTCCATGATGATGGCGTCGTAGTGGTTGCCGCGCCGAATCTCGCGTTCCACGAACTTCACGCAGTCATCCACAATCCAGCGGATGGGCTTGTCCGCCAGCCCGGAGGAGGCGGCGTTCTCCTTGGCCCAGCCGACCATCCCCTTGGAGGCGTCCACGTGGGTCACCGCCGCGCCGGCCTGGGCGGCGGCCAGGGTGGCACCGCCGGTGTAGGCGAAGAGGTTTAACACCTTGACGGGGCGGCCTGCCTGGCGGATCTTGTCGCCAAACCAGTCCCAGTTTTGGGCCTGCTCCGGGAACAGTCCCGTGTGCTTAAAGCTGAAGGGCTTCAGATTGAAGGTGAGGCCCTTGTAACCGATGGTCCACTGCTGCGGAAGGTCGAAGAACTCCCACTCCCCGCCGCCCTTGCTGCTGCGGTGGTAGTGGCCGTTCATATGCTTCCAGCCCTTGTGAGTCCTTGGCGTGTCCCAGATCACCTGGGGATCCGGGCGAACTAAAAGATAATCGCCCCAGCGCTCCAATTTTTCCCCTTTTGAACAATCAATCACTTCATAATCTTTCCACTGATCTGCAAGCCACATAAAATGCTTAACCTCATTTCATCATCTATTTAATCCTCAGTGCCATTAGTATAGTCCAATCGGGCCGGAAACGTCAAGCACTGCGCTCATTTTCGCAAAAAACAGGAGTGTTCACGGAAATTGTAATAGAAATGAAAGATAAATTGTGTTGAATAATTGCGACACCCTTGATACAATATATCATAGGATTAACCGGATACAGGTTCAGCAGTTTGCAGGCAGGTTTCCGGCGGAGTGCAAAAACGGGAATAGGAGTTGAGCATATGAAAAGGAAGACAGTGTTCGTCTGGCTGCTGGCATTTGTGTTATCCCTGGGTGCTGCAAGTCTCACTGCAATGGCCAGTGAGGGTTGGGTTCAGGAGAATAGCGGTTGGGTCTATTATGACACATATGGCGACAAAGTGTACAACACGTGGAAAAAGGGCGCGGACAATCTGTGGCGCTACCTTGACGGGGACGGCCAGATGGCGATCAACAGCTGGGTTGATTCCGACTACTACGTGGACGGCGACGGAATTATGTACACCGACAAGTGGCTGAAGGTCACCAACGAGGACGGAGAGTACGAGTGGTATTATTTCGGCAGCAGCGGCAAGTGCATCAAGGATACCTGGAAGAAGATCGATGACAAGTGGTATCACTTTGAGGACGACGGCAAGCTGGAGACCGGCTGGATTTTAGATGACATGTACTACTGCGGCGAGGACGGGGTTATGAAGACGGGGTGGCAGAAGTTGTATGCCCCAAGCGGTGACGACTACGACGACAACCGCGTAACCCCGGGAATCGACAGCATCGGGGATGACGACGGTCGCTACTGGTATTACTTCTCCTCCAGCGGCAAGAAGTACGTTCCCGACGACGACAGCGGCGACTACGGTGCGCGAAAGATCGACGGCGTCTACTACTGTTTCGACAGGGACGGGGCCATGCAGACCGGTTGGAAGAACGTCAGGTCCTCCGGAAGCGATTCCATCGAGGATTACATGTACTTCGGTTCCGACGGAAAGGCGAAGATCGGATGGTACTCCATCGAGCCGCCGGAAGAGCTGGACGGATACAACGGGGATGTGGAGTGGTTCTACTTCGCAAACAACGGAAAGCCCAGGGCGTCTGATTCGGACAGGCTATCGGTCAATGATCTCTGGAAGATCAACGGCAGGACTTATCTCTTTAACAATAAAGGCAATCCGGTATACGGCCTGAGAAAGGTATACACCGGCGGAGATAAATGGACCGCCTTTTATTTTGGGGATAAGATGACAAGCAATGTTCAAAAAGGAAAAATGAAAGTTACCGAAGGGGATGGAAGCCGTTCGGATTTTTATTTTTCTGAAAATGGAAGAGGTTACACCGGCGTGAAGGACAACCACCTCTACTATGCCGGCAAGCTTCAGGAGGCCACGGACGGCTCCAAGTACATGTGCTACCATGTGGACGGCGGCAACTACGTTGTCAACTCCTCCGGAAAGATCATGAAGAACGCCAACGTGAAAAATTCCGACGGTGTGAAGTTCAGCACCAGCAGCAGCGGTACGCTGCAGAAGGCGGACGACTCCACGGATATCGACGGATATGTGAATGAGCCGGTGGAACCCGTCTGGGATGAGGATTAAACAGGTACATATTAATATAGAAGAAACACGCCTGACACTTGGATGACGGGCGTGTTTTTTTACGCCAAAAAACATGCCAAAAATTGAAAAAAGTACTTGCATTTTAAAAAAACATGTGCTATGATAACAAGGCTGTGGCATGATAGCTGTGAAGCGAGAGGTTGCTGCCAAGAAATGAGGCAGGTTTTCCGTGGAGCGAATGTCAAGTTAGGAAACTGGCGACAAGTCACTGTACCAATTAAAGAAACTGCGAAATGCGAAGCAAAGAGCAGAATCAGTGTGTGAGTCTTTAGGACACACACGGAAACGTGTACAGTCACCGCTTGTCGTACTTGGTTTAAAAGTGCGAAAAGGAGGCGACTTTTTTT
>USJW01000150.1 GCA_900555045.1 uncultured Clostridium sp. | reverse complement strand
CCACTCACTGGAGTGAACTGCCTTTTTTGTACCTTTATTATAAGTCAATTTCCGTTTATCTGTCAATCACGATTTTTCGGTCTATATATTCAATCCTATTGGAATGCTTCCCAAATATTGTCGCGGCAGACAAAAAGAACATTGATGGTGCTCTTTTAGGAATGATCCATTTGTTATATCTCCGTTTATTTTTAATACATAAAGTTTACTATAATTTAATGTAGCAGACAAGCCCAGATTCCGCATATGCTATTTACAGCCTCTCGCCCATTTCGTATAATAAATGCAGGCAGTTCCTACTGCTGGGTGACTTCCATCTCCGAAAGGAGGTGGTATAATATGAGTACATATGAGACACTTTCTTTGATGATTGCGTTTGCTGTACTTGTTGTTATGATTATAGGTACAAAAAAATAGCCGCCCAACCTACCAAAGTTAACGGCTATTTTTTAATGAGTTAATAACTTGGAAGCCACTCACTGGAGTGAACTGCCTTTTTTGTACCTTTATTATAAGTCAATTTCCGTTTATCTGTCAATCACGATTTTTACATCCCATCATCACCTGCAGGTAATCAGGAGCCATAATACGCCCCTCCTACTCCAACACCCCTCTCACCATCTCCTCATCAAACCTTACTCTCTCCACATGATTCACCTCAATCTGGTACAGCGCGTTTGCCGCCAAATGCTCCGCCGCCTGCTCCAAATCGCGGATTCCGGTGGTGTCGGCGTACTTCTCGATCACGGCCTCCAGCCCTTCCTCCGTCACTGTGCACTCGTCCTCGCGCAGGCTCATGCGCTTTAGGACCTTCGGCAGGGCGTATTTGGAGAAGATGATCTTTTTCTCCTCCGCCGTGTAATCCGGAATGTCGATCACCGCGAAGCGGGAGAGGATCGGCGCACTGATCTGGGCCTTGTCGTTGGCGGTGGCGATGGGGTAGACGCCCACGGTCGGGACCATGCACTCGATGTAGTTGTCCGTGAAGCCCAGGTTGTCGAGCAGCGTCAGGAGCACGTCCGCGGGGTTCCCGTTGCCCTTCCCGGCGGCAGCCTTGTCCAGCTCGTTGATGATGAAGACCAGATTGGACTCGCCGGCCATGGAGAAGGCCTCCATGATGATCCCGGGCTTGGCGTTGGCGTAGATGCGGGAGCTGCCGGTCAGCTGCTCAGGGTCGTTGATGGAGCTCATGTCCAGGGTGGTCCACGGCAGCTTCAGGATCCGGGCCACCGCGTAGGCAATCTGCGACTTTCCGGTTCCGGCGGGGCCGACCAGCAGAAGGCCGTAGGCGGGGAGGGTATGCGTGCGGTTGATCTGGATGATGGTCTCGATGATCCGCTGCTTCACCCGCTCCATGCCGTAGAGCTCCTCGTCCAGGATCCGGCGGGCCTCCTGGGGGTCAATGGACTCAAAATAGTTGCTCTTCCACTGAATGTTCATCATGATGGACAGCGCGCGCTGGGCATGGCGGCGCTCCTCCGTGGATACCTCGTGGGAGCGGGCCACCGCCAAGTTTCTGCGGGCCCAGAGCCGGATGTTGTCGGGCAGAGTCCGGCCGGCGCAGGTCATGAAGTCGGTGATGCTCTGCAGGCTGGTGAGCTTCATGTCGTCGCCCGCCTCCACCTGGTCCTCGTCCGCCAGCTCCTCCGTCGGCGCGCTGCTGGCCAGCAGCCGCTCGATCATGAACTGAAGGAAGCCGTCCTCCGCGGAGAGCTTGGTCCCGCCTCCGGAGGCAATCTCGCGGATCCGGTAGACCGCGTAACCGCTTGAGCGGTTTTCGCCGGACAGGCGCACGTTGATGTGGTTCTCGCCGAGCCATTTGAGAAGGCTGACAAAGCGGGCGTCGATCTTAAGAATATCGGCGCTGGCGGTCCCGTCCTCCTCCTTGAACTCGAAGGCGGTCCGTTTCACGGGATTTGTGAAGACGCCGCAGGAGTGATGGCTCCAGGCGCGCCTGCTGTTGTCCAGAACCAGGATCGGCCGGTCGGGGGAGGGGTTCGTCTCGCTGGACTGATATGTAGTGTAGGTGCACTCGGAGGGCGCTTTTTTGTCCTCGGCACCGCTGAAATCAAATACTGGCATGATGGTTGCTCCTCTGTTCATTTTTGAATAAATATACAATCACATACATTATAGCAGGCCAAAAGCGCGGAGGCTAGTCATAAAATGCAATTTTTTATGAGCAAAAGAAATAAATATCATGTGATTGCCCGTCACGTGATATCGGCATCGGATTCGTATTCCCTGGCCTGCCTGGTCCAGAATTCCCGGTCCGCCTCACCGATTGCCCGGATCACGCGGCACGGGTTTCCCGCAGCCACCACGCCGTCCGGGATATCCCTTGTGACCACGGACCCGGAGCCGATGACCACATTGCTGCCGATGGTGACGCCGGCTTCATCCAATATCAACAGGCCGGTGTTGGCGTAAAAGTGTCTGCCGATGCGGATTTGCGGCCCTTTATCGCAGTAGAAGGGCGGCACGATCACCGCATCCTCCCCCAGCGCGCCGAAGAGCTCTCTTAGAATCTCCATGCGCTCCTTCTCCTGCTTATAGGACATGGAGTTGAA
Organism: uncultured Clostridium sp.; assembly: GCA_900555045.1. GTDB lineage: Bacteria > Bacillota > Clostridia > Lachnospirales > Lachnospiraceae > Enterocloster. The sequence goes on along the minus strand of USJW01000150.1, from coordinate 7,080 downwards.
TTTTTCCAGCGCCTCCCGGCTTCTCTCCCATGAATTGTCCCCGACCTTATAGGGATTGTAGAGTTTTCCCGACAACATTCGTTCCTTATCTGTCATTTCATTTACCTCCCGCGCGCGCGTGACGTCCGCCATCCGGCCTGTCCAGCCAAGCCGCGTGGCCCTTTCTGATTTTTGTGTCCATGCAGTGCTCTGTTCAGCCAGATTTTATAGAAATACGGGTGAAATGTCAAGTCAAGGCCAGCCAAAAAACGCCCCTCAGCGTTGACAGATAGGATCCCTATCCATCAGCGCCGGGAGCGTTTTTATATAAACCTATGTACTGCCAGCCTCTCCTACGCGAAGAACGATACCACGAACGCTACCAGAAATCCCGTGGTTCCCACGATGGTCTCCATCATGGTCCAGGTCTTGAACGTGGTTTTCTCGTCCAGGTTGCACAGGGATTTCACCAGCCAGAACCCGGAGTCGTTGAAGTGGGAGAATGCGGTGGAACCGCCCGCGATGGCCATGACCAGGCAGGCCAGATGGAGCTGGGATAAGTCCGCAACCATGGGCATGGAGGCCACGATCCCGGCGGCCATGGTCATGGCGACGGTGGCGGAGCCGACGGACACGCGGACCGCCAGGGCGATGATGAATGCCACGATCACCAGGGGCAGGGGAGTGGCCGCAACCGCGTTGCCGATCACATTGCCCAGGCCGGAGTCCTGAAGCGTGTAGCGGAGCACACCGCCGCCAGCGGTTACGAGCAGAATCAGGCCGGTGGGCTCTAAGGACTTGGTCATGACCTTCTCCAGGTCCTCGCGGCTGTAGCCGTGCTTTAACCCCAACATCAGCCAGGCCGCCAGGGTGGCTAAGAGCAGGGCCACGAAGGGGGTGCCGAGGAAGGCGAAGATGGGCTTTAAGGCGTCCAGGCTGCTGCCCGCGGGCACCAGGCCAAGGGCAGAGTTGATCAGGATCAGGAACAGCGGGACCAGGATGATCAGAACCACGCTGGCGAAGGAGGGCAGCTTGTCCTCGTCGAATTCCTTGGTCTCCATGTACTGGGCTGGCACGGGAATGTCAAAGTGCGCGCCGCAGAAGGAGCCGAAGATGGGGCCCGCCGCGATCATGGCGAACACGCCGCAGATTAAGCCCAGGCCGATGACGATCCCCAAGTCCACGCCCAGGATGTTGGCCACCAGGATGGGGCCAGGGGTGGGCGGGATGAAGGCGTGGCCCACGGCCAGGCCGGCGAGAAGGGGGATCACGAAGTAGAGGATGGACTTTTTGGCCCGCTTTGCCAGGGAAAATGCCAGGGGGATCAGGATGATCAGGCCGGCGTCAAAGAATACCGGGATCGCGGTGACCATGCCGGTGATGCCAAGCGCCCACGGCGCTTTCTTCTCGCCGAACCGGTTCATCATGGTGACGGCCACCCGCTCGGCGCCGCCGGAGATCTCCAGGATGGCGCCGAACATGGAGCCCAGGCCCACGAGGAGCGCGATGCCCTTTAGGGTCTCGCCCATGCCCTTGGTGACGGTGTCCGTGATCATCCCCACCGGCATGCCGGCGACGAGGCCGATGGCGATGGCGGAGATCAGGATGGCGATCAGAGCCTGAAATTTCACTTTGATGATGAGAAAAAGCAGAATCGCGATTCCGCACAGTGCCGCCAGAATGAGGCGCCCCGGGTCTGCTGTAAATACGTTTTCCATACTGAAATAAACCTCCCTATCTGTATAAACTGCCAGTTAAACCATGTATCCGCCCTTCATCGGGGACACCGCGTGCTCCGAGAAGAGTTTCAGAACGCCGGATGTGTACTTGGGCGCCTTGGGCTTCCAGTTCTTTCTGCGCTCCGCCAGGATGGCGTCCATCTCCTCGCTGGTCTTGGGCTCGCCGCCCACGCCCACGATCTCCAGCTTGCGCCCGGGGATATCGATGTGGATCAAGTCGCCCTCCTCGACCAGGGCGATGGGGCCGCCCTCCGCCGCTTCAGGCGACACGTGGCCGATGGACGGGCCGGTGGAGGCGCCGCTGAAACGGCCGTCCGTGATCAGGGCGATGCTCTTTCCGAGCTCCTTGTCGGAGGAGATGGCCTCGGAGGTGTAGAACATCTCCGGCATGCCGCTGCCCTTGGGGCCCTCGTAGCGGATAAACACGGCCTCGCCGGGCTTTATGTCGTGGCGCAGCACTGCGGCCAGGGCTTCCTCCTCGCTGTCGAAGGGGCGGGCGGACAGCGTGGCGCTAAACATCTCCTTGGGGCAGGCGGTGTGCTTGATGACCGCGCCCTCAGGGGCTAAGTTGCCCTTTAAGATGGCGATGGCGCCGTCCGTGCCGATGGCCTTGTCGAAGGGACGGATGATGTCCTCGCGCGTCACGCCCACCTTGGCGCAGTACTCGTCGCACTTGTCGTAGAAGCCGTTCTTCCGGAGCTCCTCCAGGTTCTCGCCCAGGGTCTTGCCGGTGACGGTCATCACGTCTAAGTGCAGCATAGACTTGATCTCCTCCATGATTCTGGGAACGCCGCCCGCGTAGTAGAAGTACTGTGCCGGCCATTTTCCGGCGGGGCGGATGTCTAACAGGTAGTGGGCGCCCCGGTGCATGCGGTCGAACAGCTCGGAGCCGATGGTGAGGCCGAACTCGTGGGCGATGGCCGGGATGTGCATCAGGGAGTTGGTGGAGCCGGAGATGGCCGCGTGGACCATGATCGCGTTCTCGAAGGACTTCATGGTCACGATGTCCCTGGCGCGAAGGCCTTTCTTCGCCAGCTCTACCGCCTGGCGTCCGGCCCGGACGGCCACCTCGCGCAGGTCCTCGCAGGTTGCGGGCATCAGCGCGGAGCCGGGGAGCATGAGCCCTAAGGCCTCGCCCATGACCTGCATGGTGGAGGCGGTTCCCATGAAGGAGCAGGCGCCGCAGGAGGGGCAGGCGTGCTGCTTATAATAGGTAAGCTTCTCCTCGGAGATCTCGCCCCGCTGGCACATGGCGGAGTACATGCCGATCTGCTCCAGGGTCAGCAGGTCCGGGCCCGCGTCCATCACGCCGCCGGTGACCAGAATGGAGGGCAGGTTGGTGCGCCCGATTCCCATCAGCTGGGCCGGAACGCCCTTGTCGCAGCTGGCCACGAAGATTCCGGCGTCGAAGGGGGTGGCGCCCGCGTGGATCTCGATCATGTTAGCGATCATGTCCCGGTGAGCCAGGGAGTAGTTGATTCCGTCGTGGCCCTGGGCCATGCCGTCGCAGATGTCGGTGGTGAAATAGCGGGCCGCCTTGCCGCCTGCCTCCAAAACCCCGTCGGCCGCTTTGTTGACCAGCTCCAAAAGGTGGGCGCTGCCCGGGTGGCTGTCGCCGAAGGTGCTCTCAATCATAACCTGGGGCTTGGACAAATCCTCCACGGTCCACCCCATACCCATACGCAGCGGATCCTGCTCCGGAGCAATTTTACGGATTTCCTGACTAATCATAGCTACATCCCTCTCTCTTCATCATCTTAATCGGTTTGTCTGACGAGTCTGCGAACAACTCGTAGTATCTCTTTGCAAACTCATAGTATCACTTCATATCGTACGTGTCAACGGAAAAGTCGAAAATCTACATGATGCACAGAAATATAACGAAAAATTGGGCAATGTGGCCAATGACATTGCGGCCGACTCTCGGAAAGTCATCGTACAACTTGTGAACGAAAAAGACAAGTCATACTACCAATATGAAAAGATTTCTTGCACATTCATCCGATTTCATGGTATACTGTGACTTAAGATTTACACAGCGATACAGGAAAGAAGGCGCACAATCTATGGAAGATACCCGGACACTGACGGAACAGACGGCGGACCGCATCGTCCACTACATTATCGATCAGGAACTGAAGGAGGGGGACAAGCTGCCCAGCGAGGCGGAGCTGGTGAAGCTTTTGGATGTCAGCCGCACGACGCTGCGGGAGGCGATCCGCATGCTGGCCTCCCGCAATATTCTGGAGGCCCGCCATGGCTCCGGCGTGTTTATCAGCAAAAACACCGGGATCTCCGACGATCCGCTGGGATTTCTGTTTATCCGGGATAAGGAGAAGCTGGTCTCGGATTTGCTGGAATTTCGTATGCTGATCGAGCCCAGGATCGCCGCCCGGGCCGCCTTAAACGCAACCGCAGAGCAGGTGGTAGAGCTGTCCAGGCTGGCGGACACGGTGGAAAAGCGGTACGCGGAGGGCCGCCCCCACGTGAACGCGGACGCGGCGTTCCACGCAAAGCTGGGGGAGCTCAGCGGAAACCTGGTGTTCCCGAACCTGGCCCCCATCATCTTCCGCGCGATCAACATGTTTATCGACCTGACCCAGGCGGGGCTTCGCGAGGAGACGATCTCCTCCCACCGGGCCATCGTGGACGCGGTGCGCGCCGGGGACGCCACGGCGGCGGAGGACGCCATGATGCTGCACCTGATCTACAACCGGAACCGGCTGCGCCAGGGCAAAAAAGGGGACGGGCAGGCATAATATATAGAAGAGAAGGGATATAGGGTATGAGGACAATCTATATAAATGGAAGGGTTTACACCGGTGAGCTGCCGCTTGTGGAGGCGTTTGTCCAGGAGGACGGGCGGTTTCTCTACGCCGGGGACAACGGCGGGGCGCTGGAATATAAGGCGGAGGGAGCGGAGGTCTTCGACCTGGAGGGCCATTTTGTGTGCGCGGGCTTCAACGATTCCCACATGCACCTGCTGAACTTCGGCTACTCCCTGCGGGCGGCGGATTTGAGCCGCCACACCGGTTCTCTGGAGGAGGTGCTGGAGGAGATGCGCTGCTTCGGGGAGGAGACGCCGCTTCCTGCCGGGAGCTGGCTGCGCGGGAGAGGATGGAACCAGGACTATTTTTCGGGGGAACGGCGCTTCCCAAACCGCTACGACCTGGACCGGATTTCCACGGAGCGCCCGGTCTGTATCGTCCGGGCATGCGGCCACGCGTGCGTGGTGAACTCGCGGGCTCTTGAGATGATCGGGGTGACGGCGGCGACGCCTCAGCCCGAGGGCGGGCGCTTTGATGTGGACGGGCATGGGGAACCGCTGGGGATATTCCGGGAGAACGCCATGGACCTGGTGTACAACCGGATTCCCGCCCCCAGCCGCGAGGAGCTAAAGGACATGATGCGCTCCGCCTGCGGGCAGCTAAACCGCTATGGGATCACCTCCAGCCAGACGGATGATCTTCTGGCGTTCCCCAACGTGCCCTGGCAGGAGACGCTGGCCGCATACCGGGAGCTGGAGGACGCGGGGGAGCTGACGGTCCGGGTCTATGAGCAGTCACAGTTTGCCTCCCTAAAAGAGCTTGAGCGGTTCGTTGAGGCGGGCTACACCACGGGCTGGGGGAGCGACCGGTTTCGCATCGGCCCGCTGAAGATGCTGGGGGACGGCTCGCTGGGGTCCAGAACCGCCTACTTGTCGGAGCCGTACTCGGATGCGCCGGACACCCGCGGAATCCCCATCTACACCAGGGACCAGTTCCGGGAGATGATCGGCTACGCCCATGACCACGGGATGCAGGCGGCCATCCACGCCATCGGGGACGGGATTCTGGACGATGTGCTGGCCGTCTACCGGGAGGTTTTGGAGCGAAATCCCAGGGCGGACCACCGGCACGGCGTGGTGCACTGCCAGATTACCCGGCCGGACCAGCTGAACGCGTTTGGGGAGCTGTCGCTGAACGCCTACGTGCAGCCGATTTTCCTGGACTATGACATCCGCATCGTGAACGACCGGGTGGGGGAGAAGCGGGCGAAGAGCAGCTATAATTTTAAGACGCTCCATGACATGGGCGTCCATGTGTCCGGGGGCTCCGACTGCCCGGTGGAGCTGCCGGATGTGATGGCGGGGATTCAGTGCGCGGTGACGCGCCGGACCATTAAGGATCACTTGGGGCCCTACCTTCCGGAGCAGGCCATGACGGTGAGGGAGGCCATCGATTCCTTCACCAGCGCCGGGGCGTGGGCATCCTTCGACGAGGGGAGAAAGGGGCGGATCCGCCCAGGGATGCTGGCGGATTTTGTGGTGCTGGAGAGGGATCCCTTCCAGACCGCGCCGGAGAAGCTGGCGGGCGTGGGCGTGCTGGCGACCTACGTGGGCGGAGCGTGCGTGTATCACAGGTAGGTTATATGCAAAAAACCATAGAGCAGGAGGCAGGTATGGAGAACAGCGGGAAGGTGTCTGATTTGTATCAGAAAAAAGCGGAGAAATTGGCGAACAGCAAGAAATGGCGGAATATTGGAAACATTGTCTTTATTCTGTTGGGCAGTTTGATCGTGGCCGTCAACATGAACACCTTTGTGGAGCAGGGAAAACTGGTGCCCGGCGGGTTTTCGGGCCTGTCCAAGCTGATCCAGCGGGTGGGATTCACCTTTTACGATGTGAGAATCTCGTTCACCTTCCTGAACGTGGTGTTCAACGCGATCCCGGCGGTCTTTGCCTACCGGTTGGTGGGAAAGAAATTCACGATTTTTTCCTGCATCAGTCTGTTTGCGATCTCCATACTGGTCGATGAGCTGCCGGTTATCCCCATCACCGGCGACATTCTGCTGATCTCGGTGTTCGGCGGAATCCTAAACGGCCTGGGCATGTGCCTGATCTTAAACAACAACGCCAGCAGCGGCGGCACGGATTTTATCGCCATGTCCCTGTCCAACAAGTTCAAGGTGTCCACCTTCAACTACATGCTGATATTCAGCGCCGTCATCATCCTGATCTCCGGCAAGCTGTTCGGCATGGACAAGGCACTGTATTCCATAATTTTCCAGTTCTGCAGCACCCAGGTGATCAACACCTTCTATAAAAAGTACAAGAAAAAGACGCTGCTGATTGTCACCGACAACCCGGCCGCCATCTCCGCAGACCTTTTGGAGCTGACCAACCACAGCAGCACGATCTTAAAAGGCTTCGGCTCCTACACGGCCCACAAAAAGTATCTGATCTACACGGTGCTGTCCGACGGCGATGTGCGGAAGATGAAAAAGCGGATTCACCAGCAGTACCCGGACACCTTTGTGAACGTGCTGAACTCCAGCGATGTGGTGGGGAATTTCTATATACAGCCCTTTGAATAAGATCGGA